>DMPQ01000365.1 GCA_003455945.1 Planctomycetaceae bacterium
GTTCCGTCCCGCCGTCGTCGCTCCGATGGCCTGCGGCTCGGCCTGCATTCGCTTCCCTCTCCGACGGACCTCACGATGCCTCACCGATCCCCGCTCGTATCGTTTCGTTTCGCGACCGCGCCGCTCGGGACGTCGCGACGAGGTCGCATGGCGATGGGAATCGGGAGTCTGATGTTGGCGATGCTGCTCGCCGCCGGCTCCGTCGCTCAGGACGAACCGACCTCGTCCGATTCCGCTCCGCCGGCCGCGACCGCGACCGAACCGGCTCCGTCGACCCCCGGCGATGCGGCGGCTGCCGATTCGTCCGCCGCCGACTCGGGGACTCCCGAAACGCCGACCGCGGAAGCCTCGGCGACCGACACACCGGCCACCGCCGCTGCCGCTGCCACTCCGGCCGCCGACTGGTACGCCCAAGTCGACTCCGCCTTCAAGGTCTACCTGCTCGATCCGCTGAACTACGTCCTCTTCAACAGCTTCGGTTCCGAGTACCTCTTCGGCCGCAAGATCCCCTTCGTCGTCGCGTGGCTGCTGGTCGCTGCCTGTTTCCTGACGCTCCGGATGAGCTTCGTCAACCTGCGTTACTTCTGGCACGCGATTCGACTGACCAAGGGGGACTACGACGACAAGAACGATGTCGGCGAGGTCTCGCACTTCCAGGCCCTCGCTTCGGCGCTGAGCGCCACGGTCGGGCTGGGAAACATCGCCGGAGTCGCCTTGGCGGTCGGCGCAGGAGGACCGGGAGCGATCTTCTGGATGGTGCTGATCGGCCTGCTCGGAATGACGAGCAAGTTCACCGAGTGCACCCTCGGGCAACTCTATCGCAAGGTGAATCACGACGGGACGATCACCGGCGGCGCGATGCATTACCTGCGTGACGGCCTGAAGGAAAAGGGGCTCGGAGCCCTCGGCAGCTTCCTGGCGATCCTCTTCTCGATCCTCTGCATTCTCGCGTCGTTCGGCGGAGGCAACTCGTATCAGGTCGGCCAGTCGCTCGACGTCATCCGCGAAGCCGCTCCGATCCTGCAGGAGGGGCAGCACCCGGTGATCTACGGCCTGATCATGGCCTTCCTGGCCGGGCTGGTGATCATCGGCGGCATCAAGTCGATCGGCCGAGTCGCGTCGATCATCGTCCCGTTCATGTGCGTCGCGTACGTCGGGATGGCGCTCTACATCCTGATCACCAACGCCGCCGAGGTCCCTCAGGCGTTCGCCACGATCTTCACCAACGCCTGGTCGATGAAGGCGGGACTCGGCGGTCTGCTCGGCGGCATGGTCCTCGGCATCCAGCGAGCGGTCTTCTCGAATCAGGCGGGGACCGGCTCGGCCGCCATCGCTCACTCCGCCGCGAAGACCGACGAACCGGTGAGCGAGGGGATCGTCGCGCTGCTCGAACCGTTCATCGATACGGTCCTCGTCTGCACGATGACCGGCCTGGTCGTCGTCATCGCCGGAGGGACCTGGACGCCGAACGAACAGCTCGCCTCGCTGAAGATCGGCCAGGAGACGACGATCACGGTCCAGAACGAAACCGGAGCGACCTCGGAAGTCGCTCAGATGGTCGATTCGGATTACGTGCACGCCCAGCCGCTCGGCACCTGGGAAAACGAAGCGTACGGACCGCTCGTCGCTCAGCGAGCCGGGTCGTCGGTGACCATGGCGGCGGTCACCGGCCCCAAGGGGCTCCCGTTCTTCCGCTACATCCTCTACGGAGCGGTCGTGCTGTTCGCCTTCTCGACCATCATCTCGTGGTCGTACTACGGCGAGCGGTGCTGGACGAGTCTGTTCGGTCAGGGATCGTCGATGGTCTACAAGATCCTCTTCCTGGTCTTCACCGTGCTCGGTTCGATCGTGACCAAGGGGAACATCCTCGACTTCTCCGACACGCTCATCCTCGGCATGAGCTTCCCCAACCTCCTCGGTCTCTACATCCTGAGCGGCCGGGTGAAGCGGGAACTCGATACCTACGGCGACAAGCTGAAGCGCGGCGAGATCAAGCCGAACGCCTGATCGCTTCAACGAACCGGACCAGGGGGGATGTCCGAGTCCCCCCTCGGTCCCGCCTCGCTCGATGCCGCCTGTTTCCGGCGGTTTCGCCGGTTCGCATCCCCCGCGATCGAGCCGTCGCCGCAAGGCTGGCGGCGACGGTCGGCCAAAATCGTCGGCCCTCTCCAAAGAACGGCTGGCGGTCGGCGAACTCCCTTCCGACGATTCGACCGCCATCTCGGAGACGGGCGGCCAGCGGATCGTGGAGCGAGCGAGGAGGGTGTAGGGATGAGCCAGATGCGAACGGCGACCGGCGAACGGGAAGTGATCTACATCCTGGATCCCCCCAAGCCGCCGACCAACGGACTCGGGACCGCCGGGTTCGTCTTCGGCATCCTCGGGATCTTCACCTTCGGATTCCTTTCGCCGCTCGGATTGCTGCTGAGCTTCTTCGGACTCTTCAAGCGTCCCCGAGGGCTGGCGGCGACCGGGTTCGTGCTGAGTCTGCTCGGCGTCGGCTTCATCGGTTCGATGATCGCCATCCCCGCCTATCACGCTCAGGCTCGCCACGCTCGCCGCCATCTGGAACGCGAGATTCGCGCCACGATGGAACGGATCGAAGGGGCGATGGAAGAGGTCGAGGAGGCGTCGGACGAGGCGAAGCGCGAGCTCGACGGCTACGAAGGAAACTCCGTCACCGTCCGCCACCAGGATGCCTGGGGGAACGAGCTGCGATACGACGAGCGGACCGACGGCTTCGCGATCCGCAGCGCCGGGCCTGACCGCCGCTTCGACACCCGCGACGATCTGATCGAAGCGAAGGTCGACCGGCGTCTGACTTCGGCTCCGGTCGACTCGGACGACTGAACGTCCGGCGATCATCGAATCGGCCGAGCGAGTCCGATGCGCGAAGGAGTCGACCGATGAGCGAACTGCCTCCGATCATCCCGGCCGATGGAGTCTCGAACGCCAAGTCGGCCTCCTGCAAGCTCGGCTCCTGCGGCTGCAACGCGTCGAAGAACGTCGGCATGTGGGTCGCGATCGGAGCGGCACTCTACGTGACCATCTTCGTGCCGATGATCGCTCGGCGATCGCGCGATGCGGCGGCCGAGGCGACTCGCGAGGTGCGGGAGCGGGTCGAGAACCTGGCCGCGGTGCCGGGAAACCTGATCGGCGCCGGCCTGGAGATGCTCGCGACGTCCTATGCGGCGACGCTCGGCGGCCTGAACGACGGCGACAGCGCCACGCGGCGGCAGATCGTCACCGGACTGAGCGAGCCGGCTTCGGTCGAGCAGCTGCGGGCCCTTCGCCGCGATCAGGCCGAGTCGATTCGGCCGCTGGTCGAGGCGCTCGAACGAGCGGCGACCGATGCCGATCCTGAGGCGGCACGCATGGCCGCCGAGCTGCTCGCACGCACCGCGCCCGAGACGACGGCCGCATCCGCTTCTTCGACGGCGTCGGACGCCGCCGAGTAGGCGACGGCCCGCCGCGCCGACGATCGTCAGTCCGAGACCGCTTCGCTCTCGGAGAAGATCGCGCTGATCGACTGGTCGTGATGGATTCGCTTGATCGCTTCGCCGAGCAGCGTGGCGACCGAGAGGACCTTGATCTTGTCCAGACGNNCTTCTCCAGTCGCTCGATCGCCTTGCCGGCAAAGACGCCATGCGTCACGGCGACGTGGATCTCGCGGGCTCCGTAACGCTTCACCAGCTCGGCAGCGCCGCAGATCGAACCGGCGGTGCTGATCATGTCGTCGAACATCAGCGCGATCTTCCCTTCGACCGGACCGCCGATGATGTTCTCCTGCTTGGTGACGTTGGCGTTCTCGCGCCGCTTGTCGACGATCGCGAGGGTCCCGCCGAGCCGCTTCATGTGACCGACGGCTCGCTTGATGCTCCCTTCGTCCGGACTGACGACGACCAGATCGTCGGGGTTCCAGCGCTGGGCGCGGAAGTGGTTCGTCAGCACCTTGCCGGCGTACAGGTGATCGACCGGGACGTCGAAGAAACCTTGGATCTGCGCGGCGTGCAGGTCCATCGCCAGCACCCGATCCGCTCCGGCTCGCGTGATCAGATTCGCGACGAGCTTGGCGGTGATCGGCAC
>DMPQ01000404.1:0-1642 GCA_003455945.1 Planctomycetaceae bacterium
CGCGCCCGATGACCGGATCGAGCTTTCCCGCGCGCGCCCGCTCGACCAGATCGATGCCGAACTTCTCGAGCGCCTGGAACTTCGATTCCGGATTCTGATCGGTCACGCGGTTGCTCCCTCGCACGCTCCGAATCGCCTGCAGCAGATCCTTCTCGCGGATGGCGCAGAGTTCGAGCCCCTTCTTGGCGAGGCCGTCGATGCGCGTCAGCGCCAGCAGCAGATGCTCGGTCGAGACGAACTCGTCCTTCATCCCCTCGGCGATCTTCGCCGACTCTTCGAGCACCTTGCGCAGCTCGGCCTGCATCCCCGGCTCNNAGTCGCTTGAGGTCACCTGCCAGAATCGTTCGGATCCGATCGTGCGACGTGCCGAGCTTCTCGAGCAGCGGGCGCACGAGCCCATCCGTCTCGTCGACCAACGCCGCGAGGAGATGGAGCGAGGTGATTTCGGGATTGCCGGCGTCGATCGCGCGGTCGCGAGCCCCGGCCACCGCTTCCTGTCCCTTGACGGTCAGCTTCTCGAATCGGAATGCCATCGTCCTGCTCCTCTCGATCTCGCGTTGTCGCGGCGTGCCGCGCGACAGGCGCCGCTCGCCGAGAGTCGATCGTTTGCAATGCCTGTGCCGAACGGCGGCAATCGAACGCGACTCGCAGCGTTCCGTCGCTCGCGAACATGTGGCGGCTGACGTTCCCTCCATCTTCTTCCTTTCCTGCGTGGCGAGAGCGCCCTTCGCCGAAGCAGGCCCGGGAGCCCAATACGCCGGAGAAACGAAACGAGCCCGTCGGGAATCGCTTCCCGACGGGCTCGTCGCCGTTCGTCACTCTCGGCCGCACGCAGCAGCGCGAGCTCAGTCCTTCTTCACTTCGAACTCGGCGTCGATCGCATCGTCGTCACCGGCGTTCGAAGCAGCTCCGGCCGCTCCGCCTTCGGCACCTTGGCCCGCCTTCTCGTAGAGCACCTTGCTCCAGGCGTGCTGCGCCTGTTCGAGCTCCTTGACCGCCGCCTGGATCGCTTCGATGTCCTCGCCCTTCGAGGTCTCTCGCAGCTTGGCGACAGCGCGCTGCATCGGCTCCTTGTCGGCGTCGGTCAGCTTCTCCTTGTGCTCTTCGAGACTCTTCTCGACCTGGTAGCAGAGGTGATCGGCCTGGTTGCGGGCATTGGCCAGGTCGAGCTTCCGCTTGTCTTCGGCCGCATGCGCCTCACCCGCCTTTCGCATCCGTTCGATCTCCTCGTCGCTCAGTCCCGAGGACTGCTCGATCTTCACCGACGCTTCCTTGCCGGTGCCGAGATCCTTGGCCGAGACGCTGAGGATACCGTTCTGGTCGATGTCGAACTTCACTTCGATCTGCGGCACACCGCGCGGAGCCGCGGCGATCCCTTCCAGATTGAACTGGCCGAGGAGACGGTTGTCGCGAGCCATCTTGCGCTCGCCCTGATAGACCTGGATGGTGACCGCAGTCTGGTTGTCGGACGCCGTGCTGAAGACGTTCTTCCGCTCGGTCGGGATCGTCGTGTTGCGATCGACCAGCGAGGTCATCACGCCCCCTTCGGTCTCGATTCCGAGCGTCAGCGGCGTGACGTCCAGCAGCAGCACGTCCTTCCGCTCGCCCGCGAGGACCGAGCCCTGGATCGCGGCGCCGATCG
>DMPQ01000404.1:1711-4418 GCA_003455945.1 Planctomycetaceae bacterium
GATGAACGGCAGGTTGATCTCGGTCTGCGGGACCGAGCTCAGTTCCTTCTTCGCCTTTTCGCACGCCTCCTGCAGTCGCTGGAGCGCCATCGTGTCCTTGCGCAGGTCGATGCCGTTCTCGGAGCGGAACTGATCGGCGACATAGTTGATCAGCGCCTCGTCGAAGTCGTCACCACCCAGGTGCGTATCGCCGTTGGTCGAGATCACCTCGAAGACCATCGTCCCGTCGTCGTTGTTGAGCTCGAGAATCGAGACGTCGAACGTCCCGCCGCCGAGATCGAAGACGGCGATCTTCTGTTCCTTGTGATTCTTGTCCAGACCGTACGCCATCGCGGCGGCCGTCGGCTCGTTGATGATCCGCGCGACTTCGAGGCCGGCGATCTGGCCGGCATCCTTGGTCGCCTGCCGCTGCGCATCGTTGAAGTAGGCCGGGACGGTGATCACCGCCTTGTTGACCTTGTGCCCCAGGTACGACTCGGCCGCTTCCTTCAGCTTGCGAAGGGTCTTGGCCGAGACTTCCTGAGGGGTGTACTGCTGATCGCCGACGCCGATCTTGACGTACTCGTCCGCGCCGCCGACGACCTTGTACGGGACCATCTTCTCCTCGGAGGCGACCTCCGAGTGACGACGTCCCATGAACCGCTTGACCGAATAGATGGTCCGAGTCGGGTTGGTGACCGCCTGACGCTTCGCCGGCTCTCCGACCAGGACTTCCCCCTTGTCGGTGAACGCGACGACGCTGGGCGTCAGCCGATTCCCCTCGGCATTCGGAATCACCTTCGCTTCGTCCCCTTCCATGATCGAGACGACCGAGTTGGTGGTGCCGAGGTCGATGCCGATGATCTTTTCGCCGTGAGCCATGGCTGGGTTCCTTTCGTCGAAGTGCCATTCCGCTGTCGGATCCGGCTAGAGGCAACCGTCGTGCCACATCGCGAAACCGAGGCCCAGGAGCCCGCGAATCGCGATTTTCCCTGGGTTTCAGCGAGTTCACGATTCGCCTTCGGCAGCGGCTTTCGGGACGGGGCGGAGCGAACGGAAGAATCGTTCCCCTTGCCTGCCAATTTGACACGCCCTCCCGAGCCCCGGTCCGCGACACGAGCGACGATCCGTCAGGTCGCTCGCGCGGCCTGGCAGGCATGAGCGGTCTTTCGGAGCGTCGTGAGTCGCACCGGGGGCTGTCGACCGCTGCGGCCTGTCGATTGACGCCGCTCGGCGCCCCCATTACGCTCCCCCCAAATCCGCCGAACGACTCGCTCCCGCGTCCGCTCGCTCTGCGATGACCTCGCTTCCTCGGTCTCCGCTCGGCTCATCGGGGCGGACGCCGAGTTCACCGAGCCGGCTCCTCCTGCTCCCGCAGCGGTCCGCCGTCTCCCCCTCTCGCCTCCCACCTCTCGACGATCCTGGAGTGAGCATGACCTCGCGCCAACCTTCATCGCGCTCCGGCAGCAAGCCGAAGGCGAGCGATCTGCGCCGCCGCCTCGATCAGCTCGACAAGGAACTGATCCGTCTGGCGAACGAGCGAGCCAAGACGTTCGAGCGGTGGGCCAAGAGCGACGAAGGGGCGATCGTCGAACCGACGATCGATCCGGCCGAACTCGACAAGCGTCTGGAAGGGGCCAAGGGGCCGCTCACGCCCCAGACGCTTCGGACGATCCTGGCAGCGGTCGAGTCGGGATCGCGAGCGCTCGTGAAGCGGACTCGCGTCGCCTATCTCGGCCCCGCCTATTCGTACAGTCACCTGGCCGCGGCGCATCACTTCGGCGAGGCGCACGAGCTGATTCCGTCGCCGACGATCGCCGCGGTCTTCGACGAGGTGAATCGCCGGCACGTTTCTTTCGGCGTCGTCCCGATCGAGAACTCGACCGACGGCCGGATCGCCGACACCCTCGACATGTTCGTCCGCCTGCCGGTACGAATCTGCGGCGAAGTGCAACTGCGGATTCATCACCATCTGCTCTCTCGTTCGCCGCGGAGCGAGATCGTCGAGATCTACTCCAAGGCTCAGGCGATCTCTCAGTGCCGCACCTGGCTGGCGCGGCACATGCCCGAGGCGCGGCTGATCGAGATGACGAGCACCGCCGCCGCCGCTCAGATCGCCGCCGAGCGCCCTGGAGCGGCAGCGATCGCCAGTCGTCAGGCCGGACTGCAATACGGTCTGGAACCGATCGAGTCGAACATCGAGGACAACCGCTCGAATACGACTCGGTTCGCGATCATCGGACAGAGTTCGCCGGCGCGCAGTCGAGCGGACAAGACGGCACTGATGATCGAGCTGCCGCACTCCCCCGGCGCTCTGGCCGATGCGATGGCCGTCTTCAAGGGGAACCGGCTCAACCTGACCTGGATCGAGTCGTTCCCGATGCCCGGCTCGGCCAACGAGTACCTGTTCTTCGTCGAAGTCGAGGGGCACGAGTCGAACCCGAAGATCGAGAAGGCGCTCATCGCCCTGAGACGTCGCACCGTCCGCACCGTCGTGCTCGGCAGCTACCCCAAGAGCGAACCGATCGAGTAATCGTCCTCGGTCGTGAAGTGCGTCTGTCGTAGTACGACTGTCGTAGTGCGACTGTCGTAGTACGACTGTCGTAGTACGACTGTCGTAGTGCGACTGTCGTAGTGCGACCGACCCCGGTCGCACCTTCGAGTGCCCTGCCTTTCTCGTGGGCCCGGTCACTCCGTGGCCGAGGCCGTATCAAGTCCCGTCAGGGAC
>DMPQ01000181.1 GCA_003455945.1 Planctomycetaceae bacterium
GATCCAGTCGTACGAGCTGGCGTTCCGGATGCAGCGTTCGGTCCCCGAGGTACTCGACTTCGCGACCGAGGACGAACGGACCCGTTCGATGTACGGATTGGACGACCCTCACACGCGCGACTTCGGGCAACAACTGCTGGCGGCGCGGCGGTTCGTCGAGAAGGGGGTCCGGTTCATCCAGATTCAGCACGGAGCCGGCGGCGCCGGCGTCTGGGACGCGCACGGCGGCCTGAAGGGGAACCACGAGAGCAATTGTCGCCAGGTCGACAAGCCGATCGCCGGGCTGCTCGAGGANNCATGCGGTCGAGGATCGGCACTACGTCACCGATATCCACGCGACAATCCTCAAGCAACTCGGGCTCGACTCGCGCCGCCTGGAGATTCCGGGGCGCAAGCGTCTGGAGATCGATCACGGCACCCCGATCGACGCGATCCTCGCCTGAAGCGGGCCCCGTTCGACGGTCGCGAACGGGTGGTTCGCTCTTGCCTGATCGCGAGCCTCCTCCTATCGTCCGCCCCGAGCGTGGCGCGCCCGTTCCGGTCGTTCGTCGAACCGTGCGCCGCGACCTCGCCCCGAGGACGCGCCCGATGAGCGAGCCGCAATCGAACGAGATCGGCGAAGAGCAACAGCTCGGTCAGTTCATCCCGCTGCACTACCACTGGCAGATGCTGCAGGACTCGGAACGGGTCGACGCCTTTCGCGAGACGATCGAGCACTTTGTTCGCCCCGGCATGCGAGTCGTCGAACTCGGCGGCGGGACCGGCATCCTGTCGAGCTTCGCGGCGCGATGCGGAGCCCAGGTCGTCTGTGTCGAGCGGAACCCCGAACTGGTCCGGACCGCGCGACGTCTGATCCGCCTGAACGGACTCGAGGAACGGATCGAAGTGGTGCAGGCCGATGCGCGCGAGTTCGTGCCGGCCGAACCGGCCGACTTCGTCATCTGCGAGATGCTCCACGTCGGCCTGGTACGAGAGAAGCAGACCGAAGTGATCGCCGCTTTTCGGCGCAATCATTCCGCGATGCACGGCGACCATCCGACCCGCTTCGCTCCCGAGGCGACGCTGTTGATGGTCCAGGGAGTGGAGCAGGACTTCGACTATGCCGGCTACTGCGCGCCGGTCCCGCTCTTCCAGGCGCCGTCGGCCTTCCAGCCGCGCACGCGCGAACTGACCGATCCGACCACCTACGGCCAGTTCTGCTACGACGAATCGATTCCGCAGCGGTTCGACTGGTCGGGCGAACTGACCGTCGTCCACGACGGCCGCCTGAACGCGCTCCGCTTCCTGACGCAGAACCTGATCGGCATCGTGCTCGAAGAAGGGCGGACCTTCGCGTGGCCGAATCAGTTTCTGGTCGTTCCGCTCGAACGATCGGAAACGGTCACGAGCGGCGATCGCTTTCGCGTCTCGCTCGACTACGCCTGCGGCGCACCGTTGTCGGCGCTGACCGAGCGGCTGCGAGTCGAGCGAGTCACGACCGGCGCCGAGATCGTGCGTCGTCGCGCGGCGTGAACGGCGTCGTTCCGTGTGGCGGCGGGCGGTGCGCACCGCCCGTCGTTTCGCTCAGAAGTCGACCTGCAATCGAGTCGCGACGATGTCGGTATCGGTCGGCCCGACTCCCGGTTGATCCTGGAAGGCATGCGTCCAGTCGAACTGCAGCTTCGCGTTCTTGTTCACATAGCAGTTGAGACCGGCGGTCAAGTCGTTCAGACGACCTCCCGAAACGGTCGCGGCGTTCAGGTCCAGATACGACCATCGCGCCGCGATCTCCCACGCGGGAATCGCTCGACCGGCGCCGTCCTGACGCAAGCGGACGCGACTGAAGGCCCCCGCCTTCGGATCGTAGGGGCGATACTCGCCGGTAAGTACGCGCGAGGCCTGGACATACGCTCCGCGAAAGTTCGCGACCGGAGCGTTCGTCAGGTCGGCCTGCACGTGATACACCTCGGACTGCAGCAGGTTCGCGCCGTTCGCCCATGCTCCTTCCGCCACGTAGATCGAGTAGCCGTCGGTCGCCAGATCGCCGGTGTCGACGAAGAACGGAATGACGATCGGATTCGCCGCGAAGTCTCCCGCCGTGACGCCGATCTCGGGCGTCGAACGGAAGCGGGCGAGGCCCGTGCCGGGATTGTCGTACGAGAATCCGAAGCCGACATGCAGCACGCGATTGCAGGTCGCGTCCTGGAGCGGCGCAAGCGTCACTCGGGTACTGACGCCGTATCCCTTGTCGCCGACCGCGGTCCCGAACGGATTGGTCGGCACTCGATACCCCGAGACGGCCCAGGTCCCGTGCTCGTCGGCGAACGTGTCGTACGCCTGGATGCCGATCTGCCGAAAGGGGAGGAACGCGGCGAACGAGGAGTTCCGTTCGAGGAAGGTCAGATCCTTGACGCTCGTCATCGCGTCCATCGACAACGGCTGACGGAACTGGCCGATGCGGATCGTTCCTAACGTCGGCACCTCCAGGAACTCGCCCCAGACATCCATGAAGGTCGGACGCCCGGGAAAGGCGAAGTCGAACTCGGTCATGTAACCGAAGTTCTCGGCGACCTTTCCCTTGGCCGCCAAACGGGCTCGGCGGAAATCCGCGAAGTCCGGAATGTCGCCGAAGGTCGCCAGGCTTGCGGTGTCCTGAGCCAACCAGACCGCGTCGGCGTGGAAGAACCCGGTCAGCGTGACGGTCGGAAAGGTCGGCGGAGCGGGGGACGCCGGCGCCGGCGCAGGGACGACCGACGCGACTCCCGAAGGCGACTCCGCCGTCGGATCGCCGGTTTCGAACCAAGCGGTCGACAGCTCGATCCCGCCTGACTCACTCCCGGAAAACCGCGGCTCGGACGAGGCAGGGGTCACCGTCGGCTCGGCCGAGACCGAGGGAAGAGTTCCTTCCTGTGCCGACGCGAAGGTGCCGGCGCCGCCGAGCAGCGCCGCAGCGAGCCACCTCGCCAATCCGAACCGCCTCATGCGAATCCCCTCGCCATCTCACCCGATCCGAACGAGCCGCTACGTCGGTTCGTATCGGTCCGTTCGGGTCGTCGCGACAGCGAGATCGCGCGGTCGTCAGGTTCGCGGTTCGTCGGAGGGGAATCTCGAGCGCCGAGCCGCATCGAGATTCGACCGAGTCGCCGCAGATCCCCCAGTCACCTTGCCGGGGAACCTGCTTCGGCGTTACTCCGGCAGGCGGTCGGTTCGGACCGGCGTGAAGGGTCCGGTCAGACTGCGCATGTAGGCGACCAGATCGGCCTTCTCGGATTCGGTCAGCTCGAGCTTCTTCACCTTGTCGCTGAGGGTCGGGTTCGGATGTCCTCCCTTGGCATACCACTCGACCACTTCCTCGAGCGTCTGCTGACTGCCGTCGTGCATGTACGGCGCGGTCAGTTCGACGTTGCGGAGCGTCGGCGTCTTGAAGGCTCCGCGATCCTTTTCCTCTCCGGTGACGACGAAGCGGCCGAGGTCCGGCTCCGCGGCGTCCATACCGACCCCCAGATTGTGATAAAGCTCGTCGGTAAAGTTCGCTCCCGAATGGCAGTTCACGCAGCCGGTCCGATCGCTGAAGAAGAGATCGCGTCCGCGCTTCGCCGAATCGCTCATCGGGTTCCGCGCGGCGGCGATCTTCAGCTCCTGCCACAGGTCATAGCTGTCGGGATCGTCCTCACGGAGGAGTTCGGGTTCGTCCAGCTGCGATCCGAGCTGCGTCTCGAGCAGCCGGAGCGGCTGNNCTTCAGCCGCTCGACGCAGGCCTCGTGCGTGAACCCCATCTCGATCGGGTTGGCGATCGGCCCGATCGCCTGCGCCTCGACCGACGCCGCTCGTCCGTCCCAGAACTGCGCCGCGCTCAGGATCCGGTTGTAGCTGACCGGGGAGTTCCGATTCCCTTCCTGTCCTTCGATGCCGACGCCGAACCGAGTATCGAACGCCCAGCCCTTGTCGGGATGATGGCAGCTGGCGCACGAAACGGACGAGTCGAGCGAGAGTCTCGGATCGAAATAGAGTTGCCGACCGAGTTCGATCTTCGCGATCGTCAGCGGGTTGTCCTCCGGGATCACGATGGCGCTTTGAGCCAGGTCGAGCCCCGGGGGCAACAGCACCTCGAGCGTCTCATGGCGCGACGAATCGGCCAGCCATGAGCGGATCTGCGCGACGGTCAGCTCGCCTTCTCCCGGAATCCCTGCCGCGAGTTCGGGGCCACCGAGCACGATCGGCTCACCGGCCGACACCGGAGCGGTTAGCGCCCCGCAAGCGGTCGCGAATGCGAAAATCCCGAGTCGGCGCAACCAGGAGCGAAACGAAGGGGTCGAACGCATGATGTTCTCCGGGACTGAGGCGGGACAGGCCGAGCGACGCAGTGGCGCGCCCCCGATGCCTGCGGAATCGAAGCGGGGTGCAACTGACGAGCCGAACGAGCGGAGCTCGAATTCGGGCAGCGTAGCGCCGAACCGGTCGTTCGAACAGTCGCTCTCCGCGACCGAAATCCGGTCAATGGCTCGCATCGCCCCCGGCGGGGCCCTCGTCGCCGTCGTTCGGTTCGTCGGGGGACTCGAGGAAGGACCCTTCGTCGACGCTCGGAGCGCCGGCCAGACGGTCGAGGGCGCGGCCGAAGAGCTGCTTCAGACTCCCTTTTTCGAGACGCCGCTGGACCCCTTCGGCATTCGTCCACAGACGCTGTCGCTGCTCGGATTCCTTCCAGTGCAGGCTGATCGAGCTGACTTCCATCAGCATCACGACCACCGACTCCTTTTCCTTCCGCCCTCGCTTGCGGTACCGATAGCCGCCGAGCGGTTCGCCGACGACCGACCCGACCAGTCCCGCTTCCTCGTGCGCTTCCATCAGCGCGGCCTGGACCGGAGTCAGGGCGCGCGGGATCGAGCCTTTCGGAAAGCCCCAGCGTCCCGACTTGCGTGCCGTGATCAGACAGAACTGCAGGCCGTCTCGTCCCGATCGGAACGGAATGACGCTCGCCTGCGTGAGCCCCTTCTTGTCGGCTTCCTTGCGTGACTTTCCCATCCGCCTCCCTTCCGTCCCGACGACTCGCTGCCGGCGGCAAGTATGACGCCTCGGCGCGCCGCGCGTAAGAGTGCGCCGCAAGCCGCTCTCTCGCTCCGGCAACGCCGTCGGTTCGGCGGCCGGAGCGATGGTCGAGTCCGAGAACGGAANNGCGCGAGAGGGGGATAATCCGACAGCGAACATCGCCTCCTTGCCGCGACGTTCGGTTTGCTTTCCCCGATCGCTCCGTATCGAGGTCTCCCCGATGTCTCGCCCCCTCCCGCCGCTTCGACCGGCTGCCCGTCGGTTGTCGCCTCGGTCGATCCTGTTGCTCGCTGCCGCCGCGCTCGTCGCCGCCGCCGCCGCCCCCGTTGCGGCGCAGGAGCCTTCGTTTCCCCTGGGCGCGAAGCGGATCCTCTTTCTCGGCGATTCGATCACTCATGCCGGAACCTACGTGGCGCTGATCGAGGCTCAACTCCGCGCACACCGCATCGAGCCGCTCCCCGACATCATCAATCTGGGACTGTCGAGCGAGACGTGCAGCGGCCTTTCGGAGCCGGGGCATCCGTTCCCTCGCCCCGATGTCCACGAGCGGCTGGAACGAGCTCTCGAACAGCTCGACCCCGACGTGGTCGTCGCCTGTTACGGCATGAACGACGGGATCTATCACCCGTTCTCCGAGGAGCGGTTCGCGGCGTATCGGGCGGGGATCGATCGGCTGATCGAACGGGTCGAGGCGCACGGAGCGAAGCTGATCCTGCTGACGCCGCCGCCGTTCGACTCTGGGCCGCTGCGAGCCGGCGGACAGCTGCGCCCCGCCGATGCCGACGAGTTCGCCTACTTCGCGATCTACGAGAACTACGACGACGTGCTGGCTCGGTATGCCGATTGGAGCCTGGCGCAGCGGGACCGAGTCGCGATGACGATCGATCTTCGCCGCCCCATCCTCGACTGGCTCGAAACGCGACGCCGCGACGATCCCGCGGCGACCGTCGCACCGGACGGGATCCATCCGAACGACCAGGGACATCGCCTGATCGCCAGGGCGATTCTCGACGCCTGGGGACTGACCGACGAGATCGAGGTGCCGTCCGAGGCGCTTGCCGCGCTGCGCCGTCGCAACGCGATCCTGCACGACGCGTATCTGAGCCAAGTGGGGCATCGTCGCCCCGACGTGCCGCAAGGGCTGCCGGTCGACGAAGCGCGACGACAGGCCGAAGCGATCGATCGGGAGCTTGCCGAGCGATTCGCGCCGCGCTGACGCAAGAGTCGCGTCGCGAGCGAGGTCCGATCGTCCTCGTGCCGACGGAAACGTCGACCGACTTGGCGATGTCGACCGCCACGGCAATGTCGACCGAACTGGCGACGTCGAACCGGATGCGGGGCATCGCGTCGCAGCGTCCCTTTCGTCGCCGCGATGCGTTTCACGCCGCTCAGTCGGCCAGCGGCGTCGCGTCGATCGAGCGGTAGCGGTACCCGAGCGTCCAGCGCTGCCACAGGTTCGCCTTGCTCAACCGCGGGTCGTCCCCCTCGATCTCGTGCAGCTTGCCGCGTCGCGTCCTGAGCGTCAGTTTGCCGGGGCTGACCCGCACGACGATCCAGTACTTGTCGATCAGGTAGGCGTACGAATCCCCCTTCTCGGCGGCGCCGACGATCTTCGCTCGCGGGGCCGGATGGGTCCCTCGTTTCTGCTTCCGGTAGACGACCCAGTCGCCGACCGCATAGCGGGATTCGTTGCTGCCGCTCATCGAATGAGCTCGATCCTGGGGGTTACCGCGATCTTCGGTCGCGTTGTAGGGAGACCTCCGAGGGGTACAATCATCGTTTCCTCATCGGAACTTCACAATCCCGGTCCCCTCGGCGCGGTGCTTCTTGGATACGTCGCAACTGGTCGAATTGCTCAGCGGTCTGATCGGCGGACTCGGCATCTTCCTTTTCGGCATGAAGTCGATGTCGGACGGCATGCAGGCGGTCGCCGGCAACAGCCTCCGCCGCCTGATCGGAGCCGTGACGAGAAACCGCTTCTTCGCGACCGGCGTCGGCACCGTCGTCACCTGCATCGTCCAGTCCAGCAGCGTGACGACGGTGATGGTCGTCGGGTTCGTCAACAGCGGCCTGATGGATCTGACTCAGGCGGTCGGCGTCATCATGGGAGCCAACATCGGGACGACGATCACCGGCTGGATTCTCGTCCTGCAGGTCGGCAAGGCGGGGCTGCCGATGCTCGGCGTCGCCGCATTCGCCTATCTCTTCTCGCGAGGGGACCGCTGGCGTTATACCGCGCTGGCGATCATGGGGATCGGCATGG
Source organism: Planctomycetaceae bacterium (assembly GCA_003455945.1). Lineage (GTDB taxonomy): Bacteria > Planctomycetota > Planctomycetia > Pirellulales > Pirellulaceae > UBA11682. The sequence continues at coordinate 7,289 of DMPQ01000181.1, forward strand.
TCTTCTTCGGTCTCGAACTGATGAAGGACGCCTGCGCGGTCATCAAGAAGATGCCGGAGTTCGAGGCGTGGTTCAAGGCGTTCCGCGCCGACACGATGTTCGGCGTCTTCAAGTGTATCGCGGCCGGCTGCATCCTGACGATGCTCGTGCAGAGCTCCTCCGCGACCCTCGGGATCACCATCTCGCTGGCGAGCCAAGGGGTAATCAACTTCGAATCGGCGGCGGCGCTCGTGCTCGGCGAGAACATCGGCACGACGATCACCGCACTGCTGGCGGCGATCGGAGCCAACACCAATGCGCGCCGCGCCGCCTTCTTTCACACGATCTTCAATCTGGTCGGCGTACTTTGGATCTCGTTGATCTTTCGTCACTACATCGGACTGGTGCAGTGGCTGACCGATGGCGATTCGACGGCGCTGACGCGCTCCCTGGCCGCCGGCGCGCTCGCTCCCGATCCGACCGAGGCGATCGCGACGACGCATACCCTCTTCAACGTCGCCAACACGCTCCTGTTCATGCCGTTCGTCCCGCTCTGCGTCGCCCTGCTGCAGCGGATCGTGCCGACCAAGGCCGAAGGCGAGACGACTCGGTTGACCGAGCTCGACGTTCGAATGCTCGAGACGCCGACGATGGCGATCGAACAGTCGCATCGCGAACTGCGGAAGATGGGGCAGTCCTGCAGCGACATGCTCGGCTGGGTTGCCGAACTGATGAATCAGGACCATCCCGACAAGTCGCTCGCCGATCGCCTGAAGCAGCGCGAACAGTTGCTCGACGGCATGCAGGACGAGATCGCCGCCTTCGTCACCGACCTGCTGTCGGGGAACGTTCCGCACGCGCTCGCCGAGGAGGGTCGGAGTCAGTTGCGGATGGCGGACGAGTTCGAATCGATCAGCGACTATCTGGCCGACATCGACAAGTTCGACCGCAAGCTGCGGCGCGACGGCCACCGGTTCGGCCCCGAACAGCGCGACGGCCTCGCCGGCCTCAATCGCCTGGTGTCGGTCTACCTGACGGCGGTCAACGACGCGCTCCTGAAGCGTTCGACCTCGGTCCTGATCGATACCGAAACCGCCTCGAAACGGGTCCGCCTCGAGATCAAGCAGCTCCGGCGGCGTCACCTCGAGGAGCTCTCCGGAGGGACCTCGGCGCCGTCGGTCACCGTCGCCTTTCTCGCCACGCTCAACGCCTACGGCCGAGTCCGCGACCATGCGCACAACATCGCCGAAGCGATCGCCGGAGAGAAATGACGCGCGGCTCAGGGCGACGCGACGCTCGGTTCGCTCGACGCACCGCTCCGCCCTGATCGCTCGACGCACCGCTTGCCGACCGTTCGGATCCGACGGGTCGGACGGATCATGACGGTCGGTCGATCGGAAGCGCCCGGCGACGACACAGCACGCGTCCCCCGGGGCATCGCTTCCTGCACCGTTCGTCCCGATCCGGCGTCGGGGAGAGTGGGTCGCGAGTCGATTTCCGGAGACAGTCGGCGGCTCGGCAACCATGATGGATCGAGGCGTCGTTTCTGATCAACGACGTCGCATTCCTCTCTTTTCGTTCGTCGAGTCGACACGCATGCTGCCGGCCTCGGACCTTTTCGCTCGGCTGACCGATCGGCTCCGCAGCTCGATCCTGCGCGCTCGGGCGTCCTGGTCCCTTGCGGGTTCCGCGTGCAGACGTCGTCGGTCGCGTCTGTTGGCCTGGGCTCGGCGGGCGCCGGAACGCCGCTTGGCTCGGCGCTGGCGAGCGCTGCTCGCCCGACTCGAACCGACCGCCGACGATCGCTCGGAGCTCGCTGCGCGCGCCGGAGCCGACCTTCTGCTGAGCCGCTTTTCGGGAAAGGGCCGGTTCACCGGATCGTCCGACGAAGCGGCATTCTTCGCTTCCGCAGCAGCGCGGCGACTCTCTCCCGCAGCGCTGCGACGCGCGCTGAACGGTTGGAGCGACGAGCGGATCGGGAAGCTCACCGTCGCCGAGCTGGCGCCGTTTGTCCGCCGCCTCCCTCAGACGCTTCCGTTCTTCCCGAACTGGCCGTGGCGAGTCGCGAATCGCCTGCTCGATCGGCAGCTCGATCCGCTCGAGTTCGGCTTCGAACCGTCCGTCGACCTGCTGGCCGTCCTCCCTCCGCCGATTCGAGCGCGTTGGTGGCGTCATCTCGAACGAACCGGTCGGATCGACCAGCTGCTCGATCTGATCGATCGCCTGCCGGGAGGGGCTCATGATCCGTTTACCGCGGCGGCGATCGCCGGCGCCCGAGCGCGTCGCGGTGCGATCGACGAGGCGTTCACGATCGCGGAACGCCGGATCGCCGACTGGGGCGCGGAAGCGGTACGTCCGATCGTGCAGTCGCTCCTTCTGGCCCTGCTCGACGATCCCTCCGCGGACTCGGCCGAGACGAGCGACGAGACGATCGCTCGGTTCGTCGCGCTTCGCGGCAAGACCGGAGGGGAGCTCCCGATCCCGGCTCTCCGTCAGCGGATCGGAAACGAACCGAGTCGCCGGACGGCCGAATCGCTCCTGAGAACGATCGAGCGACTGGTTGCCGCAGGCGAGAAGGATGCCGGCCTGATCCTGTTCGGCCTGGGATTGGTCCGCTTCGCGGGACGCCCCTCCTCCGTTCTCGGTTCGCTGGGCGAACGGGCGCTCGAACGTCGCCTCGACGAACGGACGGCGAGCCCCAGCGACATCGATGCGGTCCTGCAGGAGTTCGTCAGTCACCGAACGCTGGACGAGCTCGGAGCGTGGCTCGACCGGGTCGCCGCTCGCCCCGCTGGCCTCCGTTATCCCCCCGAGCTCCTCTCGCGTCTGGCCGATCGCGATCCGTTGCGAGCGATGCTGACGGCGATCGATGCGCTCGAAGCGCAGCGTCGCGCCGGTCGATTCGACACGGCGACGGGGCGGGCGACGAGCGATCTGTATCGACGTCTCCGTTCCGACGCGACAGGCGATCCGAATCGGATCGATGCGCAGCTCGACGAACTGCGCGGCCGAGCGCCGATGCTGCTCTGGCTGCGCGTTCTCGACGATCGCCGACGTCTGCCGGCCGAAGATGTCTCGCTACGCGCCGCCTCGTTCGCCAACTGGATTGCCGCTGCGATCGATTGGCGGTCGAGAGAGTCGCCGATCATCGATTTTTCGGTGCGCGTGGCTCGTCAGGTACTCGACAACGGTCAGTTTCGAGCCGCCTTCGCGACGGTTCCGCGAGCCAAGCTCCCGTACTTCGCGAGGATTCTGCTGGCGCAGTCCGATCTCGCCGCGGGGGACCACGAAGCGACTCGGGAGTCGCTCGCCGAACTCCGCCGCAAGCACCCGAACGATCCCGCCACGCTGCTGGCCGAGGCGCGTCTGATGCGCGCGACGCATCGGAACGGTACGGCGCTCGAACGTTGCCGCCGCGTGCTGGAGATCGATCCGAACCACCAGGCGGCTCGCGTCGAGATCCTGTCGATCCGGCGCACGGTCGAACGGAATCCTCGCGAACTGCTCGGCCTGATCGACAACTGGACCGCCGGGTGCGATGACCCGATCGATCGGGCCCGACGACGAATTCCGCTCCTCTGGTCGATCGGCGATTCCCGTCGCGCGGTCGCCGAGGGGCTCGATTGGTATCGCGCCGAGGGGGCCGAGGAAGCGGCTCGTCATCTGGCGCGGAGTCTGTTCCTGGCAGGGGAGGGGGCGGCGGCCGAAACGATCTACGGTCGCGTCGGCCCGGCATCGCTGCGGGGAGCCGAAGCGGTCTGGATCGAGCGGATCGAACGCCTCCGGCGGCTGTTTCCCGGAACGCCGCTCGACGAAACCGAAGCGCTGTCGATCGCCGAAGAGATCGCCCGCTCGGTCCGCCCCGAGGCGATCGACACCGAGTTCGCGCCGGTCATCGACGCTCTCGAACGCCGGATGCGGGTGCCGGACGTGCTGGTCGCTCGCGCGCTGGCGATTTCGCCGCCGATCGCCATCGACGACTTCGCGCGCCATCGCGGCCCGATCGCCCTGGTCACCGCCAGCCTCGGCCATGGCGGCGCCGAGCGCCAGGTCGCCTACACGGCGATCGGACTGAGCGACTGCGATGAGATCGATCGGGAGGTGGTCCTGGTCTGCCCGAATCTCGTCGGCCACAACGCCGACTTCTTCCTGGCCGACGTCGAGCGACATGGCGTGCAGGTCGTATCGCCGACCGCCGACAGCGGCTCCACCCTGAGCGACGAAATCCGCGCCGAGACCGATCCGCATCGTCGAAGCGTGCTGGAACTGCTCGAAGCCTGGCCTCCGCGACACGGCCGCGAACGGATCATCACCTACTTCCGGACCTTCGAACGCCTTCGTCCCTCGGTTGCGCACACCTGGCAGGACAAGACCAACGTTCACGCCGGCATCGCCGCCGTGCTGGCCGGAGTCCCGCGTATCGTGATGTCCGGACGCTCCCTCAGCCCGCTCCGCTTTCCGATGGATTTCGAGTCGGACCGCGAGCTCTATCGGATGCTGCTCGGTCGTTCCGAGGTGGTGCTGACGAACAACTCGCGAGCCGGAGCGGACGACTATGCCCGCTGGCTCGACGTCTCGCCCGATTCGATCCCGGTGATCCTCAACGGCTTCGACTTCGATCGGATCGACTCGCACTGCGCCGCCGCCGACTCGGCCGAACTCCGCCGGCGGCTGGACGTACCCGAAGGGGCGCTGCTGATCGGAGCGGTCGGGCGGATGGACGAGGTGAAGCGTCCGCGACTCTGTCTCGAGACGATGCGCCGGCTGCTCGAAGCGCGCCCCGATGCCTATGCGGTGATGATCGGCGGCGGTCCGATGCAGCAGGAGATCGCGGAGCTCGCCGCCGCCACTCCCCAGGCGTCGCGCTTTCGCTTTCCCGGCGTGCTCAGCCCGGTAGAACCGTGGATGAAGCTGCTCGACCTGATGCTGCTGACGTCGCGCGTCGAGGGGCTCCCGAACGTTCTCGTCGAGGCTCAGTCGGTCGGCACGCCGGTCGCCTCGACCGATGTCGGCGGCGCGAGCGAGACGTTCGTCGACGGCGTGACGGGCGTCCTGCTGCGCGACGAGCGCCCCGAAGCGATGGCGGCGGCGATCCTGGAGTTTCTGGGGCGAGTCGAGCCGGCGGCGACGCGACGTGTCGCCTCGGAGCATGCACGAGCGACCTTCGGCATGCGGAGGATGATCGATCGAACCCGGAAGATCCTCCTCCCGCCCGACGCCGCGACCGGTTCACCGTCCGAAGCCGATTCCCCCGTCGCGTGTCGACTGATCGACGCCCCTTGAACGATTCCCGGCGACCGTCGAGCGTCGCGATTCCTCTCTCGTAACCATTTGGCCTCGCCCATGTCGCTGATCAAGCTCACCTACGATCAGGCGATCGACCACCGCCGCGACCCGAACTCCTCGTGGGGAGATCGGCTGACCGGGAATCGTGTCGAGCCGATCGCCCGTCCCGCCTTCGATGTTCCGTTCCGATTCGAGCCGGGGGAACCGATCTTCACGATCGGATCGTGCTTCGCCCGCAACGTCGAAACGAAACTCAAGGAGCGAGGTTTCGGCGTTCCGGTCCGCGAGCTCTTCCAGCGCGACGAGTTCCGTTCGCTCGACCCGGGCCTGATCAACAACTTCGGTACGCCGTCGATCCTGAACGAGTTCCGCTGGGCGCTCGATCCCGATCATCCGTTCGTCGAAGACGAGAACTTCGTCGAAGTCGCGCCGGAGAAGTGGGTCGACCTGCATGTCATTCCGAGCATTCGCCCGGCGAGTCTCGACGTGCTTCGGGCGCGGCGCCGCGCGATCATCGAGGTGAATCGCTCGGTCGTCGATTGCCGAGTCGTGATCATGACGCTCGGGCTCGTCGAACTCTGGTACGACGAACGCCACGGCCGCTTTCTGAACTCGACGCCGATGACGCGCGTCTTCACTCAGGATCCGGAGCGGTTCACGTTTCGGGTTCTCGACTTCGCCGAGTGTCTCGATGCGATGGAGCGGACCGTCGACCTGCTGAAGCGGACCTGTCGCTCCGATCAGCAGCTGATTCTTACCGTCTCGCCCGTCCCGATGGCGAGCACGTTCCGCGGCAACACCGACGTGATGGTCGCCAACACCTATTCCAAGTCGCTGCTGCGGACCGTCGCCGAACATGTCTGTCTGAGACACGCGCACGTGCACTACTTCCCGAGCTACGAATCGGTCGTGCTGAGCGACCGGAGTCGGGCGTGGATGGAGGATCTGGTGCACGTCACCGACGAGCTGATCCGCTTCAACATCACGCGGATGGTTCAGGCGTACGCCTCCGAGTCGCAGGGGCTCGCCGAACATCGCGAGGCGATCGCGAACGGCGGGCTGCCGATCGCGGTCGAGCGGGCGCAGAAGGTCGCTCAGGGCCCGCGCGCGGAGGGCGAGGAGTTCTTCGCGGCGTTCGACGATCTGATCGAGCAGTCGCCGGAGTTCGCGCTCGCGGCGCTCCGATTCCATCTTCGCTTCCGGCAGGTCGAACAGGCGAAACGATGTGCCGCGGGCCTCCCCGTCGACCCTCTCGACCCGATGCTCGCCCAGGCCCGAG
>DMPQ01000046.1 GCA_003455945.1 Planctomycetaceae bacterium
ACGTGGGCCCGGCCACTCCGTGGCCGAGGCCAGGTTTCGTCCCGACGCCGAACGAGCTTCGAAGCGTCGGGATATCGAAGTCCACCCGACCTCGGGCTCGGAGAGCCCGGGGCCACGTGCCGAACGAGCTGCGCTGCGTCAGGAATCACCAACGTCGCACGGCCGCGCGTCGAGGACGACGCGGGCCCACGCAGCGGCGGCACGTTTGACGATGGATGACCGTCCTGGGGCGCAGGCGTTACCGAATGGGGTCACGGGGACCCCTTGCTGACGCTGCGGGCTGGGGAGGCGCGGGGGCGAAGGGACTCATTCGATCGTTGCGAACTCGGCGGTGTTCAGCAGGGCGCGGATCAGTTCGTCGGTCGAGCGGCGTTCGAGGAACGATAGACAGGCGGCGAGTTCGTCGTCAGTCGGTTCGCGCTGCAGCAACCAGCGGTAGGCCTGCACGATGGTCGCTCGTCGATCGACGATCCTCTCCGCTTCGATCCGCCGACTCGCCAGAGCTGCCACCTCGTCGGTCAGTTCGCCGTTCAGGAGCGTGAAGGCCTGCGGAGGTACGATCGAAACCCCTCGCATCGCGCAGCTCGTGCCGTTCTCGGGGAGATCGAACGTCTCGAGAAACGGAATCCGTACCGTCCGCTTCTGGACCCAGTACAGACTGCGAACTCGGCGGCGTTCGATCGGCGAGGGATACCATCCCTTGGTCTTCTCGGCGTTGTCGTCCAGGAATGCCGGATTCGCCTGCAGGATCTCGGCCGGGAGTTCGGGCCAGACCGCCGGACCGCCTCGTCGACCATCGAGACCGTCGACACTGACCAGCATCGCATCGCGCAGCTGCTCGGCGGTCAGTCGGCGGCTGGGGAAACGCCAGTAGAGAGTCCCCTCCGGATCCCGCTCCCATGCGAGTTCCTGTCGTCGCCGCTCCGCTTCCGATTCGACTCGCGATCCGATCTGCCGATAGACCGCGCTCGTCACGATCCGTCGTCGAAGAAGCTTGAGCGAGCCGCCGCCGTCGACCAGATCGAGCGCCAGATGATCGAGCAGCTGAGGATGAGTCGGTCGTTCGCCGCTGAATCCGAAATCGTTCGGCGTCGCGACCAGCCCGCGACCGAAGAACCCCTGCCAGACCCGATTGGCGGCGACGCGCCAGGTCCACGGATGATCGGGGCGGACGATCCAGTCGGCCAGCGTCGAGCGGCGTCCGGAAGTCGTGCCGGCCGTGGGCTTGTGGATCTCGGCTCCTGTCGGATCCCACAACGACGGGAAACCGGGGACCACCTCGTCGCGCGGCGCCTGGTGGTCGCCTTGGTAGAGCACGAAGGTCGGTCCGATCGGCTCGTCCGACTCGCTCATCCTCATCGCCGTCTCGGGGCGAGGGCGAAGCGACTCGAGATGCGATCGCTCCGCGTCGAACGCAGCGAACCGCTCGCGAGTCGCCGGATCGGCAGCAGCGATCAGTTCGTCGTCGTTCGGCTCCTCGGACTCCTTCGACTCTTCCGGCATCTCGCCTGTCTCGCCGCCGGCGGCCCGAGCATCGTCCGTCTCGGTCGCGTTCGCCTCCGAACCGGGCATCGGTGACGCCGCGCGTCGAGCGGAACGCAGCGATTCGAGCAACGTTCCCCGCTCCGCCTCGAGTGCCGCAAGCTCCTGATCGATCCGCTCCGTCAGGCGTTCCCGTTCGAGTCGTTCGTCGATCGTTTCGAGCGGCCGGTCGTCGACGAACGCGACGCCTTCGAAGAACGCTCTCAGCCGATAGTGATCGGCTTGCAGCAGCGGCTCGGTCTTGTGGTCATGGCAACGGCAGCAGGAGAAGGTCTGCCCCAGGAACGCCGCGGCGGTCGTCTCGACCAGATCCTGCATCAGCTCCGCGCGACTTCGGTCCTGTTCATCGAAGAGCTTCGCGGCGTTGTCGTGCGGCCCCAGACGCAGGAAACCGGTCGCGATCCACGCCCCGAGATCGTCGCGAGTCGCCGGATCGGGTCCGACCAGCTCATCCCCGGCCAACTGCTCGCGCACGAAGCGATCGTACGGCAGATCCCGATCGAACGCGTCGACGACCCAATCCCGATAGCGATACGCCTCGGGGCGAAACTCGTCCCAATCGAACCCGTTGCTGTCGCTGTAGCGAGCGACATCCAACCAGGCGCGAGCGACGTGTTCCCCGTGTCGCGCCGAAGCGAGCAGGCGATCGACTTCCCGCTCCCACGCATCGGGGCGTTCGTCGAGAACGAATCGCTCGATCGCTTCGACGTCCGGCGGGAGGCCGGTCAGGTCGAAGCTCAGTCGTCGCAGCAAGGTTCGGCGATCGGCCTCGGGCCCGTCGACGATCCCCGCTTCGTTCCGTCGCACCTCGATCCAGCGATCGATCGGACTGCGAGCCCAGCCGGAATCGACGATCGGCAGCGGCTCGCGGCGCATCGGTTCGAGCGACCAGAGTCGCAGCCGCTCGGGGCCGAAGCGACCGACGACCGGATTGGACGGATCGGTCCAGGCATCTCGCTCGGTGGCCAGCGGATCGTCTCGCAATGGAGCCGATGCGCCGAGGCGATCATCCGCCTCGATCCACACCGCTCCGGAGTCGATCCAGCGCCGCAGCAACTCGATGCGAGCCGGATCGAGCGGCTTCTTCGGAGGCATTTCGGCGACCGCATCGTCGCCGCTGACCGAACGGAACAGGAGCGACCGGTCGGCCGAGCCCGGTTCGATCGCCGCTCCCGATTCCCCGCCGCTCAGCGCCGCGTCGCGCCGGTCGAGTCGCAATCCGCCCTCCTGTCGATCGGCCCCATGACAGGCAACACATTCGGCTCGTATCAGTCGAACCGCCGCGATCGCATCGGCGCGGGTCGAGTCGGCACGCAGGGGCTCGTCCTCGGCGAGGGCGAGCCTCGAATCGGCGAGCAGCGTCAACGACAGCACCGAAAGTAGCGACGCCAGCGCAAAGGGACGCGTTCGCCGCGGAGGTTTGCTCACGACCGAGAGCCTCGCCTATGATCGGAGTATGGGAAGCCGACCTACCGCATCATTGTCTCCCTCCGCTCGGTCGCGCCGCAATGCGCTGGCGTCGATCGGCGGCGGTTTCGGAGCCGTTGCGCTGGCGTCGATGCTCGAGCGCCGCGTGGCGGGGGACGATCGGCTCGACTCGATCGACCCGATCGCGCCGCTTCGGCAGCGGCGCCCCGATCGTGTCGGCCGAGCCCGCAGCGTCATCGTCATCTTCCTGGTCGGCGGTCCGTCGCAGGTCGACACGTTCGACCGAAAACCGGAACTCGATCGGCTGGATGGCCAGCCGGTCCCGCAGCCGATCCGCGAGGCGGTCGAGAAGACGAAGTTCGCCAACGTCTTTCATGGCGCCGAAGACTCGCTGATGAAGAGTCCATATCGCTTTGCTCAGTACGGCGAGAGCGGGATGTGGATCAGCGAACTGCACCCGCATCTGGCCAAGCAGGTCGATCGGCTCTGCTTCATCCACTCGCTGCAGTCCGACAGCAACAATCACGCGCCGAGCAGCTACCAGCTGCATACCGGCGATATCCGTCCGGGCAAGGCGAGTCTCGGGTCCTGGATCACGTACGGCCTGGGAAGCGAGTGCGAAAACCTTCCGGGCTACGTGACGCTGTTCGACGCGGGGCCTCTGGGAGGGGCGGCGAACTACACCAACGGCTTTCTCCCGGCGGCGTTCCAGCCGACTCGTCTGCGCGACCGAGGGGTGCCGGTCCTCGATCTGGTTCCGCCGGAACGTTTCGCCGAGGGACAAGGGGAGACGTTCGACCTGATCGGAACCCTCGATCGACGCTTCCGCGAATCGCACGTCGCGACCGGCGATCTCGACGCTCGGATCGCGTCGTACGAACTCGCTTACCGGATGCAGTCGGCGGCGCTCGAGGTCGGTGACCTGGCGGACGAGCCGGAGTACGTGCGGCGCGAGTACGGCATCGACGAGCCCGAAGAGCGATTGGCGAGCTTCGCGCGCAAGTGTCTGATGGCGCGACGACTGGTCGAACGCGGCGTCCGATTCGTGCAGCTCTACGACATGCCGGACAAGGACGGGTGGGACGCGCACGGAGCGCTCGAAAAGAACCACACCCCTCGGGCGCGCTGGACCGATCGTCCCGCCGCGGCGCTGATCGAGGATCTTCACCGACGAGGGCTGCTCGACTCGACCCTCGTTCTCTGGGTCAGCGAGTTCGGTCGGACGCCGATGCGTCAGGGGAGTGACGGTCGTCAGCACGACGCCGCCGGCTTCACCTGTTGGATGGCGGGGGGAGGCGTGCGAGAGGGTGTCAGGATCGGCGCGACCGACGAGATCGGACTGATGGCGGTCGAACGCCCGGCACCGATCCGCGATCTGCATGCGACGATGCTGACGGCGATGGGAACCGACTACGAGAGCCTGTCGTATCGGGTTGCCGGTCGCGACGAGCGACTGACCGGAGTGGCGGGATCGGCCCGCCCGATCGACGAGGTCTTCGGCTGAGCGCGCGCCGATCCGCTCGGTCATTGCCGAATCGGCTCAGCTCGCATCGCTCGTCACTCTCGAAGCGCCGCGAACCGCGATGAGGTTTCCCGCAATACGGACTCGCGGATCCGACTTGCACCGACGTCGCGTCAGTCCGCTTCTACAGTTCCGCATCGAACCTCGCCGCTCGCTCATGGCCGAACGTCTCGGCCACGTCGACCGCTTGAGGACGATGCGAACCGTCAGGGAGCGAACGCGATGCGTCAGGCGAGTACGCCGTTGACCGGAGTCGAACGGACGTTCGACGTCGACGAGATCATCGTCAGCAAGACCGATCTCAAGGGGCGAATCACCTACGCCAATCAGATCTTCCTGAAGATCGCCGGTTACACCGAAGCCGAGGTGATCGGCAAGCCGCACAGTC
>DMPQ01000247.1 GCA_003455945.1 Planctomycetaceae bacterium
GACCGGGGGCGGTCGCATTACGCTAGACGGTCGCCTTACGGTGATGGTCGCTGCGGGCCTCGTTGACATCATCCGCCTCGCGCCTAGCATGAACCGTTCCGAGCCGGATCCGTTCGATCGGCTCGTCCGTTCGCAGTCTGGAGAAACGACGATGGCGTTGACCGAGGATCATGTCCGCGAGGCGTTGCGGCAGGTGATCGATCCCGAACTGTTCGTCAACATCGTCGATCTCGGGCTGGTCTACGACGTGACGGTGGAGCCGTTCGACGGGGGGCCCTCGTCGGACGCGGCCGCAGCAACGGAAGAGGGGACCGAGGAGAACGCTCCGGAATCGGTTCGGGTCAAGATCGAGATGACGATGACCAGCCCGATGTGCCCGGCCGGACCGCAACTGGTGGGCGACTCGAAGTCGTTCGTGTCGAAGCTCCCCGGCGTCGCGGCGGTCGACGTCAAGGTGGTGATGGATCCCCCTTGGACCCCCGAGAAGATGACCGAAGAAGCTCGGGATCAGCTGGGGATCTTCTGAATCGCGCCGGCGGTCTCGCGATCGGCCGTGCGGTCGTGCCGGTCGTCGCGCCGTGCGGCGAATCACGCTCTCAGGACGATGCGGGAGGACGAAGCCGATGTTCCTCTCGTGGTGGCGACGTCGGCGACTCCGCAAGCTCGCCGCTCAGCCGTTTCCCGAGCGCTGGGAAGCGATCCTGCTCGAGAACGTCGATCACTACGTCCGCATGTCGGACGAGCGACGAGCGGCGATCCGGCGCTACGTCCGTCTGTTCGTCGCCGAGCGGCATTGGGAGGGGTGCAACGGGCTGGAGATGACCGACGAGGTGCGCGTGACGATCTCGGCGCTCGTCGGCACGATGATGCTCGGCTACCCCGACGTCCTCTTCGATCACGTTCCCTCGATCCTGGTCTACCCGACCGCCTATCGCGTGAAGAACCGTCGTCCGACCGGCGGCGGCGCCGAGATCGTCGGCTCCCAGGCGCGAGAAGGAGAAGCGTGGTATCGAGGCCCGGTCATCCTCTCGTGGGCCGACGTCCTCGAAGCGGCTCACGGGCGCGGCGTTCCCCATAACCTGGTGGTGCACGAGTTCGCGCATCAGCTCGACATGCTCGACGGAGCCGATGTCGACGGCATGCCTCCGCAGCCGACCGTCGCGGCGCGACGGCGCTGGGAAGAGGTGCTGGCGAAGGAACTGGCGGCGCNNCGCTCCGACGCGCGGTCGATCGAGGCCGACCGTGGCTCGATCCCTATGGCGCCACCGAGCCGGCCGAGTTCTTCGCGGTGGCGAGCGAGGCGTTCTTCGAGGCGCCGAGCGACCTGCGGGAACTGAGACCCGAGCTGTTCTCGCTGCTGCACGACTTCTATCGCGTCGATCCGGCCGAATGGCTGGACGGCGATCGGCAGGACGAATCGATCTGAACCGCGACGGACGCCGTCTCGTTCGGTCCCCTCCGAAATCTCCCGCGATTTCCGACGTTCCTCGCCGGTCGGTTTGTAATCCCTCGCTCGAACGAATAAAGTCGGTCGCGAGTCAGGGGGGATACCGGTCGCTCGCTCGAGCGATGCACGGCGGGGGAAGACGACGTGTCGACCGACGCAACGAACCGATCGATCGATGCGCCGCTCTGGTACCGGCTCGCTCCCCGTTCGTACCGTCGGGCATGGAGACGCCTCGATCTGCAGGCGGTCAACGCGCGCGGACCTCTCGATGACGATGCTTCGCTGGCTGCCGCCGCCGGCTCNNGGCCTGCGAGCGCTGACGGTCGGCCTGATCGCCTGCTCGCTCGTCGCCGTCGTCGCGTCGGTCGATCTGGACGGATTCGTTCGCGATGACCGCTCCGAGTCCCTGTCGTCGTCGTCGACCGTGCATCGACGTTGGCTCGAACTCGGAACGCTGATCGCCGCACCGCTGCTGGCGACGCTCTCCTTGGCGCGAACCCGCTCGATCCAGCTTCGTCAGCGACGGCGGCGGATCGCGATGCTGATCGAGCCGGCGTCGATTCCGACCGCGGAGCGCGACTCGGTCGCTTCAGGTTCCGCGCCGATGCGTTCGCCCGCCGAGGTGCTGCTCGTCGCCTCGCAACATGAACAGCTGACCGAGTCGACGATTCGCGACCTGAACGGATGGCAAGATCGGGCGCTCCTGGGCGTGCTCGCCCTGCTCGCAGCAGCGACCGTTCTCGCCCCCTGGGTCGACATGATGCGAGCCGCCGGGAGTCTCGAATGACCGGTTGGCTTCGACGATCGAGACTCGACGTACCGTCGTCGCGCGACGGACTCGGCGAGTCGTTCGACCGACTCGACGCCCGTACGGCGATCGACCGGATCGACTCCGCAGCGCCGACCGATGCGACGTGGCGTGAGGTGCGTAGCGAATTGGAGCGGTCCGATTCGAGCGGCAGTTGGGCGCTCGGTCTGCTCGAAGTCCGCAGCGAGTTCGATCGCGTACGCGGCGAAATCGATCGTCAGTTGGCGATCGCGATGCGCACGGTGACGAGCGCCGGGGTGATCGGACTGCTGCTCGCGATCCTGGCCTTCTCCGTCGCCTCCGCCTATCTGCCGATCACGTTTCCTAACGCCGCCTACCTCCCCTGGCAGTCGGCGCCCCCCTACGAAGCGTCGATCTTCGAACTCGGCTTGCCCGGTCGAGTTCGGGTCGAGGTGGCCTTCGGCGGGATCTTTCGCGCCGCGTTGGTCGCAGGTGCAGGCCCGATCGTGCTGGGCCTCGGCGGCTTGACGCTCCTTCGTGTCGCAAGACGGCATCGTCAAGCCGAGCGACTGCTCGAACGACTCCCCTTGTTCGGTGCGATCGTCGCCGAATCGAATTGGCTCGCTTGGGCCGACGTGAAGGACCTGCTGATCGTGCGCGGGATATCGCCGCAGTTCGCCGCGGAAACGGCGGCCGACGCGATCTTCGGCAGGAGCCGATCGACGGCTCCGTTTCCGGAGTTGGAGATCGAAGCGACGACCGGCAAGCTTTGGCTGCCGATCGGCGTGGCGGCTCGCGAGTCGGNNGCCCCGCGGTCGCCGTTCGAACGGACGGCCTGGCGAGTCGACGTTCAGCGCCGACTGGTCGTCCGCAACGCGATCGTGACGACGCTCGCCACGATCTTCGCGGTCCAGACCGGGCTGAGCGTGTTGCTGCCGGTCTATGGGGCGAGCACGGCGATGACATCGGAGCTGACCGGAAGCGCCGGCAAGCTGGGCAACGGCAGTCGAGGCGTGAACGTCGGTATCTCGCCCCGGACGGCCTGGTGGGTCTATGCCGGCACGATCGGAGCCGTTGTCGGTCTCGCCTTGCTGACCGCGCTCGGCCCGCGACGCTACGTCGAACGGACGCCGGTCGATCCCCGTTGCCCGTCCGAGACGCCTCTGTACGACGGCACCTACTCGCGACGCCAACTTCGGATGATCGCCTGGGGGCTGTTGTGGTGGTCGTTCATCGTCCGTTGGAATCCGGCCGGACTTTCGGCGGTCCTGATGCTACTTTCCCTCGTCCCGCTGGCGATGCTCCGTCGTCAGCTGAATCGAATCGAAACCTTGTCGATCCAGCAGCGGATCGCGATCGGTCTGGATGCCGGCGCTCGTCCGGCGCGGGCCGTGCTCTGGGGGATCGCGGGCTACGACGGCTGGCGCGAGCACACGGTCGGCAAGTACCTGCATCGTCTAAGGCAGGGGGACGAGTGGCATCGCCCTCTTCCGAGACTTCGGATCGCCGATCGACGATTCGGCGTCTCGAGCCTGAGATTGGGGCTCGCCCGAGCATCGTCATTGGGAGCGGTCGAGGCAGCTCTCGGGCCCGGAGTCGAGCGGCGACGGGAACGGGAGCGTTCGCTGCTCAGGAGTTGGGGGTATACCGTTCTCGTCCTGGCGATCTCGCAGATCGTTCTCTTTCAGGCGATCTTCGTGCTGCCGACGATGAAGATGATGCTGCAGGAGTTCGGTGTTTCGTACGCCTTGGAATCGCCCCTCGCTTCGGCCGACGAGTTATCGACGATCTCGCCGGTCATACGACTGCATCGCGCTGCGACGGATCGGAAGATCTTGAGATCTGCCTTGCTGATGCCCTTGATGTTCCTCGGCTGGTCCATGACGTTGTTCCTCGGCTTCTCGATCTGGCGGATCGCCCGAGACGGTCGATCGAACTTCTCGAGACGTTCGGTTCTGATCCGTTGGCTCGCACTGCTGCGGAGCGACGGCCTCTCGTGGGCCGAAGCGGTCTCGATCGTCGAGTCGGTCGACGACCGGAAGAAGCACGTGGAGGTGCGATTGCTGAAGCGAGCCGATCGGCCGATCGCTTTCGATGCATCGGAGCGTCCGCTGATCGAGTCGCCGGAGGCATGGGTAGAAGCGCGGCTGCTGACCGCCGGCGAGGTCGATCGAGCCGCGATCGAACGGGTCGATCCGTCGGTCCTACGTCAGATCGTCGAACTCCGCGAAGTCGGTCGCCATCGACGGGAACTGAACCTGGATCGCGCGTATCGCATGCTGCTCGTGCTGCTCATCCTTCCTCCGGTCGTGCTGAGCGCAATGAACACCTACCTGCCGCTGATCGTGCTGATCGAATGGTCGGGAGACATGCTGAGATGACGACGAACCGAGTCAGGTACGGTCCGAGACGAATCGGCTCGACCACCGCGCGTCGCGGGAGTTCGGTGCTCGACGCCGTGGCCGCGATGTCGGTCCTGTCGATCGCCGTCGGCGTCCTCGTCACCTCGGGGATCGATCGACGGCTGGCGCTGCGGCGTCTGGATGATGCCCATGCAGCGGCGGATTCGCTCGAGAATCTGGTCGCTGCGATCGACGCGTTGCCCGAAGAACGTCTCACTGCCGAAACGCTCGACGATCTGTTGGAGCGCGAGCGAGTCGCGTTTGCCGGCCTGCCGGCGCGGTGGCAGATCATCGTGTCGCGCAGTACCGAACCGCCGGGACGTCTGGCGATCGACCTGACCGTCGACCTTCTGGGAGTTTACGGCGGTTCGGCGCCCGGCACCGGTCCTCCTCCGGTCGTCACCTTTCGCTACCGCCTGCTGCGACGCGTGTCGGCCGAGCGTCTTCCGAGCGAACCGATGGTCTGGGGCGAAGCGGTCGGTCAGCCGCTCGCTCCGTCGACAACGGACGAACCGCCGAGCGAGGACCCGCGCCGCGAACCGAGTCGTTCGAGCGAGGAGGACGCGTCATGAGTTCGACTCGCTTTCCGATCCGAGACGGCTGCGGCGTCTCGCGCTGCCGTTCGACCATTCGACGCGGCTTTACCGTGCTGGAGCTGATCGTCGGCGCGACGATCCTGTCGATCGTGCTCGGAACGGTCGCCGTCGCGTTGCGAATTCAGGCCGATGACGTCCGAGGAAGTCGCGACGGTGCCGCACGAGAAGCGGGGACGGCGCGGTGGGGGACTCGCTGGCGGCGCGAACTGAACGAGGCCGAATCGATCGCCTTCGAGAGCGTTTCGCGGGCTCCGGACGGTGCCGCGATGCTCGATTCGATCACGCTCGAGACGGCCGGCGGCGACGCGATTCGTTATCGGATCGAAGCGGGGGGGCTGGTTCGCGAGCGACGAGAGGCCTCCGAGGGCGCCGAATGGCAGGCCCAGGATCGCTTGACGTTACCTGGATTGAACGCGGCCCGACTCGAGCGACTCGAAGTCGCCGGCACCGAACAGTTCGCGATCGTTTGGGAGGGGACGGACGCTCGGCGCTCGGAGGGGCTGCGGCATCGCTCGCTCGGACGTCGTTGGCTGGCCGCTCGCACCGCATCGCCCCTCGATGCCCGAGAGACGGCTCCATGAGACGAGATGAACTCGAAGCGGTCGGCCCTTGCACTGATCGTCATCGAAGCGCGGGCGTTCGACGCGGCTGGATCGGGACGGTCGCGGCGATTGCCGTGATCGCGATCGTCGGCGGAACGCTGGCGCAGCTCGGTCGACTCCGGATGCAGCGTCTCGATTCGGTCCGCGATCGCCGCGATCGACTCGAAGCCGAAAGTGCCGCGCGCACGTGGCGAGAGATCGCGGACGACGGACCGTTCGCGGCGGGGACGCGAATCTGGACCGATCCGGCGACCGAACGGAGCTGGAAGGTGACGATCGCCCCGAGCGACGGACCGACCGGCTGGCATCTCCTGATCGGGGCCGACGCCGATCAGGCTCCGCCGCTCGCCCGACTCGATCTGACCATTCCGACGAATCCCGCATCGGAGCCGATCGAATGACCCCTCGCATCGAATGCCTGCTCGTTCGATCGCCAAGACGACG
>DMPQ01000474.1 GCA_003455945.1 Planctomycetaceae bacterium
CGGGGGCGGTCGCACGACGACCGTCGGTCGCACGACGCCGACTCGGCGGCCTGTCCGAAGGACGACACTCGGTTACAGTGCAAGGCAGCGGAGCCGGGCGATCTGCGGCTCCTGTTCGGCGACGACCGAGGAGCGAAACGATGGAATGGCGCGACTGGTACGACGCTCTCGACAAGCCTTCCTGGACGCCGTCCGGAGGGACGATCGGGATGATCTGGTCGATTCTCTACCCGATCCTCTTCGTCTCGATTGCCGTCGTCGTGATCCAGGCGTTTCGCTCGCGACTGTCGTGGTGGATCGTGCTGCCGTTCGGCATCAACCTGATCGCGAATCTGCTCTTCACCCCTCTGTTCTTCGATCTGCGCAGTCTCCCGGCGGCGGCGATCGACATCCTGATCGTCTGGGGAACGATCGTCTGGATGATCGTCGCGACGGCCAAGCCGCTCCCTTGGATCGCCGTCGCGCAGATTCCGTATCTGGTCTGGGTCTCGNNGGGCTCGTCCTCCGCTCGCTCGACTGCCGACCGTCGCGGCATCCGCGATCCGCGCGACGTCACCCCATCGGTGCGAAGAAGAAGGCCTTCTCGGCACTTCGGTAGTAGTCGATCTCGCGCAGCTTGAAGCGCCCGTCCCACGGTTCCATCGCCCAGACCAACGAGGTTCCCTCGAAGTCGTAATGGCCGATGACGTTGATGTGCGCGGCGCCGCCGATCGAGTACCCGTAGTAGATGGCGCGCGTCGCGCCGGTATTCGCCTTCAGCCAGTCGTAGGTCAGCGACGACGGACTCGACGGCAGCTGCAACAGCCCCTTCCAGCGATAGACCGGCGGCACGCCGCTGACGTCGATCGGCAAGGTCACGGCGGTTCCGTCGGCGATTGCTCGCAACCCGACGTTCGGCATCCCTCCGGTCCGATCGCCGGTCGCCTGGACCAGGTCGGCGTACGCGGCCAGCAGTTGTCCTTGCGGCACGTTCGGACGGCCGCCGCCGCAATAGCGCCCCCAGAACGACAGACAGGCGGCCCAACACGCCATGTCGTGCCCCTGCTTCTCGGCGCGATGAAAACCGATGAACGGTCCGAGGTCGACTTCGGAAGGAGCGCCGGGAACCTTGCTCGGCGCGCGACCCCAAATCACCGAACCACCGGCCGGCGGCTTCGAGCCGACGAGTCGGGCGTCGAGTGCTCCGAGCGTCTTGGGGCCGACGATCCCGTCCGGCTTCTCCTGCGGCAAGGCCTGACGCTGAAAGTTGCGGACTGCCGAGTCGGTCTCCTGTCCGAAGATGCCGTCGGGTTGACCGGTTCGGGCCGTCGAGATCGGCAGTTGCTGACCGAGACGCTGGAGCGCCGACTGCAGAACGCGAACCGCTTCGCCACGCTCTCCCGAGCGAATCAGCCCCTTGCCCCCGGCGACGTCGTTGAAGCGAGGATGAACGAACCAGCCTGAGGCGAGCGGCATGAGATGACCTCCTTGCAGGACGAGGGGACGAGCCGGCAGGAGCGAGCGCAGCGCGCACGACCGGACATCGTCGAGAGAAGAGAGCCGCCGAACTGCGGCGAGTACCGTGCAGCAGCGAAAGGGACCAGCGTCGCGCGGCGAAGTGACTCGGCTGAGCTCTCGCTCCGTGCGACCCCCGAGTGATCCGGCAACGAGCCGAGAAGTTGCGACCGGAAAGCCGGGAAGTTCGGAAAGCCGCGATCGCTCTCCCGCATCGGAGGTGACGGCAGCGGAAGCCGCACGGCGTCGTCGGTCGACGCCCCCGACTCACGCTCAGTCGCAAGCCGCCGTCACGACCAGCTCGGCGCGATAGGCCGAGTCCATCAGCTCGGCTCGAACGCACGCGCGGACCGGCGCACAGCCGCTCGGTACCCAAGCGTCCCAGACGTCATTGAAGACGGGAAGATCGTTCGGATCGGGGAGGTAGATCAGCACCTGCAGCAGGCGATGCCGCGAACTCCCGACCAGCGCCAATCGCTCGTCGACCTGCGCCAGCAGCTGCACGAACTGCTCGCGAGGTCCCACGCTCGGATCGTCAGGCACCTCGACGAAGTACGCGGTCCCTCGGTGCGCGACCAGATCCGACCAGCGTGTCGTCGTCCCGAAACGGCGGATCGTCGAGTCGTCGTTCATCGGGCGAAACATCCTCGGAACGCGAGTGAGCCACGAGCGAGATCGGCGACCGGCTGCAGCGATCGATTGCAGCGATCGAGTCGCAGCCTGTCACGCGCCGATCCGTTCCAGCAGGCGGACGATCGGCGTCCACTGAAGTTCGGCAGCGAGTTGCAAGGCGGTCTGCCCTTCGGCGGTCAACGCATGAGGATCCGCCCCGCGCTCGATCAACAATCGGACGACTCCCAAGTTACCCGCCAACGCCTCGCGATGAAGCATCGTCATGCCGAGTTCGTCCCGTTCGGCGAGCAGCTCCGGACGCCGCTCGATCAGCGCCTTGGCCGAGGCGAGCGAGGCGATTCCCATCGGATGCTCGAAGAAAGGGCGTGATGTCGGGTCGACCGGCGACGGACGTCGACGCCCGGCCAGCCGCGCGAAAAACCCGAGTCGTTCTCGGTCCTCGGGACTCGGAATGATTCGGACCTGATCGGGCGGCGCAAAGTCGAGCCCCCACGCCGCATCATGCGCCCGCCGCTCGGCCGCCGACATCGTTTCGCGCAGCACCTGAACGGTGAAGCCGCCGTAAACGATCCCGTCGATCGCATAGAGCCAGTCTTCCAGTTGGCGAGCCGGACGGCGCACCGGACTCCCGGCACTCAATCCGGCGATCCGCTGCGGATCGTTGAGCAGCGTCCCCGCNNCCGTCGAACGCGACCTCCTCGATCCACATGTGCTCGACCGTCGGCGAACCGTCTTCGGAAACGTCCGCCGGAAACGGGAGCTTGATCGCGGCGACATCGAGCAACGGAACCTCGCGGCGCCGTTCCCAGGTCAGCTCCCGCCAGAAGAAGCGGAACGTCTCGCGAGCCCTCGCGCTGGCTTCGGCCATCCGAGGATCTTCCCCGGTGAGGCCGACGATCGGTCTCTCCATCCGTGACGCTCCCGAGCACGGTTCCCTCATGGAATGCTCGGATCATAGCCCCCTGCCCGACCGAAGACCAGCAAACGCCGATCGTTCCCGCATTCGCTCCCGCACGGGCGTGACCTCGGCGGCAACGCAATCCGCCGTGATCGCGTCGGCGAGTGAGTTTACTCGGGGCTCGCCGGGCACGGACCGGCGATCGCATCGAACACCGCGCTCGGCTAACTCGTCCCGACTCACTCCCCTTCGTCGAGAATCGTCGACAGGAACTCCCGGTCCGAAAAGGTCTGACTTCCGTTCAGTTCGCCGAAGCGGACGATCGTCATCTTCGCCTCGGGGAGGACGTACAGTCGCTGCTTTCCCATGCCGGCCGCCATGAAGCCGGGGACCGGCGAGGTCGTGGTGTCGTCCATCCGCGCTTCGCCCGCTTGGCGAACCCGTTCCCGGAGCGCCTCGGCGATGCGTCGTCGCGCCGCGGCACGTCGATCATCGCCCGAACCTTGCGCGGCGGGCCCCGTGCCTCCCGCCCCTCGTCCGGTAATTCCGGCGCCGTCGCCGTCCGCATCGAACGAACCGCGACCTCCGGACGGCGAGAGCAGCCACCAGGTCAGCCCGTAGCGATCATTGGGGCCGTGGGCGCGAGTCAACTCGTTCAGACTCTTCTCCGAGATCAGCCGCCGCCCCTCATGCTCACCGCCGTGGCGCATCATCTCGCCGAAGACTGCCCAGTCGCGAGCCGACATCAGGCCGCCGCCGGGGAGGTTCGGGTTCTCGGCCTGATCGACGAGAAAATGCGCCTTGATGTCGAGCGGCTCGAAGAGCTTTCGCTCGAGATAGGTCGCCACCGTCTCGTCGGCGTGCCCCGCCGCAGCGAGTTTCCGCTTCAGCAGTTCGCCGAAGACGTAGAACGAACTCGGCCCGTAGATGAGTNNTAGCATGTCGAGCTTTTCCTTCAGCGATTCGAGTCCCGCCGCAAGCGAGAGGAGCTGCCGCACGGTAACGTCGCGCTTCTTCGGATCCTGCTTCCATTCGGTGATCGTGTCGCTCACCTTTTCGTCGAGATCGAGCAGCCCGTCGTCGATCGC
>DMPQ01000161.1:0-9520 GCA_003455945.1 Planctomycetaceae bacterium
CGCGTCTTGCCCGTGATCTTCGCCTCGAGCTCCGCCGGGTCGAACGCGAAGCCGCGCGACTCGCGCAGGAAGATCGGCACGGGCACCGCGACGTTGGCGGCGATCTGCGACTCGTAGATCGGGAAACCCGGCACCGGGTAGATGACCTCGTCGCCGGCGCCGTAGTCGGTGACCGACGCGATCGTGTACGCGATGAACGGCTTGGCGCCGGCGCCGACCACCACGTCGACCCGCTCCGAGAGTTCCACCAGACGACTCGCGGCCGTCGCGTCGCAATGCACGTCGCTGAACAGGAGCAGTCGCATCGTCATCGCTCCGGCGGCAGAACGATCCGTCGCGCGAGTTCATCGTCGGCGAGCGGATCATGGTCGACCAGCTGGCGCTCGAGCACCTCGAGCGTCGCTTCGGACGCATCGCCGGTTCGCATCGCGAGACGACGACGCAGCTCGTCCGGCGGCGCCTGGCAGTCGACGATGCCGCACGTCAGTCCGAACTCGGTCGCGAGCGCGACGAAGCGATCTCGCTCGCGCCGTCGCAGAAAGGTCGCATCGACGATCACGCTCCAGCCGTCCGCCAGGATGCGTCGCGCGACGGCGACCAATTCGTCGTAGGTCCGTTCGGTCATCGCCGACGAATAGGCGATCGACGGATCGCCGGACGAGGCTTCGGGAGCGAGTCCCAGCAGACGTTTGCGAGTCGCATCGCTGCGCAGGCGAATCGCTCCCTGTCGCTCGACCCAACGAGCCGCTTCGGTCGACTTGCCGCTCCCCGAAAGGCCATGCGTGATCGTCAGCCGCGGGGCGCTCGGTCGAGCATACGACTCGGCCAGATCCAGATAGGTGCCGGTCGACGCGTCCGCTTCGGGGAGCGGAGTTCGCCCGTCGATCGCAACGCCGAGTTGCTGGAGCTGTCGGATCCGTTCGACCTTGGCCCGAACGAGCGCGCGATAGCCCAAGTAGAACCGGAGCACGCCGAGCAGGTCGTAGTCTCCCGATCGCTCGAGATAACGATCCAGAACGCGGCGCGCGTGCGCGACGAAGCCGCGGTCTTCGAGATCCATCAGCAGAAAGGCGAGTTCGGCGGCGACGTCGATCCAGCGAAACCGCTCGTTGAACTCGATCGCGTCGAACGGCACGAACGCGCCGTCGAGCAGGATCAGATTCCCCAGATGCAGGTCGCCGTGACATTCTCGGATCCGGCCGGCGGCGATCCGATCGATCCGCCGATCCCGTTCGCTCACCGCCTGTCGCTCGACCTCGTTGCGCAGCCGTCGGATCGACTCGTGGCGCGACGTTCCGGCGAACGCTTCGGCAAGGAACGTGACGTTGATCCGCGCGGGGACCACCGTCGACTCGGCACCCCGCTCGTCGGGCGGAAAGACGGGGATCTCGAGCAGCGGCGAGAGCGGGCTCCCTCCGTCGAAACGATCGGGCACTTCGGACCGATCGCGTGGCGCGATCGCCGCCGCCGAATGCATCTCGGCCAGTCGATCGGCCAGCGGGACGAGGGCCGATGGTGCGAGGCGATCCCGCTCGATCCGGATGGCCGCCATCGCGTCGGCCGGAAACCGTCTCATCCGAACCGCATGCTCGATGATCGGCCCCGAGCCGACGAACGTCGCGCCATCCGCTCCGGAGCGGATCGTCGCGACGTCCAGGTAGAGCTGCGGCGCCGATCGGCGATTGATTTCGAGTTCCCGTCGACACAGATGCCGGCGCAGCTCGAAGGTCGAGTAGTCCAGAAAGTCGAAGCGGACCGGCTTCTTGATCTTGTAGGCAAAGTCGCCTGCCAGCAGTAGCCACGAGGCATGCGTCTCNNCCCGCCAGCACGATCTGCGAGATGTGCGTCTCGATCCGCTCGACTCGATCGACCGGATGCGGATACGCCGCCGGCTCGGCCAAGTTCGCCCACGGATCGGCGGCCGACGCAGCGCGTTCGGCATCGGGCATTCGGTCGGCAGCTTCGGGGCGATCGTCTGACATCATCGGCTCGCGGCGCTATCGGTCGGGGAGCGATCGAGTCGATCCGATCGCGCGGCGGGCGTCAAGAACGACCGAAAGCCGACCGGTGCAGGACCGGGCGGCTCTCGGTTGACGTCGGCAGTCGCGAGCGGCGGAACGAATCGGGGGACGTTCCGATCTCGCATCGCTCGCGGCGATCAGTAGCGGATGATGAAGTCCGCGGTCAGACGATTGTCGAGAATGTCGCGACGATCGGTCAGCGGCAGTTCCCACGCGACGCCGAGCTCGGTGTGGTTGCTCGGCTTCAGCTTGACGCCGAAGGCGCCGGTGACGATGTCGTTACCGGCAACGCCGGTCGACCCGAGATTGAACAGATCGAGTCCTTCCACGCCCGGAACGACGGTGCTCGCTCCGGAACGGGTCCAGTGGTACCAGTTGAACTCGGTGAAGCCGTAGGCGATCGAGTTACCGAGGCGTCGGTCGAAGTGATTCGACCAATAGGCAAAGTCGCTCTCGACCGCCGGATTCGCGGCGAGCGTGAAACCGCCGGTGCTGATCCAGTGCCCCTGCTGACCGATGCGCGTGCCGCCGGTCGTGAACAGGTTGAAGACGCCGTCACCGTTCCCCTGCTGGGTCTGAGGCGATCCGAACGGCGCCTCGTACGTGACGCCGGCGCTCAGCAGCTGGCCGCACGCCGCATCGCGGTACAGGTTGTATTTCAGGCCGACGTTGATATCGAGCCAGCCGTCCTGGATCAGCGTATTGTCCGACGTCGCGAAGCCGTCCTTCGTCGCGATGATCGACAGCCGATCGTTCAGCGCGGCTCGCAGCTGCAGCGCGACGATGTTCACGCGCCCGCCGAGCGCCGCCGCCGGGACTTTATGAGTCAGGAAGATCAGCCGCGCCTCGCTCAACGTCCGCGGGTCTTCGAAATAGACCGGGTTCGTCATCGGGCTGATGAAGTCGTCGAAGCAGTGATNNTCGCTCGGCGCGAACAGGCTGAGCGTCCACGAGTCGTCGCACCCGGCATCACAGCAAGCCGTGTCATCGCAACAACCCGAAGCTTCGGCCGCCGGAGCCGTCTCGCCTTCGGCGATCGTGTAGCGAATCGTTTCCGCCTTTGCAGGCACGGTCCAAGCGAGGGCCGCGACCGCCAACAGATAAACCCATTTGGAGACCTTCATGGTCGTCCCCCACTCTTCAGGCGCCGTCGTCGCCCGAAAGGCCTCCTACCTTCCGAAGACGACAACTTCGTAGGGGGTGTTTCGTCCGCCTTGGATGTGCGTATCAACCGCACATTCGGGGCGCCGGAACAGGTTCGCCAGGTTGCCTGGTTACCAGCTCAGCTTCCCGAGTTTCGCGCGCCGATCCGCACAGCGAGCGGGAACTTGCCCCCTCCCGACGCGCTCGGCGGTTCGGCCGCGGAACAGGGCGAGGTAGGTCGAGCGAACGGTCACGTCACCTCGTCGGCACCGACCAGATCGGCGGTCCCCCAGAGACTCGGATCCTCGACGTACGGATAGTCGCCACCGAGATTCCAGTTCTGGTTCCCCAGTTCCCGGTCGACGACGGAGTAGAAGAAGCCGATCCGCGGATGATCGATCGGCTCGTAGCCGAACAGCCGGTCGGCCGGAATGCGGACCGCCAGCCAGTAGCCGTCGGGAAGACGTTTCGCGACGACCGGCAGCGGTTCGCGCGACGCCGACTTCGGCTCTTCCTTGGCTCTCGGGATCGAGAGCATGACGGCGAACGGATCGATCCCTGCCTTGCCGGCGCCGATCGGAGCGGCCATGAAGCGGTGGCAGTAACGGCTGGCGCGATGGATCGTGTGCGTGTCGCGGGTGTCGATCCACAGATGCAGCCCGTCACTGTCGGCCGGCATCCCTTCGCGGCACCACGAGACCTGACTCTTGCGGACCACCTTCGCCTCGAACAGCAGCCCCGATTCGTTCCAGGCGCCGCGGACATCGGCGAACGGGCGCTTCCCTGCCAGTTCGGCGAAGGTCGGCAACCGATACGCCTCAGGCAATTCGACTCCGGTCCGCCCCCACTTCCCGTCGAAGCGTCGCAGGGGAAGGCGGAACGCGAACAGGGCTCCCGGATCGATCAGCGGCAACAACGACATCGGGCGTTCCTGATCGGCTCCGCGGCGCGAGAGACGCGCGACCGCGTCGCGACCCGAGCGGTCACGACGCGGCGCGGTCGATTCGGACGACGGCTCAGCAGAGGCCGGCCGCTCGCATCTTGCTGGCGTTCCCCGCCTGGCCGAAAGCGACCATCCGGTCGACGCAGACCTGCTTCATGGCGGTCCGAGCCGGGGTCAGGTAATCGCGCGGGTCGAACTTCTCGGGATTCTCCCAGAGCACCTTGCGGATCGCTCCGGTGATCGCCAGTCGGTTGTCGGTGTCGACGTTGATCTTCCGCACGCCATGCTTGATGCCGCGCTGGATCTCTTCGACCGGAACACCCCAGGTCTGCTTGATCTTGCCGCCGTACTTGTTGATCAGGTCCTGCAGTTCCTGCGGGACGCTGGAGCTGCCGTGCATCACCAGGTGGCAGTTCGGCAGCTTCTTGTGGATCTCCTCGATCCGAGTCATCGCCAGCGTCTCGCCGTCCGGCTTGCGGCTGAACTTGTACGCGCCGTGGCTCGTGCCGATCGCCACCGCCAACGCATCGACCCCCGTCTCGGCGACGAACCGGGCCGCCTCGTCCGGATCGGTCAGCAGCTGATCATGGCTCAGCACCCCTTCGGCGCCGTGCCCGTCTTCCTGCTCGCCGGTTCCATGCTCGAGCGACCCGAGGCAGCCGAGCTCTCCCTCGACCGAAACGCCGCGAGCATGCGCCAGCTTCACGACCTCGGCGGTCACCTTGACGTTGTACGCATAGTCGGCCGGCGACTTGCCGTCCTCCTTCAGCGAACCGTCCATCATGACCGAGGTGAATCCGTTCTCGATCGCGCTCAGGCAGGTCGCGACGCTGTTGCCGTGGTCCTGATGCATCACGACCGGGATGTGCGGATACAGTTCGGCCGCCGCCAGCATCAGGTGCCGCAGATACGCGTCCTGCGAGTACTTCCGCGCGCCGCGCGACGCCTGGACGATCACGGGCGAGTCGGTCTCGTGTGCCGCCTCCATGATCGACTGGATCTGTTCCATGTTGTTGACGTTGAGCGCGGCGACGCCGTAGCCGTTTTCGGCGGCGTGATCGAGCACCAGACGCAAGGGGACCAGGGGCATGACGTTCGCTCCGGCGGTGAGAGGGCTTGGCGCGAGGGAGAACCGTGCGAGGGAAAGTCGGTGCGAGGAAGATCGACGCCGGTCGGCATCGACGGCGGCTGCCGTCCGATCGGCAGCTCGCCACCTCGTCGCAGGGGCCTCGCGCCCCTCGAATACCGCATTATCCCGTTCGCTCACCATGCCACAAGGAGGCGGTCGGCGAGGGGAACGGACCCCAATTCACCCGCTCGTGACGGTCACTCCCGAGCGATTCCCTGCAGATCGAAATGCTTCAGATACGCTTCGGCCATCTCGCGCCGGATCCGATTCCGCACCTCACGCGTCAGCACGCTGCCGTGGTCTGCCCCCGGGATGATCTCGACCGACGCATCGCTTTCGAGCGTCTCGAGTTCCTTCTTCAGAAGGATCGTCGCCCCTTCCAGATAGAACGTGTCGAGACTCCCCATCACGACATGCAGCTTCCCCGCCAGCTTCGGTCCGTCCGTCTCCCATCGTTCGCGCAGCCGGAGCGAGATGTCGTAGCTGCTCCAATCGGCGATCGTTTCGGGATCGACCTTGCCGGTCGTTCGATCCCACATCTTTCGCGGCAGCCCCTGTTCGTCGGGCTGGCTGAAGACCGCCTCGAACGATCGCAGCTGCCCGCCGCGACCGAGCACGTCGTCCAGACGACCGAAGTCGGGATACCAGACGACCGGCGTCTCGCCTCGTCGCGCCAACGGCTTGGGGCTCCCGTCCGCCTGGAAGTAGACGCTCTGCGGCGGATCGGCATACAGATCGGTCTGCTGATAGTCGCGGAAGTCGACCGGATCGGGCGAGGTGCTCCAGACGCCGCCGAACGAACTCGGGTAGCGAACCTGAAGCCACAGGCTCGACCAGCCTCCCGAACTGTGCCCCGTCACGAAGCGGGCCCGCGAGTCGTGGACCGTCCGGAACTGGGCATCGATCGCCGGGATCATCTCGTTCAGCAGCGCCCATCCGCGCGGGCCGTTGATCGCGCTGTCGGCATAGACGTGATGCCCCCATTTGCACTCGCCGCTGAGCAGCACGCGGATGAATTCCGGCTCGTCCGGCCCGGCGGGGGCCGGAGCGGATCGTGCGGCGCGAGCGGCCATGTCGGGCAGATACCCGCCGAATCCCGACACCTCGTAGATCGTCGGATAGCGCCGCTCGGGCTGCTCGTCGTACGACGCCGGCAGCACGACGACCGCTCGATCGATCACGTCGCGATGATGGAACTCGCTGAGCGATTCGCTCCGCCGTTCGATCACCTTGACGTGCGGACTCTCGGGCCAGACGGTCGGCGGGACGATCCGGTCGAGCGTCAGCGCGAGCGTCGTCGCTCCGTCGGCCTGCACCTCGAACACGGTCGATTCCGAAAAGCGATTGCCGACGCCTTGCGGAGCGTTGGGGTAATCGAAGTCGGTATCGAAGATCGCCGCGGCCGCATAACGCCCCGGCGGCAGCTTCGACGGGACATCCGGAAACGACGTAGCCGTATCGTCGATCGTCCGCGCGCTCCCCGGCTCCCAATCGACGACGTCGATCGCATAGAACGGCTCGGGAGAAAACCAGCTCGGCGTCAGCTCCACCGGCGCTTCGGTCCGAGTCGACACGTAGACGTACAGCCGACCGGTCCGTCGCGTCGCTTCAGGAGCGTTCTCGGCGGGAAGCGTCACGTCGAACCGGACGCCGCTCTCCACCGCCGCCATCGTCGACGTCGCGCTCCCCAGCAACAGCGACAGCACCAGCGTCGTCGCCCAGGCGACTCGCCGGCGTCCGGCAGCGCCCTCGCCAGTCGTCGTGGTACAGCGGATCAGAGGGAACGCAGCAACGGCAAACGGCTCGAACAACGAANNACTCCGGAGCACGGGTTCCGCCGGCGCGGAAGATCATCGGCCGAACGGTACCGAGCCGGCGGCCGGGCTCATTGTTTCCGCTCCCGATGCGTGACGCTATACTGCCGTCCGCCCGCAACGAGACGATTCGCCGATCGCTCGATTCGCGGGCCTTCCCGCTCCTCTTCTCCCGCAGTCGGCAGGCCGATGCCCCGTTTCGTCGTCCGCTACGGATCGATGCGCCACCTGGGCGTGATGTCGGCGCGGGTCGAGACGTTGCGTCGCGGCGATCGAGTCGTCGTCCGGACCAACCGCGGCGTCGAGATCGGCGACGTCCTCTGCGAAGCGACCGACGATGCACTCGCGCATCTGGACGATCCGCCGCAAGGGACCATCCTCCGCCCCTTCTCCGAAGACGACGCCGCCGAAGCCGCTCGTATCGAAGGGCGCCGCGACGGGATCTTCGAGACGTGCCGGACGCGGATCGCCGAGTCGGGACTGGACATGAAGCTGATCGACGTCGAGACGACGTTCGGCGGCGACCGGATCGTCGTCTATTACCTGAGCGAGAATCGGGTCGACTTCCGCGACCTGGTCAAGACGCTCGCCGGCGAGCTGCGGACCCGGATCGAGATGCGACAGGTCGGCGTGCGCGACGAGGCGAAGCTGCTCGCCGACTACGGCGACTGCGGCAAGCCGGTCTGCTGCAACACGCACCTCAGCCAGATGCCTCCCGTCTCGATGAAGATGGCGAAGCTCCAGAAGGCGACCCTCGATCCGAACAAGATCTCCGGACGCTGCGGCCGACTGAAGTGCTGTCTGCGCTACGAGTACGACACCTACGAGGCGCTGCTGCGGGAACTCCCGCCGGTCGGATCGGAGATCGTCACGCGCGAGGGGAAGGGACGCGTCATCGGCGTCGAACTCCTCGCCGAACAGTTGCTGATCGAAGCGGAGGACATGCGCCGCCGTTCGATCCACTCGAGCGAGATCCTGACCGTCGTTCGCCGCGGCCCCGATCGAAGCGGACGTCAGGGAGGGGGCTCGGGCGAAAAAGGGGGAGCCGACCGGGGCGATCGACCGCCGCGCGGACCCCGGACCGATGCTCCGCGTGTTGACTCGAAACGCGGTGACTCGAATCGTGGTGACTCATCCCGTGGCGATTCGCCTCGCGGTGAAGCGAATCGTCCGCCGGCGGGAGCGCGCCGCGATGCGCCGGGGCATGATCGGTCGCGGCCGAACCGCGACGACACGGCTCGGAGCTCGACGCAGCGCGAATCTTCCTCCGACGATCCGTCTCTCGGTCAGGCGTCACTCGACGAGCCGTCGGCAGATCGAGCGTCGAGCGACGTCGCGAACTCTGCCTCGCTGCCGGTCGAACCGTCATCCGCTCGCGATCGGCCGCGAGCCGAGAGGGCGGTCGAGCGTAACGAGCGGTCGGCGCGACCTGACGTTCGAGAGGACGAAACGAGCGACGCGGACGATCTCGGCGACGACGCGGTCGGCGACGAGACGTCGGGGACCGAAGGGGATTCCGAAGAGCGATCGGCGCGTCGCAGTCGCCGTCGTCGCGGGCGCCGCCGCCGTGGCTCGGGAAGCGGCGAGGGGACCGGATCGGAGACGCCGGAGGGGGCTTCCGAACACGGGCCTTCCGAGGACTCCGCCAGCGAGCCTCACCGCGAATCGCCTCCGTCGACCGATGCGACGCGTCCGAGTTCCGACAGCCCTGCCGACCAGTGAAGGACCGGGAGAGTCGCTGCGATGCATACGGAAGAACTCCTGCTGATCCGCCTGACCGTCGAGGATCGTCGCTATCCTCTCGACGCGTATCGCTTCATTCAGGAGGCGCTTCGATTTGCGCAGGAAGAGCTGTCGCTCGGCAGCGATGTCGAAGGAGAGGGAGCCCAGGGAGGGACGCCGGAGTACGAGCGGCATCTGACAGGTCAGGAGTTCTGCGACGCCATTCGCGTCTATGCGCTGCAGCAGTACGGGTACCTGGCGCTCAACGTCCTGCACAGCATGGGGCTTCGGTCGACAAGGGACTTCGGCAATCTGGTCTACAACATGATCGGCATCGGGATCATGCGCAAGAGTCGCCGGGATCGCCCCGAGCATTTCCATGATGTCTACGATTTCGAGACGGCGTTCCGCAAGGAATACGTCTTCGACGTCCCGAAGTGAGAGGCGGTCCTACGGGCCTGAGTCGTCGGTCGTCGTTGATCGAACGCGCGGAAGACCGCGAGCCGCCATCGCCAGTGACGAGAGCCATGCGAGATCATCGATGAGCGATCGCAATCCGACGGGGACCGAACCGCGACCGCGCTGGCAATCCCGACGCCCCGCAGCTCCCCCTGCGAAACGCCTCGTCCCGCTTCTGATCGCCGTCGGCCTGTTGGTCCTCTGGACGGTCTTCCTGATCATCACCGCCTACGGTTCCTGAGACGCTTCGTTTTTCCCGACGCGTAGACTGCCGCGCTCCTGGATCGAC
>DMPQ01000161.1:9547-10748 GCA_003455945.1 Planctomycetaceae bacterium
GCTTCGGGCTGGGGAGGCACGTCGACACCACGTCCTACGGCGCGACGCGAGCGGTCCGCCCCGCTTTCTTGCACGCCTTCTGATAGCTTCGCGCGAAGTCCTTGCTGTTCAGCCAGTCGGGATGCCGGTCGATCGCTCGCTCGTAGGCATCGACCGCGTTCGACCATTCCTTCAGATGGACGTGCAGATCGATCAGGCGAAAGGTCGCCATCATCTCGTGCGGATCGCTCGCCTCGATCGCCTGATACGTCTTGATCGCNNTCGGCATGTCGTCCGGCGCTGACGTAGTACCGTCCGAGCAGGTTCATCGTCAGGCCCGGATCGGGAGCCAGGTCGAGCGCTTCGAGATACGCCGCCTCGACCGTCGGCAACGGTCCGTCGAAGTGCAGGACGCGAGCCTGCAGCAGAGCGGCGTAATAGCCCTGTCCGGATCGTTTCAGCCGATCGATCACCTGCTCCGCCGTCTCGCGTCGCCCCAGGACCAGCAGTTGGTCGACGATGGTGAGCAGCTCCGTATCGATCGGCGCCGCTGCCGCGTCGCTAGATTCCGGCCGGTTCTCGGGTAGGCCACCATCGAGCAGCGCCAGCAGCGGATCGATCGCCCCCTCGATCGCGCCGATCAGATTCGGCAGATCGGCCTGCTCGACCACCGAGCCGGCTTGGCAGGCCGAGCACTCGTGCAGGACTCGCTGCGGCGACGTGACGGGAAAGAGCGGAATGAAGTACAGGTGACCGTACTTCCGGCCGTCGTAGCTCTTGTGATAGGCGAAACGACGACAGCTCGGACACTCGCCGAACCCGCGTACGACGTTCGACGTGAAGTAGTAGCTCGCTCCCCAGATGATGAACATCGTCGTCCCCTCGCCGTCGCCGTTACCGTCCCGCGCCTGTCCGGTCGGGACACTCGGACGAGAACGAGGCTAACGAGGANNCCGTGTACGTCGGTCAGTCGGACGTCGCGCCCCCCGTAGCGATAGGTCAGCCGCTCGTGATCGAGACCCAACTGGTGCAGCACCGTTGCCCAGAGATCGTAGAGGTCGCAAGGCTTCTCGACCGCGCGATATCCGAGTTCGTCCGTCGCACCGTAGACGGTCCCTCCCTTCAGTCCGCCACCGGCCATCCAAATGGTGAAGCCGAACGGATCATGATCACGACCGTCGGAGCCCTGCGAAAACGGCGTGCGTCCGAACTCGCCCGCCCA
>DMPQ01000047.1 GCA_003455945.1 Planctomycetaceae bacterium
GTGCGGCTGAGACACGGATCGAACCTTCCGACATTAAGAACCATCGGTGTCGCACGGCCGCGCGTCGGGGACGACGCGGGCCCACGCCGGGGCGACGCCGGTCACGTGGGCGACCGACCTCGGTCGTAGCCGTTTTCGAGAACAAGGCGCAGAGGACCCCTGCGCTTGGCGCTTCGGGCTGGGGGGGCACAGAGAACCCCTTGCTGACGCGGCGGGCTGGGGGGGCACGGAGAACCCCTTGCTGACGCGGCGGGCTGGGACGCGGCGGGCTGGGACGCGGCGGGCTGGGANNGGCTGGGACGCGGCGGGCTGGGATGCTGCGGATGCCTCTCTGAGCAGCAGCGGCTCTTCTTGTCGGCATCAGCCCTCCTTCTGAACCCCTTCATCGAGGCTTCCGTTGCTTGACAGCGGCGTTCCTGACTGGACTGCGGCGCGCAATGCACGCCAATTCGTCATCGAACGCTAGCAGATTCGACAGAATGGCCTAGCGAGCGGGCAGTCCGTGCGAACCGAATCGGCGTCGCTGCGATTTCGCGACAGATTTCAGGATTCGCTCAAGCAGCCCAAGGGGAGATCGAGCCCCCCTAGAGCGACTCGGCGGAGGCGGAATCGAAACAGCGGAGGGCGGCTGGGGAAAACGGGGAATCGTCGGCGTCATCAGGAGGCGTCCGAGGCACATCGGTTGCGTTGCGGATCGNNATGGAGTTCGAACTCGTTCCTGCGGGAATGGGGTTGGGGTCAGCAAGTGAAGTCGCATCGAGCGGCTTTCATCCGCGCAACTGAAAAGGGTGTCGCATGCCAGCGGTATCGGGGTTCGGATCATTGCTTTGGGGGAAAACCCGTTTGGGGATTTGGGGAATCTGTTTGGTCGCTGCGTCCGCGTGCCTCTTGCCGGCGAATGTTCGTGCGGCCGCCGTCGAGGGAATCGCGGGCGCAGCGATTTTGGTTCCCGTTCAGGAAGCGACTCCGGCCGAAACGCCGATGAGCGAGACGCCGGCGCCGACGGCCGAAACGCCTGCCGAGACCGAAGAATNNCCTGCCGAGACCGAAGCGCCGCCGGCGCCCGATGCGACGGCTGCCGAGGGGGAGGCTCCGGTCGCCGAGGCGACGGAGGGAGAGGCGACTGCGGCAGCCGAAGAGGCTCCGCCGACCGTCGGTTCGGTTCCCGCCGGTTCGGAACTCGCCTACACGATCAATACGCTGTTCATGATGATCTGTGCGGTCCTGGTCATCTTCATGCAGGCCGGGT
Source organism: Planctomycetaceae bacterium (assembly GCA_003455945.1). Lineage (GTDB taxonomy): Bacteria > Planctomycetota > Planctomycetia > Pirellulales > Pirellulaceae > UBA11682. The sequence goes on from DMPQ01000047.1 coordinate 1,250, forward strand.
TCGCGATGGTCGAAGTCGGCCTNNAACTCGTCCAAGAACGCGGTCAACATCCTGTTCAAGAACCTGATGGACTTCTGTCTCGGCGTGCTGCTCTTCTGGCTCGTCGGCTTCGGGCTGATGTATCCGGGAGCGGACTACGCGGGGAAGTGGTATGGCTTCGCCGGCATGTTCGTGACGCGGGATCTCGGAGCGGCCGGTGAGGGGGGCGTNNTCGTACCTGATCTACAGCGCCGTGATCACGGCGTTCGTCTATCCGATCAGCGGCATGTGGAAGTGGGGGGGAGGGGCTCTTCACGTCGAGGGCTTCGCCGACTTCGCCGGTTCGATCGTCGTGCACGCGGTCGGCGGATTCGCCGGCTTGGCCGGAGCGATCGCTCTCGGTCCCCGCATCGGGCGTTACACGAGCGACGGAAAGTCGGTTCCCATCCCGGGACATAACCTGACGTTCGCCGCGCTCGGAGTCTTCATCCTGTGGGTCGGCTGGTACGGGTTCAATCCGGGAAGTCAGCTCACCTACGGCGGCTCCGCCAATGCCGAAGTGACGCTGTACATCGGCCTGACGACGACGCTGGCGGCTGCCGCCGGAACGTTCGTCGCGATGGTGGCGTCGTGGATCCTCTTCCGGAAGCCGGATCTGTCGATGGCGCTCAACGGAGCTCTCGCCGGTCTGGTCGGCATCACGGCCAACTGCAATCAGGTGGAGCAGTGGGAAGCGGTGGTGATCGGAGCGGTTGCCGGTCTGCTGGTGGTCGGGGCGATCATCGTGCTCGACAAGCTGCGGATCGACGATCCGGTCGGGGCGTTCCCGGTGCACGGCGTCTGCGGTTTCTGGGGTGGCGTCGCGACCGGCATCTTCGGCGATGCGATCCCCGAGGGGCTCGACCGAACCGGCTACATCCTGCTGCAGCTGAAGGGGTCGGTCATCATTTCGGTCTGGGCGTTCGTCACGATGTTCGCCCTGTTCATGATCCTGAAGGTCATCGGTCAGCTGCGGGTCTCGCCCGAGGAAGAGCTCAAGGGGCTCGACGTCTGCGAGCACGGACAGCACGCCTATAATCCTTGAGCGACGCTTCGGCCGAACCGGTCGACGTCGCGCATCGTACGAGGGACTGTCTCGTGGAACTTCGGGCGCGCAACATGCTGACTCCAACCCCACTGCTCGTTCGACAGCCTCTGCGAGGCAGTCCCTCTTGATCTCCAACGCCGCGACCCGGCCCGGCGCCGCCGACTCGACATCGGCTCGCCCGGCCGAGTCGTTTCTTGAGCGGGCTCGGCCGCAGCAGCGGTCGCAGCAGGCCGGCCGCGGCGGCCGAGTGCGACACGACGGCGATGCGGCTACATTGTCT
>DMPQ01000085.1 GCA_003455945.1 Planctomycetaceae bacterium
CTGCTCGCCGAGCGCCTTGGTGTGCGGATAAGGGCAGAGAAACCGTTTCGGATAAGGAACCGATTCGTCGATCCCTTCCTGGTCCCGGCCGTCGAACGTGACGCTCGGACTCGAGGTGAAGACGAGCCGCCCGACCCCTTCGGCACGGCACGCTTCGATCACGCGTCGCGTCCCGATCGTGTTGGTCGCGAAGTACTCCTGCCACGGTCCGGCGATGCCGGCGATCGCGGCGACGTGAAAGACGGTGTCGGCACCGCGAAACGCCTCGCGCAGACGATCTCCCTGAGTCAGATCGCCGACGACGCAGCGGACATCGAGTGCGCGTGCGAACGGATAGTCGCGACGCCCGAAGATCGTCACCTCGACTCCGTCGGCGCGCAGCTGCTCGACCAGATACCGGCCGAGGAAACCTCCGCCGCCGGTCACCGCCGCTCGACCGATCGGTCGCCGTTCGCTCATCGCCTATTCCGCCGACCGACGACGGACACGAAAGAGCTGATCGACGGGCAGTTCGATGCCGCCGTCGACGCTCAGCACCGCTCCGTTGATCGCTTCTCGCTCCGGATCGAGCAGCATCAGGACTCCGTCGGCGATCTCGTCCGGGCGTTCCAGCCGTCCCATCGGCAGCTTGCGGCCGATCTCGGCGAGCATCTGCTCGGTGAAGAACTTCCTCTCTCCCGGCGTGTCGACCCAACCGGGTCGGACGGCGTTGACTCGGATCCGATACTCGACCAGTTCGGTCGCCGCGGTCCGCACCAGCTGTTCGACCGCCGCCTTGGCCATGTTGTAGGCCATCGACCCCGGAATCGGACGACTCGCGTGCGTCGAACTGACGACGACGATCGAGCCCGGAAGCTTCGACGCGATCATCTGCTGCGCACCGGCGCGGACCAGAAAGAACGGTCCCCACATCGTCACGTCGATCGTCCGACGAAAGCCGGCCATGTCGGCTTCGTAGAAGAGCTGACGATCGCTGTAGGCGGCGTTCGGGACGAGAAAGTCGAGTCGCCCGGTCTGCCGGACGAACCGTTCGAGCCCGCTCTCGACCGACTGCTGATCGGCGACATCGAACGGCAGCGCCACCGCCTCACCCGCCTCCTGCCGACAGATTTCCGTAACTCGCTGCAGATCGGGTCCGTCGGCCAGATCGTTCACGCCGACGACGACACCGCGCCGCGCCAGCGCCACGGCGATCGCCTCGCCGATCCCTCTCCCGGCTCCGGTCACCACCGCCGTCCGCCCTTGCCAGCGCCGCTCGCTCATCACCATCCCTCGGTCGATTGCGGTCGAAAGATCGTTCGGACAGCTGCCGCGACTTCGCACCGCGGCAGCGCGTTCAGCGCCACGGTTCGACGACGACCTTCATCAGCCCCGGCTCGCCGCGATGGAGACGCTCGAACCACTCGGGAGTCTCTTCGAGTGCGACCTGACGACTGATCAGCGGCTCGGTGACGATCCTCCCCTGCCCCATCAGTTCCAGGCAGGCCGGATACTCGCCGTTGCAGCCGCAGGTGCCGAAGAGCGAGATCTCGCGGGTGACGACCGACTGGAGCGGCAGTTCGACCTTGGGCGAGAGGTTGCCGACCAGACAGACCGAGCCCCCCTTGCGCACCGCCTCGATCGCCGTTCGGACGGTCGGAGTCGCACCGACGACTTCCATCGCCACATCCGCTCCGCGCCCGCCGGTCAGTTCGCGGATCGCGGCGACCGGATCGGTCTGATCGGCGCGGATCGTTTCATCCGCTCCGAGCGAACTGGCCAGTTCGAGCTTGGCGTCATCCAGATCGACGGCGATCACTCGCCCTGCTCCGGCGACTCGCAGCGCCTGAACGACCAGCGCTCCGATCATGCCGGTGCCGACGACGACCGCGACGTCTCCCATTCGGATCGGCGTGCGCCCGACCGCATGGACGGCGACGCTCACCGCTTCGACCAACGCCGCCTGGCGAAAGGGCATCGAGTCGGGAAGGGCAAAGACGATGTGTTCCGGTACCGTGATCAGTTCGGCAAAGGCACCGTGGCGTCGGTATTCGCCGCACGAGACGCCGAGGACCTGGCGGCGGTCGCACAGGTTCGCATGGCCGGCGCGACAGAAGCCGCAGCGGCCGCAGGAGACCATCGAGTCGAAGGTGACTCGGTCGCCCGGGCGAAACCGCTCGACCGCACTCCCGACCGATTCGACGATCCCCGCCGCCTCATGTCCCATGATCAGCGGCGGTATCCGCCGCCCGGTACTCCCGTCGTAGCCGTGGATGTCGCTCCCGCAGATGCCGCACGCCTGGACGCGGACCCGAACGTCGTGCGGTCCGACGTCCGGTTCCGGCACCTCGGTCAGCTCGAACTTCAGGTACTCGGTCAGCATCAGGGCCTTCACGGCGGCGGACTCCGGTACGAGACGTGGGGAACGGCCGCGGAACACCTCGTGGGTAGCCGGGCTTAAGCCTGCGATTCTAAGCGCGACGAACCGTCGAGGGGATCGGGTGAAGACCAGGTCCGCCGCCGCGGCGACCGGTCGCGGCAGAGGGTTCGTCCCCCGTCGCGGTCGATATCGACCGCGAATCGGCGGCCGGGGCGCGAAGGAATGGCGTTGCGGGGAGTCGGGGGATTGGTATACTGCCAGTTTCCATGCCCGGTCCTAGGCTCCTCAGGGAGACCTTGGGCCGCGGTAGCGGGTTCACCGAGACGACGACAACGGGTCCTTTCGAAGGTGCGGTCGCCATGGCGCGCGAATGTGAAGTCTGCGGAAAGCGAACTCAGACCGGCAACTCGGTGGAACTTCGCGGTAAGGCCAAGTACCTCGGCGGTGTCGGTACCAAGGTGACCGGCATTACTCGTCGCAAGTTCAAGCCGAATCTGCAGCGGGTCAAGGTGACCAGCCCCAACGGTACGACTCGTCGCACCTGGGTCTGCACCCAGTGCATCCGAAGCGGCGCGGTCCGCAAGGCGGTCGTGCAGCGGCCGTTCAAGCTGCCTGCCTGAGCCGTCTCGGCTCGTCCCCGAAGCCATCACCTCGGCCGCTCGATTCGGGCGGCCGTTCGTGTCCCCGGAGCGGATCCGGCGCTGCTGATGCCGCCGCTCGGGCCCCTCGAACCGACCAGAACTCGCTTCGGCCTCCTTGGGGCGAAACGAGCACGTTCGCGCGATCGGGAGGAGCATCGATGAGCCACCCGGTGGTCGACGCCGAACTGGTACGGCGAGTCGCTTCGTTGGCCAAGCTCGATCTGAATGACGACCAGGTCGTTCAGGCGGTCGGTGAGCTGAACCGGATGCTCGACTTCGTCGACCTCTTGTCCGAAGCGGACGTCGACTCGCTCCCGCCGCTCGTCCATCCGCACGACGTTCTCGATGCGGTGCGAGACGATCTTCCTGAGGCCGGCCTCTCACGGTCCGACGCCCTCGCGAATGCGGCGCGGCACGACGACACCTGTTTCCGCGTCCCGCCGGTGCTCGGATGAAAGGCGTTCGGAACGCCTCGCCGGGCTGCCGAGCCTCTTCGGCCCTTCGAGTCCCCTCTCCTGCTCGCGCGGAGGCGTTGCGATGATCCCTTCCGCCGTTCGACTTCGCGAGGAGTTCGTCGCGGGAGAGCGTTCGGCTGTCGAGACGGTTCGCGAGACGTTCGCTCGGATCCGACAGAGCGAGCCGGCGCTGCACGCCTTCCTGTCGCTCGACGAACCGGGGGCGCTCGCCGCTGCCGCCGCGCTCGATCGGCGCCGAGCCGATGGGGAGTCGCTCGGGTCGCTGGCCGGAGTCCCGATCGGCGTGAAGGACCTGATCGGGGTCCGCGGTTCGCGAACCACCTGCGGATCGCGGATGCTCGCCGAGTACATCGCTCCGTACGACGCGACGGTCGTCGAACGTCTGCGCCAGGCCGATGCGATCATCGTCGGGAAGACCAACCTCGACGAGTTCGCGATGGGGAGTTCGAACGAGCACTCCGCCTTCGGCCGCGCCTGTAACCCGTGGGATCTTTCGCTGGTCAGCGGCGGTTCGAGCGGCGGATCGGCGGTCGCGGTCGCGGCCGATCAGGTGCCGATCACGCTCGGTACCGACACGGGTGGTTCGATCCGTCAGCCCGCTGCCTTCTGCGGCATCGTCGGGCTGAAGCCGACCTACGGGCTGGTCAGCCGCTACGGCGTCGTCGCCTATGCGAGCAGTCTCGACCAGGTCGGCCCGATGGGGCGAACCGCGGCGGATTGTGCGGCGCTCCTTCAGGCGATCGGGGGCCCCGACCGCCGCGATTCGACCTCCGCTCGTCGTGAGGTCGGCGAGTTCTCTCCTCCGGATTCGCTGCGCGGCCTGCGGATCGGTTGGGTCCCCGAGCAGTTCGGCCCGGGACTCGATCCGATCGTTTCCGAATCGGTCGAAAGCGCGCTGCGATGGTTCGAAAGCCAGGGAGCGGTTCGAGTCCCGGTCGAGCTCCCGTATGCCCGCTTCGGCATCGCCTCCTATTACGTGATCGCTTCGAGCGAGGCATCGAGCAACCTCGAGCGGTTCGATGGCGCGCATTACGGCTTCCGCGCCGACGGGAGCGACGTTACCGATCTCGATCGCCTGTACCGCGCGACGAGGACCGCAGGGTTCGGCGCCGAAGTGAAGCGACGGATCCTGCTCGGTACCTTTGCGCTCAGCGCCGGACACGCCGACGCCTACTACGGTCGCGCCTCGCGAGTCCGACGCGCGATCCGCGACGACTTCGATCGAGTCTGGCAGCAGGTCGATCTGCTGCTCGGCCCGACCACGCCGACACCGCCGTTTCCCGCTGCGGCCAAGACGTCGGACCCGCTGGCGATGTATCTGGCCGACGTCTACACGGTCCTCGCGAATCTCGCCGGACTCCCCGCCGTCTCGTTCCCGGTCGAGCCGACCGACACCCGGCTGCCGATCGGAGCTCAGCTGACCGGCCCTCCGTTTTCCGACCAGCGACTGCTCGGGCTCGTGCACCGCTATCAGCAGGAGCACGACTGGCACCTGCGTCGCCCCGATCCGATCGGCCTGCCGGCCGGCATCCCCGTTTCGGGAGCCGATTCATGAAGACTCCCGAGTTCGAGACGATCGTCGGACTGGAAGTCCACGTGCAGTTGTCGACGCGGACGAAGCTCTTCTGCGGCTGCGCCACGTCGTTCGGTGCGGAACCGAACACGCAGGTCTGTCCGGTCTGTCTGGGACTTCCCGGCGCCCTGCCGGTGGTCAATCGCGAAGCGATTCGTTTGGCGATCGTGACCGGGCTGGCGCTCGACGGCTCGATCCCCGAAGTGACTCGCTGGGATCGAAAGAACTACTTCTATCCCGATCTCCCCAAGGGCTATCAGATCAGCCAGCTCGATCATCCGATCGTCGACGGCGGATCGCTCGAACTCCCCGGGGACGAATCCCCTCCGCGGCGGATCGGGTTCATTCGCGCGCATCTGGAAGAAGACGCCGGGAAGAGCCTGCATGACGAACGGGAAGGCAAGGCGGATACGCGGATCGACCTGAATCGAGCCGGCACGCCGCTTCTCGAGATCGTGTCGCGTCCCGAAATCCGCTCGGCTCAAGAAGCGAAGCGTTTCCTGACCGAGCTGAAACTGCTGCTCGAGCACCTGGGGGTCTCGGACTGCAACATGGAGGAAGGGAGTCTGCGGGTCGACGCGAACGTCAATCTGCGAGTCTCGACGCCGGAGGGCCCGGTGCCGACTCCGATCGTCGAAGTGAAGAATCTCAACAGCTTCCGCGCGGTCGAGCGGGCGATCGAGTTCGAACAGCAACGACAACTCGGCGAGTTCCTGGCGACCGGGCGCCGACAGGGTGAAGCACCGAAACAGACTCGCGGCTGGGACGACGCCTCGCAGACCACGCGACTGCAGCGAGAAAAGGAAGAGTCGGCCGACTACCGCTACTTCCCCGACCCCGATCTGGTACCGATCGTCGTATCGCGCGACCTGATCGAGTCGCTTCGCGGAGAGCTGAACCGCCGACCGTCCGCGATCCGGCACCGGCTGATCGCGACGTGCGGTCTGTCGGATTACGACGCCGAGGTGCTGCTGCAGATGGGGCCCGCGGCGATCGCCTATTTCGATCAGGTCGCCGAGACGTCGTCCGATCCGAAACGCGCCGCGAACTGGCTTCAGCAGGACGTCGCGCGGGCGCTCAAGGAAAGAGGCGAATCGATCGACCGATTCCCGCTGAAGCCCGAGCGTCTCGGTGAACTGCTCCGGCGAGTCGCCGCCGGCGAGCTGACGACCGCTCAGGCCAAGGACGTCTTTCGCCGCCTGACCGAGGCCGACGTCGAGGTGGAAGGGGCGATGCGGGATCTCGGGATCGCATCGGTCGATCCGTCGGCGATCGATCGCCTGTGTCGCGAGCTGCTGGCCGAACATCCCCAATCGGTCGCGGATTATCGGAGCGGCAAGCTCCAGGCACTCGGCGCGCTGATCGGTGCCGCGCGCAAACGCGATCGGAACGCCGATCCGAATCGGGTCCGAGAGCGTCTGCTCGAACTGCTCGCCGAAACCGCCTGATCCGGTTCGCCGCGGTCCGTTCGTCGCGAGCCGACTGTGACGGTCGGATGGCCCGCGCCGGGGAGCGGTGCCTGACGATCGCGGAGTCCCGCCGTCACCTTCCGAGGGGCGTCTTATGGTTGCCGGTCTGCGGCGAACCGACGACGCGAAGGTGAGTGATGAGCGGTCTGGAAACGACGTTCGATCTGTTGAGAAGCGACCAGAGTGACGCGGCTCAGGCCGTCTGGCTCGCGGCACTGGTCAGCGAACGGCGCACGGTCCGGGAGCATGCGCTCCGAGCGACCTTCGTCGGCTCCCCCGTACCGGTCCAGCGAGCGGTGATCCGCGCGTGGAAGCAGATCGACGACGACGATCGACGACGATTGGGAGAGTCGATCGACCGCTTTCTGCCGGGGCTGCGTCAGTCGCTTGCCAAGGGGGAAGCGAACGAACGGAACGCGGCGATCGGCATGGCCCTTTCGCTTCGGATCCATGCGCTGGTTCCCGATCTGGTTCAGCTGGTGCTCTCGGGAGACGACGAGCTGCGGGAATCGGCCGCGCGCGTCACCCTGCGTCTCGTTCAGTCGCTCGATCGGGAGGCGGTCGATGCGGACGGTCGTCCGATCCGCCACCGGGCGATCGCGAGCCTGGAACAGGCGCTTCGTCGCTACCTGGACCATCGCCGACCGGAAATCATCGCGGCGTTTGCGCTGCTGGCCGACGCCGATTCGGCGACACTGCTGGCGCTGCTCGAAGCGCCGAACGATCTCGGCCTGGCTGCCGCCGCCAAGGAACTCCTGCGCTCCGATCACGAGGTACTGCCGGATCGTCTGGTCGCCGACTTTCTCGTCGCGAAGGATCTCCCCGAATCGATCGTCCGCCTCTGGGCATCCCGATCCGATCGACGGTTCCTCGAAACGTTCCTCAGCCGCGTTGCCTCGATCGACGCCGCAAACGCCAAACGAAACCTCGGCCGCCTTCGGCATCTCGAATGGCTCGACGAACGCCTGACCTCGCTTCCCGAACTGTCGGTCGATGCGCAGCTCGGATTGGTCGCGCTCGTCGAGACGGCGAAACTCGGAGCCGAAGCGAACGTCCGCATTCTCGAAGCGCTGATCCGGACGGGGCATGTCGAGGTGCGCGGGCTCGCGGTCCGTCGACTGGCTCCGTATCGGACCGACGAAGTGAATCAGTTCGTCCTGGCGCTCGCCGATTGCGATGCGACCGACCTGCGAGCCGAGGCGCTGCGGCAGTTGCGGGAAAGGAACCTCCCGGGCGCGATGAGTCGTCTGCGTGCGGCGCTGGACGATCCGGCGATCGAAGTGCGCGAGGCGGCGGCCGAGGTGTTCGAGGACTACACCGTCGACTGGTTCCTGAACGGCTTCGATTCGATGGATCCTTCGGCTCGCCGTTCGAACGGCGAGATCGTCCGGCGAGTCGATCGTCAGGCGGCGGAACGGCTTCGCACCGAACTGGAACAAGGGGATCGGAACCGACGGCTCAGAGCGATGTCGGCCGCGCCGCTGCTGGACGTGATGACCGAGATCCAGGATCTGGTCGTCGCTCAGATGCGCGAAAAGGACCAGTTCCTGCGGATCGAAGCGATCGAAGTGCTTGCCGGTTGTCCGACCGGCGAGGCACGCGAGGCGCTCAATGCCGCGTTGACCGACCCGATGGTTTCGGTGCGCGAAGCAGCTGCGGCGGCGCTGGAGCGTCAGGCCGCGACTCGCCCGCGACAGGCCGATTCGATGCTGCTCGCCGGTTCGACGACGCCGACCGGTTCGATGACGGAGACCGACCGATGAAGTACATGCTGATGACTCCGGAACTGCTGGCGGAGATCGATCGGTTCGCCGAGATGGGAAGCCGACTTCGAACCGACGCTCAGCCGTTCGAGTTCGGCACGATCGCCTGGATGCTGCTCGGTGCGTTCCTGGCTGCCGGCGCGATCGCCGCGGCGATCTATGCCCGAGCATTCCTGTTGCGCGGAACGCCGGCCCATCGGGCGCGGCAGCTCTTCGCGAGTCTATGCCGGGCTCACGAACTCCAGCGGGCCGACCGCCGGCGTCTCGAACGGCTCGCTCGCTTCCATGGCCTCGCTTCGGCCGCCGAGATGTTCGTTCGCCCCGAACTGTTCGAGCTGCCGAACCTGGCGTCGATCCATCATCGCGATTGGCCCGCGCATCTGAAGCTCCGCGATCGGCTCTTCGCCCATCGCGTCGCGAACTGATCGGCGATCACCCAAGTCAAGAAACGAGAACGGGGCCCGCATGTCGCGNNGCCTTCGTTTCGGGTCAGGTCACTCGCCAGTGCGAGCGATCAGAAGCTCGTCCCGTCGGCACTTCGCCCCGGAGGACGACGCGGGACGAAGCCCTCGACGCCCGGACCGGTCCGCTCGATACCGATCGAGTTGCGGTAGCCGTACTGCTCGAGCAGTTCGTTCATGTCGATCAGCTGGACTCCCGCTTCGACCGCCTGATCACGGAGCGTCTTGGACGCATCGCCGATCGCCTTGATCGTCGTCGGATCACCGTTCGTCGGATCACCGCCGGTGATCACGAAGTTGGTGAGGGCGTCGATGTCGTTCGAGAGCGTTCCGGTCTGCGGATCGATCGAAGCGACCACTTCGCCGCCGTTTTCGCGAATCAGCGTCGAGAGAGCATCGATGTCGATCTGCTCGAACGTGCCGTTGCCGTCGAAGTCGAGGAAGCCCGAGAGGGCGAACTTCAGCGTCCGTCCCGGCTTCCAGGTCGGCGTGAAGATCTTGTCGTTGGCCAGAATCGGATTCTTCAGATCCTGCTCCAGGATCTCCGCCTCGGCCGAGTGAGCATCGCGAATCCGCAGGATCCGGATCGTCCCCTTCTTGCCGGTCGGGTTGAAGGTCGCGTCATCCTGACCGTAGACGGTGAAGACCTGGGTACGAGGGAGATTGTCGGCCGACCCGAGGTTGATGTAGACGATTCCCAAACGAGCATTGACCCATTCCACTTCGCCGTCGGCGATGTCGAACTCGTCTCGCTCGTACTCGTCCACACGAGCCGCCAAGGCCTGCACGCTCTCTTCGCGAGCGGTCGCCAGATCGGTGGCGACGTCGACGCTGGTGTTCAGCGTGACTCGGTCCGCTTCCTGTTCCTGACGAGCCGTGGCAGCCAGCGCCTGAGCGTTCTGCTGCTCGGTACGGAGCGTCGCCTCGACGGCGCGAGCCGCCTGTTCGACCTGAGTCTTCGCCGTCTCGGCCGCCAGACGCGCCTCTTCGGCGACTCGGACCTGTTCCTTGGCCGCATCCAGACCGGCGGCAAAGTCCGCCTTCATCTGATTGATCTGGTTGTTGTTGGCGACCAGCTCGTTGTTCTTCTGCTTGATCGTCGTCAACAGGTACTGCGGCAGCGTTCGCCAACCCTTGGGGTCGGAGTAGTCGACACCGAAATTGAACATGTCCTGATCGTAGTAGCCGCGGTAGCGCTGAGCCGCTGCGACCCAGGTGCTGACCGCCTGGTCCGAATTGCCGCTCAGCTGGTCGTACTGCTGCTTCCACTGGTCTTCGGTCAGCTCGCCGTCGCCGACCCAAGCCATCAGCAGCTTCGACAGCGTGTCGGCCGCGTTCCGCTGCGCCTCGACGCTTCGCGCCCGCTCCTGCTCCTTGGCGTACTTGTCCGCATATTCCGAGNNCGCTCGTCGCCGTGAAATAGACGACGACCGACAGGAGGATCGTCATCATCACGAAGAAGATGAGAGCGATCTGCAGACCCTGGTTCTGACGCGAAGCCATTCAGGTGCTCCTAGGAGGAGGGCATCGTCCGGCGGACATCTTCAGGACGTACGCAGGCGACCCGATCGGCGGCAGCCGACCATTCGGAACCGAAGCTCGAGAGAAGACGGGCGAACTGTCGACCGCCCGGCGGCGATCGGTACTTCGGCCCCACGAATCGAGTCTATTTGGGGCTCCCAGGGGTGTCAAACTTTGACGACCCGGGATTCCCGGCGGTTTCGCCCGGCGGTCGACCGAGGCGCCGATCCGCCACAAGATCCGACTCGACAACGACTTGCGATCGATCGTCTCAACCCGGAAACGAGCGAATTCGCGACGCTCGGCCGAGTTGCGAACAAGGCGGATCGCCGTTCAATGAGCCGCCGCGCGACGGCTCCACGGGAGCACTCCGAAGAATCCGACCTCCCACGCCCCCAAACCGCAGGCGGCGAGCGGCACGAGAGGAGCGCGCCCGAGCGAAATCGGTTCGAGTCCGACCGCCCACGCGATCCACAGAGCGAAGCCGGCGGCCGAGGCGATGATCATCGTCGCCGGAACCAGGCCCCAGAGAGGAGCCGCCGCGGGAGGACTCCCCGCAGCCGCTACCGACCCGCCGTGCAGCGCCGCCGCGAACGCGCCGATCACGAAGACGGCGATCAGGCCGATGCGAAGCCCTTCGGCAGCTCGATCTCCGGCGGTCACCACCGGTGCCGGCCGGACAGCCGCCTCAGCGGAGGGCTCGGCTGACGCGGTCGCCGGGTCGGCAGTTTCGTCGGCCGCCACCGCGGGGGTCCCCTTCACGGCGACCATCGACGGCGCGACGAGCTTGCCCACGATCCCTGCGCCGATCGCGGCAACCAGACTGCACCAGAAGACCATCCGCCAGGCGGGCACCATCGTCTCGACCTCGTCAGCGTCCTGTGTCGTCCCGAAATCAACCGGAACGACGGCGGCTCGGGCCCGGCGATACCTCCCGCGGTCTCGCTTCGCCGACCGCATCGCGGCCTCCGCCATGAAACTCGCCCTCCCGCAGG
>DMPQ01000088.1 GCA_003455945.1 Planctomycetaceae bacterium
CGATCGAGCTTCGAAGCGTGAATGGTGTCGGCATCCACCCGACCTCGGGCTCGGAGAGCCCGGGGCCACGTTCGATCGAGGGCACCGGGGACCCCTTGCTGACGCTGCGGGCTGGTTGGGTCGTTGACGAGTTCGCACTTTACGTGGGCCCGGCCACTCCNNCCTTGCTGACGCCGCGGGCTGGCTGGCTCGGCTTCTCGCGGTGCGACCGCTCCCGGGGGCGTTCCGCTTGTGTACGCTGGGGCATCCCCACCCGAACCTTCTTTCTCGCCGGAACCGCTCGACGATGAACGTCCCCGCTCGCTCTGCCGCTTCCGAAGATTCGGTCCGCTGGATCGGCGACGAGACCGGTCTGCTCGAGATGATCGACCAGACGCTCCTCCCCGGATCGACGACTCTGATTCGCTGCGAGCGGGTCGAGGAGGTCTGGGAAGCGATTCGGGCGCTCCGGGTCCGAGGGGCTCCGGCGATCGGGATCGCGGCCGCCTACGGCGTCTGTGTCGCGATTCGCGGCGAGGGTTCGCTGGCCGATCTGCTGCAGCGAGCCGTCTCGGCGGCCGACTATCTGGCGACCAGTCGTCCGACCGCCGTCAATCTCTTCTGGGCGCTCGATCGGATGCGCTCTCGGATCGCCGAAGGGAGCTTTGCCGATGCCCCGGCGCTCCGTCGCGCGCTGCTCGACGAGGCGCGAGCGATTCATGACGAGGACCGGCAGATGTGCCGAGCGATCGGACGTCACGGGGCCGAGCTGTTCGAGGACGGCTTCGGCGTGCTGACGCACTGCAATGCCGGCGGCCTCGCCACCGCCGAGTACGGAACCGCGCTCAGCGCTATCTTCACCGCGCACGATCAGGGGAAGCGGATTCACGTCTGGGTCGACGAGACGCGTCCGCTGCTGCAAGGGGCTCGATTGACCGCTTGGGAACTGATGCGTCACCAAGTCCCGTGCACGCTGATCTGCGACTCGATGGCCGCTCAGGTGATGCGCGAAGGGCGGATCCAGGCAGTGATCGTCGGAGCGGATCGGATCACCGCCAACGGCGACGTCGCGAACAAGATCGGGACCTATTCGGTCGCCGTACTGGCTCATCATCACGGCATTCCGTTCTATGTCGCCGCGCCGAGTTCGACCTTCGATCTGACGCTCGTGTCGGGCGAGGGGATTCCGATCGAGCAGCGGGCAGCTTCCGAGATCACCGAAGGTTTCGGCCGTCGCACCGCTCCCGAAGGAGTCGCCGTCTATAACCCAGCCTTCGATGTCGTGCCGGCTCGACTGGTCACCGCGATCGTCACCGAGCGCGGAGTGATCGCGCCGGTTTCCGCTCGTCGTATCGCCTCGGTCATCGGTGACGCGATCGAGATCGCCTGAGAGGGCGAGCGACGACAGGACAAGACGCCGAAGTCGGCGCGGGGGATTCCGAAGTCCGATCGGTCGAGGTCTGGGAAAACCGGGCGGCGAGCATCACAATGCCCGCTCCCCCGTCTCACCCTTTCGCCGGCCTGGAAATCGCTCGCCCATGAACGCATCGTCGTCGGATCGCCCCGCGGAGCCGTTCCGGATCGAACTCGCTTCGCGCGTCATGCGCCTTCCCCCGTATCTCTTCGGGCGCATCAACCAGGCGCTCTATCTGAAGCGTCGCGCCGGCGATGACGTGATCGATATGGGGATGGGGAACCCGGGAGATCCGCCGGCCGAGACGGTGATCGAGAAGCTCGCCGAGGCGGCTCGCAATCCCGACAATCACGGCTACAGCAAGAGCAACGGCATCGCGAACCTCCGTCGCGAGCTGGCGAGCAAGTACTGGCATCGCTACGGCGTTCGGATCGATCCGGAAAAGGAGGCGATCGTCTGCTTGGGGTCCAAGGAGGGGTTCAGCCACATGTGCCTCGCCCTGATGGGCCCCGGGGATACCGCGATCACCCCCGCTCCCTATTTTCCGGTTCACATGTACGGCGTCGCTCTGGCGTCGGGGAACGTCATCGCGCTCGAGGTCGCCGACAGCGAGAAGTTCCTGCGCGACATCGCCTATACCTGCGAGACGCTCTATCCCAAGCCGAAGTTGCTGATCATCAACTATCCCCACAATCCGTCGACGGTGACGGTCGAGCCCTGGTTCTTCGAACAGGTGGTGAAGCTGGCGAAGAAGTACGGCTTCATGGTGATCAGCGATTTTGCCTACGCCGACATCGCCTACGACGGCTACCGCCCGCCGAGCTTTCTGGCGGCCGAAGGGGCGATCGACGTCGGCGTCGAGTTCACGACGATGAGCAAGGGGTACAACATGGCGGGGTGGCGAGTCGGCTTCTGCGCCGGCAACGCCGAGATGATCCGCGGGTTGGCGACGATCAAGGGCTACTACGACTACGGGATGTTCCAGGCGATCCAGATTGCCGCGATCGTCGCGCTGCGGGACACCGAGGCACAGGTCGAAGCCCAGTCGCGGATCTACCAGGGACGCCGCGACGTGCTGGTCGACGGCCTCCGTCGCCTCGGCTGGGAGCTCGAAGTCCCCAAGGCCGGCATGTTCGTCTGGGCGAAAGTCCCCGAACCGTGGCGCAGCCGCATGTCGACGCTCGACTTCGCGATGATGCTGCTCGAGCAGGGGAACGTCGCGGTCAGTCCGGGGAGCGGCTTCGGGACGGCGGGCGAAGGGTTCCTGCGAATGAGCCTGGTCGAAAACGAAAACCGTCTCCGACAAGCGGTTCGCCAGATCGGCAAGTGTCTGGGAAGGCAGGAGAGTTCGGGCGAGGGGAAGGGGCGAAGCGTCTGAGCGATCCGACTCGGCCGACGAGGTCCGCCAAGGCGAAGTCGACCGCGAGGCGGGCGAGCCGTCGGGGCGGGCGCTGGGCGCCGGACGCCGACACCTTATAATCGCTCGAAGCGCGCGGCTCGAACCGGAACGAGCGGGGAGCGGCAGGGCGAGAGGGGCCGGCCGAAGCGAAGCGAGTTCGGGGCAAAGCCGCTCAAGAAAAAAGTGAGGGGCCTTGCTCGCCGCTACAAGGCCCCTCGGGTTTGGCTGTCCGAACTTGGGAGGTTGTCCTTCGCTCGGAGACCCACAGCCAGGATTGGGTATCGGGTCCCTCTGCGCGAGACTTTAGTTCGCGACCGCGCGCCGCACATCCGTCAAAGTCACCGACGATCTGCGCGATGGTTCGAGAGTCGATTCGACGAGCGAAGCGCGGTCGCGATTCTCGCGAGTGCGGCTCGTGAGCGAATCGTGCGGACGATCCGCGAGAACGATCCGCGAGAACCGATCGACTTCGAC
>DMPQ01000236.1:0-16900 GCA_003455945.1 Planctomycetaceae bacterium
CGGACTTCCCTCGGCGTCTCACTCAGCGCCTCCGCGCCTTCAATTCGGAAAATGCTGCGACCGGGGTCGGTCGCACTACGGCAGTCCGGTCACACGACGCCAACGCTGCCACCGAGGGTCCTATCGGTCGGGCGGGGAATCAGCGACAATGCCAGGTCCGTCGATCCCCCTCCGTTCCGCCTCGCGCCGATTCCGCATGAACCAGCCTCCGCGTCAAACCGTCTCGTACCTGACTCGGCGATTTCGCGAGGTGGGGCTCGAGCCCGATCATCGACTCGGTCAGAACTTCCTGATCGACATCAACCTGCTCGAACTGCTCGCTCGCGCCGCGGCGATCGACGAGCATGACGTCGTGCTCGAGGTCGGCACCGGCACCGGTTCGCTCACCGGGATCATGGCGACCAAGGCGGCCGAAGTGGTGACGGTCGAGCTCGACGGTCACCTGCATCAGTTGGCTCGCGAAACGCTCGAGGGGCGCCGGAACATCACGTTCCTGAAAGCCGACATCCTCAAGAACAAGAATCGTCTCAATCCGGAAGTGATGCAGACGATCCGCGAGAAGCTCGCCGCCGCTCCGGGGCGCCGCTTCAAGCTCGCGGCGAATCTCCCCTACAACGTCGCGACTCCGATCATCTCGAATCTGCTGGCCGGCGAACCGGTTCCGCATTCGATGACCGTCACGATCCAGAAGGAGCTCGCCGAGCGGATCGTCGCGGCTCCGTCGACCAAGGACTACGGATCGCTGAGCGTCTGGATCCAGAGTCAATGTCGCCCCGAGATCGTCCGGATCCTGAACAACAAGGTCTTCTGGCCTCGTCCGAAGGTCGAATCGGCGATCATCCGGATCGAGTTCGACCCGGAGAAGCGTGCACGGATTCCGGACCTGCCGTACTTCCACACGTTCGTCCGCTCGCTCTTCTTCCACCGTCGCAAGTTCCTGCGCAGCGTGCTGATCGCCGCCTTCAAGGATCGACTGACCAAGAGCGAGGTCGATGAGGTGATGAGTCGGTTCTCGCTCGGTGCCGACGCGCGAGCCGAACAGCTGACGATCGAACAGATCCTGCCGTTGTGCGAGGCGTTCCGCGAGCGAACGGCCGAGAAGGAAGCGAGCGACTGACGCGATGTCGAGCGGCGCGGGAAGGATCGGTTCGATCCGGTCAGCCGCGATCCGACACCCGCGATCCGCCGGAGTCGAACCGAACGACTCGGGGTTAGAAGGAGATCGATCCGGTGAGGAAACGGGAACGAAGAGCGGATGGGACCCGAACCCCTGGGCTCCCGGTCCGATTCGTGACCCTTCGATCGATTCGGTTTGCCCTCCTCTTCCGTTCGCTTCGACGACCGTCCTGGGCGCTCGCGATCCGAGTTTCGCTCCTCGTCGTTTTCGCACTGCTGTCGTCGGACCTACGGCTGCTCCCCCGAGCAACGGCTCAACAATCGGGGACCGACGAGCCGCCGGTGACTACCGCTCCGGCCGATCTCAACGGCAACGTCGTTCCGGTCGAGTTGCCGACCGTCGAGCAGGTCATCGCCGAGATCGAGACGGTCAAAGGGGATCCGGAGGTCTCGGACGAGGTCGAGACGGGACTGGTCGCCCAACTGACTCAGGTGCAGCAGGAGCTCGTCGCGCTCGGTCGCCTGCGAGAGACGCGCGGGCGGTGGCGCGCGATGATCGACTCGGCGCCGGCCGAAGGGGAACGAATCGCCTCGGAACTCGAGCGACTCGCGGCCCCTCGACAGCCGCTTCCGACCGATCGCGCGCGTCCCGAGCTCGAAGGAGCGTTGACCGAGATCGGACTGGCGATCCAGCGCGCTACGGCGGCACGCGATGCCGTCGCCGCAGAACCGGCGCGGCGACAGCAGCGACTGACCGAAATCCCGGCCGAGGTGACCGGCCTTCGCGATTCGCTCGGCAAGATCGAGCTTCAGGCGGCCGAGCCACCTCCCACCGGAGAAACGCCTCGCGGAACGCGCTACCGACGGTTGTTGCTCGACGTGCGGCGGGAAGCGGCCAACGTCCAGCTCCAGGCGCTCGATCTCGAACAACAGGCTTATGCCGCCACGTCGCAGCTCCTCCCGCGGCAACAGGAACTGGCGGACAAGCAGCTTGCCGACCTTCAGCAGCAGCGCTCGCAGATCGAAACGCGACTGGCCGAACTGCTGGCGGCGGCCGGAGCCGATCAGGTACGGACGGCAGAGAGCACCGCGGCGACGACGCTCGAAGAGCTCCGACCGCTGGCGGACGACGTCGTCCGTCTGGCTCGCGATCATCAGGCCGAACTGCTCCGGCTCGAACAGCTGTCGCGCGACCTCGATCGGATCGAGCGTGAGCGAGCCGGAGTCGACGAGGACTTCGATTACCTCCGCAAACGACTCGAAACGGTCGGCCTCACCAGCGGCTACGGTGCGCTGCTGCGCAGCAAGCGAAACGAGCTGCTGGTGCTGCGGAGCGAGTTCGATCCGCGCCGCAGCGATCAGGTCGAGCTGCGTTCGACTCAGCTGCGAATCTTCGAGGTCCAAGAAGAGCGACGCCGGATGCTGCGCGATCCGGAACTCCGCGAAGGGCTGATCGAACGGCTGATCCTTGCGCATCCGGAGCTGGATCCCGATACGATCGCCGCCGAGACCGATGCGGTCCTGCGGCGCAAGCTCGACGGCCTGGCTCAGCTGGAATCGAGTTGCCAGACGCACTTCGAACGCTGGGTCGCGGTCGATTCGGCGCGACACGAACTCGTCCGTCGCGCCGACGAGTTCATCGTCTTCATCGAAGAGCGGGTGCTCTGGGTCCGAAGCGCCGAAGCGATTCGGCCTCGCGATCTGTCGGCGGCGCTCGGAGATCTGTTGAGGCTGGTCGATCGGGACCGCTGGACGGTCGCTTCGGAGCGGGCGTTCGCCGATCCGTCGGTCGATCTGATCTTCGTGCCGGCCGTGCTGATTCTGGCCGTGGCGCTGATCGTCTATCGGACTCGACTCAGGCGAATCATCGCGGCTCAAGGCGCGATCGCATCGAAGCGAAGCTGTCAGGCGTATCGCCCGACGCTCGTCGCGATGGGAGCGACGTTGATCACCGCTTCGATGTGGCCGCTGTTGCTGCTGCTGATCGGTTGGCGGTTGAGAGCGCCGGTCGATCCGACCGGCTTCCTGAACGCGGTCGCCGAAGGGGTGACGCACACGGCGTATTTCCTGTGGCCGATCGACGTGCTCCGTCAGCTGACTCGCCCCGACGGCATGGCCGAACATCACTTCGGTTGGCATGCCGAGTCACGACGGATGCTCCGTCGGTCGTTGCATACCTACGGCACCATCGCACCGCTCCTGTTTCTGATCACCGAGGTCTTTCATCAGCTCGAGGAGCTGGCGACGGCCGAGCAGGAGTGGCAGAACGAGGCGGGACGCGTCTTCTTTCTGGTGCTGCTGGCGCTGACGACGGCACATGCCTTTCGTCTGATCCATCCGTCGCGAGGGGTCTTGGCGGGCGTGTCGACCGAGCAGCGGAGCAGCCTCTGGTATCGCTCGCGCTACCTGGCGATGGCACTCGTGATCGGCGGTCTGGGCGCGATGATCGTGCTGGCTCTGGTCGGTTACTACTACTCGTCGCTGCAGTTGGCGTATCGCGCCTTTCAGAGCCTGTCGGTCCTGCTGGCGGTCGGGCTGGTCTCGGCCATGCTGCGCCGCTGGCTCTTCCTGCGCCGTCGTCGATTGGCGCTCAAGCAGTATCGCGACCGACTGGAAGCGATGAAGGCGCGGAGCGAGACGAGTCGAGGCGCCTCGGAAGGGCTGGCGNNTGGCGCTCGAGCTGCCGACCGAAACGGAACTCGATCTCGCCGTGCTCGATCAGCAGACGCGCCAGCTGATCCACTTCGCGGTCGTGCTCGCCGCAAGCGTCGGACTGTTGGCGACCTGGTTCGACATGCTTCCGGCGCTCGGGATGTTCGGCAAGATCCGCGTCTGGTCGGTCGTCCGCGGCGATGAAGTGGTCGAGGTGAACGTGGCGCGAGTCGCGTTCGCGGGGCTCGCCTTTCTGGTCATGTTCGTCGCGGTGAGAAACGTTCCGGCGGTCCTCGAGTTCACCGTTCTCTCGCACCTGCCGCTCGATTCCGGTTCGCGATTCGCCATCACGACGATCACTCGTTACGTCATCCTGATGATCGGGCTGATCGTCGGCCTGACGTATCTCGAGATCGAATGGTCCCAGTACGGTTGGCTGGTCGCCGCAGCGACGGTCGGTCTGGGGTTCGGGCTGCAGGAGATCTTCGCCAACTTCATTTCGGGGTTGATCGTCCTGCTCGAACGTCCGTGTCGCGTCGGCGATGTCGTGACGGTCGACGGCGTCACCGGCGTCGTGACTCGGATTCAGATGCGAGCGACGACGGTGACCAACTTCGATCAGCAGGAGCTGATCGTGCCGAACAAGGAGTTCGTCACCGGCAAGCTGCTGAACTGGACCCTGAGCAGTTCGGTCAACCGCGTCGTCATCACGATCGGCGTCGCGTACGGTTCGGATGTCGAACAGGTGACTCAGTTGCTCGGCGACGCCGCTCGGGCGAATCCGAACGTGATGAAGGATCCGGCTCCGAGCGTGACGTTCGAGAAGTTCGGCGCGAGCAGTCTGGAGTTCACGCTCAGGTTCCATCTGCCGAGTCTCGATCTGCGGCTCTCGACGCTGCACGACGTGAACACGACGATCGATCGACGTTGTCGCGAGGCGGGGATCGAAATCGCCTTTCCTCAGCAGGATCTTCACTTGCGGTCGATCGATCGACGAATCGTCGAGGCGCTCGGGCGAGGTCAGGCGACAGGGGAACCGGCCGGCTTGGCCCCCACGGCGGCCGAGATGCCCGAGTCGCCGACGGACGACTCGGATTCAGCAGCGCGCGAGGGATGATCGGCCGCTCGGCAGGGGATGAGCCTCGGCAAGGCGCACCGGACCGCCGATCAGGACGCCGATGCCGACGACCAACAGCACCGCTCCGAGCGTGAGCATGACGCCGAGCGCGAGTCGCTCTCCCCAGCCATCGGCCAGGCGGCGAAACAGATGCAGTCGCAGCATCCAAGAGGCGCGAAGGGCCGCCGACAGGACGAAGATCGCCCCGAGCAGCGTGATGACCGAACCGACCGCAAGATGAGGTTCGATCATGACAGGGGCGGGATCCGTCGGGAATCGAAGAACAGACGCCGAATGGTCGAGCGAAGTTGCCGCGACGACGTCAACGAAAGAAGCGTCCGACCAGGAAGCCGACGATGAATCCGAACATCAGCGCGGCGGGAATCCCGAGCCAGATCAGCCGGAAGAGCAATCGGGTGCGCCGCAGCGCCTGGTTCCGATAGCCGGTCGGATCGTACATCAAAGGGGGCGGAGGGGGAGCACTGTCGGGCGCCACCGACGTGTCCTGGAGCGAGCCGAGGCCGCCGACCGTCCCCTGCGATCCCTGGCTCGCCTGACTGAGATCCCCCGTACCGAGATCGCCGACGCTGAACGCCGAATCGGTGTCGACTCCGGCTGAAAGATCCTCGTCGCGATCGGTCGGCAGCGGAGCCGCCTGCCATCGACTGCGCGTCATCTGGGNNATCGGGCTGACGTCCGACGCCCACGGCTCCAGTCGATGTGCCACTTCGAGGGCCGACTCGATCCGGTTCGCCGGTTCCTTCTCCATCATGTCGGCGATCAGGTCGACGAACTCGTCGCTGACCTCTTCGTTGAACCGACGCGGGTGCCACGGCGTCTCTTCCAGATGACGTCGCGCCTTGTTCTTGGCATTGCCGCCGGGGAAGGGGACCTTGCCGGTGACCGCGTAGTACAGCGTGCAGCCGAGCGAATACAGATCGCTCGACTTGGTCACGTCGCGCGGATTGCGGATCTGTTCGGGCGAAAGATAGTCGGCCGTGCCGACGATCTTGCCGTGACGCGGATCGTTCTCCCCTTCGCTCATGAACGCGGCCAGGCCGAGGTCCGATACCTTCGCGACTCCCTCCGGAGTCACGAGGATGTTGCCGGGCTTCACGTCCCGATGGATCAGCTTGCGGCGATGAGCGTATTCGAGCCCCTCGGCCGCCTGACGGATGATGCTCGCTGCCTGTTGGATCGAGAGTTTGCCGCGCGAGCGGACCAGTCGGCGAAGGTCGGTGCCGGGAACATACTCGACCACCAGGTAATGGACGTTTCCGTCCTTGCCGGCATCGTACGCGCGGACCAGATTCGGATGGTCGAGCTGCGCCTGAGTCCGGATCTCGCGCATGAAGTTGTCGACGGCGTGGTCGGTCGTCTTGCTCAGCGGTAGCACCTTGATGGCGACGATCCGTCCCATCACCTGGTGCATTCCCTTGAAGACCTGCCCCATCCCTCCTTGGCCGATCCAGTCGGTGATGACGTAGTTGCCGAGCGACAACTTCGTCCGACCGGCTCGCAGCTGATCGGCCTGATACGACGTGACCAACCCGCGATCGATCAGTTCCTGACTGAGTTCCCGATCGGTGACGTCCTCCAGACGGCGGGCGGTCGACCTCCCCGTCTGAATCAGTTCGACGACCGCCGAACGGATCTGCGCATCCGAAACGAGTCCGCTGAGGAGCGCACTCTTGGTGAACAGGGATTGGGCGTACGGCTTGGACGACAAGAGGGCGATCCGTCGAGCGAGTGGCGAGTGGGGGATGAGAGCGGGCGCCGTCCCGACCCTCGATTATGGGAGCCCCGAATCGCGGCAACAAGCTTTGCCGGTCCGGGGAAGACTCCCGATGAGGCGGCCGAGTCGGATCGCGCGACGTCGCTCGCGCCGATTCTCGATGCCCCTCAGGAGCCCCTCCCTACATCGCCGTTCGGGGCAGGGGGAGTTGCGAGGGGCTGAGAAGAACCGCCGGATCCGTTCTCGCTCGTGCCGTCCGCAGCGGAAGGAACGAACGGAGCGGGAGCGGGATTTTCTCCCAGGTTCGGCGCCGCGACCGCCATCAGACCGTCTCGACCCCATCCGGTCCGATCGATCAGCCGACCCGGCTCGTCCGGCGAAGGACGCAGGTCCAACAGGCAAAGGGTCCGATCGTCCGCGACCAACGGAAACGGCGGTTCGAAGGTCCCCGAGTAGCGATTGCCTTCGGTGATCCGAAATCCTCCGACCCGCCCATGCATTCCCTGCGAGATCGGATGCCCCCAGCCGCCGATCTGCAGATTCCCCGCCCCTTCGCTCAGGCCGCCGCTGGGCCCGGGCAAGTTCAACGTACTCGGGATACCGTCCAGCCAGAGACGCCAGTTTCCCGAGGCGTGCGACAGCGCCACATGATGCCAGTGCCCCGGGTGCAGCAAGGCCGATTGATGCATGCCGGTCGGCATTCCCGGATGCCCTCCGACCGACAGCGCCCATTCGGAGCGGAACGCCCGCGACACCGTCCCGAGCGACCAGCCTCGGCCGAACGGACCGCCGATGGGATCGCGCGATGGGGCGCTCAGGAGCGTCAGGTCATGGATGCCCCGCGTCGGCGACTCGTCCGGCCGCACCCAGAGTTCGATCGTGAACGCATGCCGTCCGTCGAACAGATAGGCGGTGTCGAGGACTTCGATCGAGTTGCCGGAGAGGCGGACGGTCGGCGCATCGCGGAGCGTTCGCGCAGCGGCGATCGACAGATCCTCGTCGTCGGTAGCTCGACTGCCGTTCGACGTCGCTTCACCGGTCTCCCGCGAAAGGGCTCGGTCGTCGGCCTGAGCCAACCTGGCGCGAGAACCGAACGGATCGGCTTGCCACAGCAGAACGGCCGACGTGATGGCGGCGAGCAGCATGCCGAACGTCGAAACGCCGATGCCGAGCAGAATCAGTCCGCGATGCACCCCTCGATCCGGATCGCCGGCTCCGAACGGCTGCGGCATCGCCTGAGGGGCGAACGCGTCGCGCGACTCGCTGTTCGGCACGCTGGCCGCATGCACGATCGGCACCGACGGCGAAGCGGGAACGAGTCCCTTCGAGCGACATTGTGCCAGCAACTCGAACAGCGCGGTCGGCGAGCGGAAACGCGCCAGTTCGTGCTCGACCTGCTCCATCGATTCGAGACGCCGCGACGGTTCGGCCGCCGTCATGCGCTCGAGCAGCGCCAACAGCTCGCGATCGAGATCCGGTCGCAGACGGGGCTCGGGAAGCACGATCCCCTGACCGTCGCGCGAACCATGGAGGGCCGAGGGAGGAAAGCCCCACAGCAGTCGGACGAGCGTCGCGCCGAGCCCGAAGATGTCGCTCCGCTGATCGACGTCGCGACTGCTCCGATACTGCTCGGGAGCCATGTAGGCTCGCGTGCCGACTCGCCCCGCCGGACTGGTCAGCTCCCAATCGACCGGTCGCTCCTCACGACGTTCGATCGAGAGATCGCGAGCGAGGTCGAGCGGGCGAGCCAGGCCGAGGTCGAGCACGCGAACCGCTCCGTCCGCTCCCATCAACAGGTTCGACGGCTTCACGTCTCGATGGACCAAGCCGGCTCGATGCGCGTGAGCCAAGCCGGCGGCCGCCTGAGCGGCGATCTCGCACGCCGCTCCGGTCGGCAGCGGTCCGAAGATCTTCGCGAGCCGTTCGACGTCGATCCCGGCCAGGTATTCCATCACCAGGTATTCGATGCCGTCGATCGAGCCGGCGTCGGTCGCGCGAATCAGATGCGGATGATCCAGCCGTCCGACCGCCGACATCTCGCGCCGAAATCGTGCGACCGCATCGGGACCGAACTCGCGCTGCGGATGGATCAGCTTCACCGCGACCTGCCGCCGAAGCGAGACATGTTCGGCCAGATAGACGATTCCCATCGCCCCGCGGCCGATCTCGTCGAGCAGTCGGTATTGCCCGAGGCGATCCCCCGGCCGCGGCGAGCGCCCCGCGAAGGCTCCCACGGCGATCGGCGACGACGGCCGAGCGGAGTCCGCATCGACCGGACGCTGGTCCGTCTCCCCACGGGGGCCAGCACCTTGCGGCATGACCCACGTGGCGACCTGTCGCAACAGACGGATCGCTGCCGGATCGATCGGCTCGGCAGCCAATTCGATCGAGCCCCCTTCGACCGTCGAACCGATCCCCGCCGACGATTCGTACCTCGAGCCGTCACCGACCGCTCCGACACTCGGCAACGGATCGACTTGGCCGCCGAACGGACGGAGCCTCGCCGTATCGACCGCATCGAGCCGACGTCGGCACTCGTCGCACCCCTCCAGATGCGCCGCGACCGCGTCCCACGCCTCGTCCGGCAGCGACCCGCGGGCGAATCGCTTCAGTCGCTCTCCGTCGGGACACGTGCTCACGACCTCTCTCCCGGCACGCGCTCGGACGACGTGCGCCCGTTCGATACGTTGGCCGAACTTCCGTTGCGCTACGAACGACGCTCAAGGAGAACGGTCGGCTCGTGACAGGATCTGAAGCCGAAGGTCGGTGCCGATGGGATCCTGCCTCAATGGCCGACTGAAACTCGGCTTCGGTCGATTGGGTCTCAATCGACTCCGGGGATCGGACGACCGCTTGCGCCGCCCCTCCGCGCGACGACGCTCCTCGACGGCGCTCCTCGACAACGCTTCTCGACACCGAGCGCCTCGGCATCACCACCCCGAGCGCATCAGAACGGAAATCGCTCGCCCGTCAGTCGCTCGTAGGCCTCGACGTACTTCCCTCGCGTCCGAGCGACGACATCGCTCGGGAGTTCCGGCGGCGGGCTGTTCTTGTCCCAGGTCGTCCCTTCGAGCCAATCCCGAACGAACTGCTTGTCGAAACTCGGCGGATTCGCTCCCGGTCGATAACTGTCGGCCGGCCAGAACCGCGAGCTGTCCGGAGTCAGCACTTCGTCGACGATCAGCAGGTTGCCGGCGGGATCGAAGCCCCATTCGAACTTGGTGTCGGCGATGATGATCCCTCGCTCCGCCGCGATATCGCGGCCGCGGCGATAGACCTCGAGACTTCGGTCGCGCAGCTCCGCCGCCACCTCGAGCCCGACCTCCGACACGACCTGCTCGAACGCGATGTTCTCGTCGTGCCCATGGTCGTTCTTCGCGGCGGGCGTGAAGAGCGGCGTTTCGAGACGATCGCAGTTGATCAGCCCGGGGGGCAACGAAAGGCCGCAGACCTGACCGGTCGCCTGGTAGTCCTTCCATCCGGAGCCGACCAGGTAGCCTCGCACCACGCACTCGACCTGAACGACCCGACACTTCCGCACGACCATGCTGCGCCCGACCAGCCAACCCGGGTCGACTCCGACCGGTACCTCATCGGCCGCGACGTCGAACGAGAGGAGATGGTTGGGGATGCCGAGTCGTTCGAGCCAGAAGCGCGTCAGCCCGGTGAGCACGCGCCCCTTGTCCGGAATCGCGGTCGGCAGGATCCAATCGAACGCGCTGATCCGATCCGACGCGACGAGCAGCAAGCGATCGCCGAGGTCATACAGATCGCGAACTTTTCCTTGGCGGATCAGCGTGGCCGGCATCGATGGTTCCGTCGTCGAGTGAGCGGAGAGTCCGAAAATGGCGGTTCGCCCGACAGGAAGATCCCGCGGACTTCGCGACCGGTCGGTCGATCAGCTCCCTTCCGCCGGAGCGGTTTCGGGAGCGGAGGTATCGGCGGGAGCCGCACCGGTCGTCGTACCGGTCGTCACGGTCAGGCGATCCCCCAGCAACTCCTTGGCCGATGCGATCCAGGCGGACGGACCGCCGCGGACGTAGCCCGATCGCTCGAGCAGCTCGCCGTTGCCGTCAAGAAAGAGGACCGACGGGAACCCCTCGATGCCGTAGGCGCTGGCCAACGTTCGATTCTGCCGTTCGACCGCCGGGTCGATCGGCGTCGACTCGGGAAAGTCGAGCTTCAGCAGAACGACATGCTGTTCGGCCCAAGCCTGGAACGCCGGCTTCGCGAAGACCTCGTCATCCAGCCGGATGCACCAGATGCACCAATCGCTGCCGGTAAAGTCGGTCAGGATCGGTCGTCCGGTCTCGCGCGACAGACGCTTCGCCTGATCGAACGAGACGAGCCACGTCTTGCCGTCGACTCCGGCATTCCCCGGCAGCTCCTCGATCTTGTCGCTGACGGGGCCGGCCGGAGGAGAGGGGCGAGCGGAAGGACCGACCATCGAGTCGCAACCGACGGCTGCCAGAGCCAAGAGCGACGCATAGACGGCGAGCGAAGGGCGGGTCATGACGAACTCCGAAACCGAGGGACATCCGTGCGAGGTCGCAGCCGGCAACCGGCCGGCCGTAGCGAGGATGACGCTCGTGAGGCGAACGGCCTGACGCATTCTGAGGGGAATCGACTGGCGCAACAAGGACGCGTTCCCGGACCCGAGGGGGGCGTCGCGACGTCGGCGAGCGACGGTCGGCGCAGTTCGGTTTCGGAACCCAAGCCGAACGGTGACTTAGGTTTCGGAATGAACTCTCGCGCCGCTCGGACGGCCGAGATCGACCGCGAACGTTGCCGACCTTCCCCGAACCGTCCGATCGAGGTCGAACGATGCCCCGTCACCTCCCGTGGTTTTCCCTGTGGATCGCTCCCCTGGCGATCGTTCCGAGCTCCCTGTCGGGCGACGAGCCGAGTGGGAGTCGAGCGACCACCGAACGCCCGGCGTCCGTCGCGACGAGCGGCGTGGGCGAGCGATCGTCGACGCGGCCGGTCGTCTCGGAAGTTCCCGGTTGGGTGCGACCGGCTCGGTCGGTCGTCATTCATCCGATGGCCGGAAGCCTGGTGCAGGAGCTCTCGGTGCGCGAAGGGGAACGCGTGGCCGAAGGGGAAGAGCTGATCTCGATGGTCGATCCGGTGACGCGAGCGGCCGTCGACGCGGCACGGATCCAAGCCGAGCAGAGCGGCCCGCTCGATCTGGCTCGTTCGGAACATCACTACGCGCAGCGACTGGTCGATCGGATGGAGTCGGTGCGAGACGATCGAGGAGTCAGCGCTTCGGAGCGAGAGCAGGCCGCCGCGGCTCGCGACAAGGCGCTCGCGGGACTGGCGATCGCCGAGGAGAACGCATCGCTGGCGCGCGCCCGGTATGCCCTTNNGTATGCCCTCGAGCTGGCACGACTCGAATCGCTCCGACTCCGCGCCCCCTTCGCCGGCATCGTCGCCTCGATCGACGTCGAAGTCGGTCAGAAGGTCTTCGACGATACTCCGATGTTGCGGCTGATCGATCCGACCGAGCTGACGGTCGTGCTGCATCATCCATGGCGCTACCGTGATCGACTGCAGGTCGGGATGCGACGCGAACTGACGGCCGACGCGCCGCTCGGCGTCCCGGTCGTCGCCGAACTGGTGCACATCGATCCGATGCTCGACGTCGCGCTTCAGGCGGTCCGCTGTCGCTGGCGCATCGACAATCACGACGGCCGCTATCCGGCCGGCTTTCTGGTCGTCGCCGATTGTTCGACCTGGCCGATCGTCGGCAGCGATTCGTCCGATGTCTCGGAGCGACCGATCGGCGAAACCGCCGACGCGCGCCCGAGCATCTCGGTACCGTCGATCGCCGACTGACCTCTCGGGGTGAAGTCATCGCTTCGGTTCGGGCGTGGCGTTCGAATCGACGCCTGACCGAGCAACCTCTCCGATCCTGCCTTCCTGCGGCGAACCTCGCCGACCTGCGGAAACGACTCATGAGCGGCTTCGATCGATTCTCGGCGTGGTGGAAGGGGAACCGGATGACGTCCGATCCGAAAACGAATCCGGTCCCCGCGTCGACCGAAGCGGAGCTGGAGATCAGCGATCTCGAGCCGCGGATCCTGATGAGCGGCACGTGGATCGATCCGCAAAACACGGCGGTTCTCGGCGGCGCGACGGCCGAATCGGACTACTACAACGGGACGTCGGGAAACGACACGGCGTCGGGACTCGGCGGCGACGACGGAATGGTCGGCTACGGCGGCGCCGATTCGCTCTTCGGAGGTGACGGTCACGATACGATCGACGGCGGCTCGGGGAACGACACGCTGTCGGGGGACGCCGGCAATGACATCGCCATCGGCGGCTCCGGCAACGACACGATCACCGGCGGAACGGGGAACGACCGTCTGTACGGCGACGGCACGATGACGGTCGTGGCGACCGAAGACTTTCAGTCCGGTGCGAGCGGTTGGTCGAACAACACGACCTCGACCGGCACGACGATGACGACCTTTCTCGGACGGTTCGGGGGGACCGGAGGGAGCCAATCGATCAGCAAGTCATTCGCGATGCCGAGCGGCACTGATGTCGCGGTCGTCGCGTTCCAGCTCTACGAAATCGACTCGTGGGACGGCGAGCAGTTCAGGATCTTCGTCAACGACAGCAACGCGGTGTCGATCTCGCCGACGTTCTACAACTCGGATTCGGGCGTTTCCGGAACCTCCGGCAACGTCTCGTACGAGATCACGCCGATCAACGACGGTCTGACCAACACCGATTTTGGAGGGTACGCGGATCAGCGCTGGCAGGTGAAGCTCACGATCACCAATCCGAGCAGTTCGCTGAAGATCGGATTCGGATCGACGCTCGATCAGGACGTGAATGACGAGTCGTGGGGGATCGATGCGTTCTCGGTCGGCGCGATCAATGCGGATACCGAGTACGGCGACGATACGCTGACGGGGGGCGCCGGAAACGACTTCATCGACGGCGGTTCGGGAAACGACGTCGCGATCTTTTCCGGTACTTCGGCTCAGTACACGGTCACGAACAACGGGAACGGAACCTGGACCGTCACCGACTCGGTCGGCGGACGAGACGGGACCGATACGGTCACCAACGTCGAACGTCTGCAGTTCTCGGACCGGTCGTACTTCACGACGACCGGCGACTGGAACACCGCACCGGATGACCTGGTCGACACGCGACCGACCGACGAGGGAATCTCGCTCAACGAGGATGGCGGCAACAACCGCTACCTGTCGGTCGTCGACGACGGAACGGTGCTGGGCGGGCTTGGTGACTTCTCGATTCGGACGACGCTGGAGACGACCGATACCGGGAACGGCTACTTNNGACAATGAGTTCAAGCTGGGATTCGAGAACCAGATCGTCTTCCTGGAGCTGGATGGCGGCAATTGGTTTACCAATATCTCCCAGGCGTCTCTGACCGACGGTCGGCCACACGAGATCATGGTGACTCGCGCGGCGGCGACCGGATCGATCGCGATCTACATCGACGGAGCACTCGTCGACTCGCGCACCAGCTTCAAGACGAATGTCTCGCTGATCTCGGGCGGAACGCTCGTCATCGGTCAAGAACAGGATTCGGTCGGAGGCTCGTTCACGACTTCCGAGACGTTCTCGGGAAAGATCCATGACCTCGCCATCTTCAGCAAGTCGCTCTCGTCCACCGAAGTGACCAATATCACCGGTCGCGAGCTGACCAGCAGCACGAACGTGCGTCAGTACTGGGACTTCGATACCGTTTCGGGTTCGACGATCAACGCCGTCTACGGCAGCAAGTCGCTGACGATCCAGTCGATCACGCCCGGAAGCGGCTGGGTCGCGAGCAACGTCACGGAAGTCGGATCGTCGCTGTCGGGTTCGGTCGTCGAGAACGCGTCGGCCGGTACGCAGGTCATGCGAGTCACGGGGATCGACGAGCGGGGCGAGATGCTCAGCTACTCGTTGACCAACGACGCCGGCGGCCGATTCCAGATCGATGCGACGACCGGCATCATCTCGGTCAAGGCGGGGGCAAGTCTCGACTTCGAGACGTCGACCAGCCATAGCGTCACGGTCCGAGCGACCGATACGTCGGGCCTCACCTACGACGAATCGTTCGTCATCCAGGTGACGAACGTCGACGAGGCGCCGGTCGCGACCGCCGACAGCGGGACGGCGACCGAAGCGGGCGGAGTCGCCAATGCGACGGCCGGCTCGAACGCCACGGGGAACGTGCTGACCAACGACGTGACCGATACCGGAGACACCAAGACGGTCTCCGGCGTCGCGGCGGGGAGCGTCGGATCGACCAGCGGTAATGTGGCTTCGGCGGTTGCCGGTGCGTATGGTTCGATCACCATCGCCGCCAACGGCTCCTACACGTACACGGTCAATCAGAGCAACGCGGCCGTTCAGGCACTGCGCACCTCCGGTAACACGCTGACCGACACGTTCAGCTACACCGTGCGGGATACTGCCGGTCAGACCTCGACGACTCAAGTGACGATCACGATCACCGGCGCGAATGACGCGCCGCACGATCTGGCGACGACCGGTCTGACGGTGCAGGAGAATGTCGCGNNAGCGCCGGAGGCCGGTTTGCGATCAATCCGACGACCGGAGTCGTCACGGTCGCGAACGCGAGTCTGTTGAATTTCGAGTCGCAGACGTCGCACGTGATCACGGTCCGAGTCACCGATGCGGTCGGAGCGACCTACGACGAGCAGTTCACCGTTTCGGTGACGAATGCCAACGAAGGCCCGGTCGCCGTCGCCGACACGGCCACAGCGGCGGAAGCGGGGGGAGTCGCCAATGCGACCGCGGGCTCGAACGCGACCGGCAACGTTCTGACCAACGACACGGACGTCGATGCGGGCGACACGAAGACGGTCACCGGAGTGGTTGCCGGAGGAGTCGGTCCGGCCAGCGGTAATGTCGCCTCGCCCTTATCGGGTTCCTACGGCACGATCACGCTCGGCGCCAACGGCGCCTACACCTATGTGGTCGATCAGAACAATCCGACCGTCCAGGCGCTCCGCACGTCGGGCAACACGCTGACCGACACGTTCACGTACACGATGCGCGATGCGGCCGGACTGACGTCGACGACTCAGCTGACCATCACGATCACCGGCGCGAANNAGTTTCTCGCTGGTCGACAGCGCTGGAGGCCGGTTTGCGATCGATCCGACGACCGGAGTCGTGACGGTCGCGAACGCGAGCCTGCTGAACTTCGAGTCGCAGACGTCGCACGTGATCACGGTCCGAGTGACCGACACGTCCGGAGCGACCTACGACGAGCAGTTCACCGTCGCGGTGACGAACGCGAATGAAGGCCCGGCGGATCTTACGTTCGGCTCTGCCCCGACCGGTCTGACGACCGTCGGCAGTGCCTCGCAGGTAGATTCGACGACCTACCAGCTGACTCCGAACGTCACGAACGCCGGAGGAGCGGTGTGGGGAGCGATCGATCTGAGTCGCGACTTCACGATCACTTCGCAGGCCTATTTCGGCGCCAACGATTCGGGAGCGGACGGCTTGGCGTTCGTTCTTCAGAATCAGGGGAACAACGTTACGGGAGGGGTTGCGGCGAGTCTCGGAGCCGGATTGTCGTCGGCCTTCGGTGTCGCGTTCGACACGCACTACAACTCCGTGCACTCGAATAACATCAACTCGGACTTCATCCAGTTCTTCAAGCAGGGGCAGGTTTCGAACCAGGGGACGGCATTCGATTCTCCGATCGCCGTGTCGAACCTGGAGGATGGTCAGTGGCGTGACTTGGTCGTCACCTGGGATGCGTCGACCAATACGCTCTCCTACTCGCTGGACGGCTTGAATGTCGGCAGCAAGTCGTACGACGTGGTGGGACTGGACTGGGGAGGGAACACCGCGGGGTGGTTCGGCTTCTCTGCCGGCACCGGCGGATCGAGCAACCAGCAACAGATCAGAATTCTGAACGTCGAGACGGACAACCAGGTGACGCTGGCCGAGAACGCTGCGTCGGGTACGGTGGTCGGAGTCGCGGCGGCGATCGACCCCGATCGGACGGACTCGGCCACTTATCAGCTGCTCGGTGACGCCGATGGTCGCTTCGTGATCGACTCGGCAACCGGAGTCGTGACGGTTGCCACGGGGGCCTCGTTGGACTTCGAAGACCAGTCCATTCACACGCTGACCGTTCGCGCGACCGACAGTTCCGGAGCGACTTACGACGAGTCGTTCTCGGTGGTCCTGACCGACGTCAACGAAGGCCCGGTCGCGGTCAACGACACGGCGACCGCCGCGGAAGCGGGCGGAGTCGCGAATGC
>DMPQ01000236.1:17007-17210 GCA_003455945.1 Planctomycetaceae bacterium
GGAGCGACCTCGACCGCGACGCTCACCATCACGATCACTGGCGCCAACGACTCGCCGCACGATCTGGCGACGACCGGGCTGACGGTGCAGGAGAACGTCGCCAACGGGACGACGGTCGGGACGATCACCGCGAGTGACGTCGACGCGGGGGACACCGCGACATTCTCACTGGTGGACGATGCCGGTGGCCGATTTGCGATCGA
>DMPQ01000443.1 GCA_003455945.1 Planctomycetaceae bacterium
CGGGCTGGAAGGGCGCGGAGACCCCTTGCTGACGCGGCGGGCTGGGGGACGCGGCGGGCCGGTTGGCACCGAGACCTCAGGTCGACAGCTCGTCGATGCGGCGGACAAAGGCACTCGACGCGGCGGCGAAGTCCGAGCCGTTCGTTTCGGCGATCGTCTCGCGGCCATGCACCAACGCAATCGACGCGTTCAGGTCGACCCTCCCCTGGTAGCCGCTCGAATCCCCCGACCGCTCGTACTTCTCGCGCGCTTCGGCCACCGCCTCGTCCGCCGTTCGGTTCACCCGCTCGGCCAGCGCCCGAGCCGACAGCCGCTCGCCCGTCATCCTTACCAGGTACTCGTGGAGCCCGAACCGATTCCCCGGCTCCCAATACCGTTCGCACAACGTCGGACCGACTCGCGGGTTGTCGGTCAGTTGCCCGTCGCGCTGCAGCAGCAGGTCGCGCGTCTGTTCGACTCCCATCTCGGCCAGCACGTAACCGTGGTAGTACGCGCTCGATTCTCCGGCGAGCAGATGCGGCACGCTCAGCACCGGGCGATGCGACCCGATCCCCAGCAACCGCCGCTCCACGTCGCGACAGACCCGCAGCACCTCGTCCGCCGTCAGTCGCTCTTCGGGCAACTCGTAGATCGCCCGCTCGGCATACGGCACGACGAGCATCGCTCG
The DNA here is from genome assembly GCA_003455945.1 of Planctomycetaceae bacterium. Lineage (GTDB taxonomy): Bacteria > Planctomycetota > Planctomycetia > Pirellulales > Pirellulaceae > UBA11682. The sequence goes on from DMPQ01000443.1 coordinate 668, forward strand.
CGTCATCCAGGCGGCGAACGGCTGCTTCGCTCGGATCGTCGCCTCGATCAGCTCGAACGGCAGCACCTCGCCCGCGCGAGTCCTCGCGTAACGCCGCAACCAATCCGCGTCGCCGATCAGCGAGTCCATGAACATGCTCTGGATCTCGGAGTACGCGACCGACGTCGGCGCGAACTCCTGCGCGAAGCAGGGAGCGGGCATGTCGATGTTCGCGAAGTGGACCGCATGCCCCCCTTCATGGAACAGCGTCTCGAGCCCGCGCTGGCCGGCGCCGATCTGAGTCGGGATGGCGTTCGCCGTGAAGTGGATCCGCGCCGGCACGAACCCGCGCTCGGTCCGCCATGCCGGCTCGGGGCCGTGCATGAACCCGTTCTCGTACTTCCCCGGTCGGTCCAGCAGATCGAGAACCAGTCGCGCGCCGCGGTAGTCGCAACCGAGCCCCGCAAACGATCGCCCCCACCGCTCGAAGCCGAGCGCGAACGGAAAGTAGGGATCGAGGCGCGAGGTGACGTCTCCCGAAACCAGATAAAGCACGTTCCACGGCGTCACGGCGCTGCCGTGCCGCGACCGCAGCTCCGCCAGCGCCCGCTCCCCTGCCCCGCGCGTCCGCACCTCGAGCTCGTCCAGCAGCTCGAAGATCTCGCGCTTCGGCATCCGCTCGGTGCGCTGCGTCTTCCAGTCGTAGTAGTCCTCGCCGCCGAGCTGGCGCCCCAGACGATTCCGCTCGCGGACGACCGGCAGGAACCCTCGCTCGAGCACCGTCCGCTCGATGCTCCGGAGCCCCTCCCACGCGGCGCGGCGCCGCGCTTCGTCCGGATCGGTCCGGAGCATTCCCGACAGCGCGACGCTGCTGGCCGGATGGAAACTGCCGTCGGCATCGCGCCAGCCGAGCGGCATCGCGCTGCGCGCTTCGGCCAGCTCGGTCTCCAGCCGCACGACTCGCTCGCTCGCCTCGCGCCCCGCCGCGCTGTCGATCGCATGCGCCTCGAAGGTCGCGGTCCACCCTTCGATCGCGATGCGCTGCGGGTCATCGGCCGCTCGACCGGCAATCTCGGCCGACGACAGTCGGGCTCGAACTCGCGCCAGTCGCTCGGGATCCTGCAGCCAGCGGTTGATCTCGATCTCGAGCTCCGCGAGCCGCTCGCGCGCCGCGGTCGGATCGTCGGCCAGCCCCATGTACGCCTGCCAGAACGCGTCTTCCTTGGCGACGTGCCGCGTCAGATAGTCGTCGGCCAGCTGCTGCAGGAACCGTGCAACGTCCGTGTCGCCCATCGCTCACGCCATCCGGAAGATGAAAGGAGGAAAGCAGAGAATCGGGATCGCGAGCGACCCCCAGCCGAGCACCGTCCGAAACGCTCCCAACCGGACCCGATCGTCGCGCGTCGGCGGATGATCGGTTCCGACGATCAGCAGCAGGACGGTCATCAGGATCATCGTCGGCGCCCAGAAGTAGACCATGAAGGCGATGCCGACCACGACGGTCAGTCGAGCGATCAGATGAGCGCGACGTCCCAGCAGCGTGTAGCTGACATGGCCACCGTCGAGCTGACTGATCGGCAGCATGTTCAGACCGGTGATCAGGAACCCGACCCAGCCGGCGACGAACCAGGGATTGGCGTGGCCGAGCCAGAGATAGCCGTCGTGCAGGTCGATGTCCGGCCGCAGCGCGCGGATCATCCAGACGACCGACAGCGGACAGTGCATCTGCAGATCGCCGCGAGCCGGACGGGTCACGTCGAGCTCGAGCACGCCGATCAGCATCACCGGCACCGCGATCACCAGACCGGCGAGCGGTCCCGCCAGACCGATGTCGAAGATCTGCTTCCGATCCGCCTGACCTCCGTGCATGCCGATCACCGCGCCGAAGGTCCCGATCGGATTGAAGGGGAACGGCAGGAACATCGGCAGGCTTGCCCGCACCCGATAGATCAGCGTCGCGACGAAATGCCCGAGCTCGTGGAGCAGCAGGATCCCCATCACGCAGAGCATGTACAGGAGCCCTTCGCTCCAGTGCCCGATCGTCAGTTGCCGAGCCAGCATCAGATCGCCGTCGCGCACCATCCGCTCGAGCGTCAGCAGCGGCTGCCAGTGCGTCACGCCGACCCAGAAGGTCGACAGACAGGTGGCGGCGAACAGCATGATCGGCAGCACGATGCGGCGACGAGGGGGGCTGTCGTCGTCCTCGAAGTCGTCGACGACGCGCTCCGCCGATGGTCGCCGTGCTCGC
>DMPQ01000431.1 GCA_003455945.1 Planctomycetaceae bacterium
ATCGCGGTCGGGAAGGTGTCGTTGGTGCTCTGCCCCATGTTGACGTGATCGTTCGGATGGATCGGCTTTTCGGCCGCGAACCGATCCCCGCCGATGATCTCGATCGCGCGATTCGAGATCACCTCGTTGGCGTTCATGTTGCTGCTGGTTCCCGAGCCGGTCTGGAAGACGTCGATCGGGAACTGATCGTCGAACTTCCCTTCCGAGACCTCGATCGCCGCATCGAGCAGCGCCTGGACCTCGGCCGCCGAGAGACGTCGCTTGCCGGTTCCGGTCAGCTTGCCGAGATCGTCGTTGGCTCGACCGCACGCCCACTTCACCAGCCCCATCGCGCGGACCAGCGGCGTCGGCAGCCGCCACCCCGAGACCGGGAAGTTCTCGACCGCACGCTGCGTCTGAGCCCCGTAGTAGGCCGTCTTCGGAACCCGAACTTCCCCCATCGAGTCCCGTTCGATCCGCATCTCGCTCATCGTTCCGCATCCCTTCCCGATCGTCGGCTGGGCTGACCACGCAAGCCGCGCATCATACCGGCGGCTCGGAGGCGTTCGAAGCGGCCGGCGCCGTGGCGCCGATCTCGCGAGCGACTCCCGCGCCTCGCCGTCGCTCGACCAACTGGATCACGATGCCGATCGCGGCCACGAACAGCGTCGTCAGTCGGACGCCGAACGCGACGAGCAGTCCGTGCTCTCCCGCTTCGGGCGTCTCCGCCGCCGCCTCGTACAGCCAGCCGAGCACCCCTTCGAACGCGCCGATCCCTCCGGGCAACGGCAGAACTCCGGCCAGATGCGCGATCGGCACGGTCCCCAGATGCACCAGCACGCTCGGCCGCTCGATCGGCAGGCTCGAGGCGACCGCGACCACCGCGAGGGCATTGATCAGATGGACCGGCACGCTGATCCCGAGCGCGAGGCCGAGCGCGGCGGGGCGACCGGAATAGGCGAACGCCGCGCGCAGCAGCATGCCGATCCGCGGCCCGACGATCGGCAGTCGGATCAGCGGATTCCAGAGTCGCAGCTGCGGCGCGCCGGACCAGACGCTCAGCAGCACCAGACCGATCGCGCCGACCGAACCGAGGGCGGTCGCCAGGTCGCGACAGGCGAGCAGCGCCGTCCGGCGGAGCGGATCGTCGCCGGCGATCGCTCGCAGGTCGAGCGACCAGAGCGCCGATGCGGCGACCAGAAAGAGCGCGACCAGCCCGACGATCCGGTCGTACAGCACGCTCGCGACCGCCGCTGTCCGCTTGCCGGGCGAGCGAGCGGCGACGAAGACCGCCCGCAGCGCATCGCCGCCGACCGTCCCGACCGTCACGAAGTTCAGGACGAAGCCGACGAACCCCAACCGAAACGCTTCGCGCCGCCGGAGCGGAAGGCCGAGTTGCTGCGCCAAGCGATGCCAGCGTTCGAAGGTCAGGAGCATCGCGCCGAGCGTCAGCAGACAACCCAGGGCGAATCGCTCCCAGCGGATCGATCCGCGAGTCAGCACGGCGAACTGATCGCTCTGCCAGGCCGAGGCGATCAGGTACGCGAGCAGCGCGCCGGCGACGACGAAGCGAACCGCGCCGATCGCGATCGTGCGGAATCGCCGCCGCGCATTCTCCGGAGAAGGATCGCCGCCGGTCGTCCGCGTGTCGCTCATGTGCGGCCGCTCGGCGTCGTCGTGCGCCGCGCGAGCTCCTCGCACAACCACGCCCAGAGCTTCCGTTCTTCGGCCCCCGCCGTCTTGTCGATCGGCACAGCCAGTCGAGCGAACTCGTCGTGCAGCGTCTGCGACTCGATCCGATCGGCGCGCGACAGCAGGATCGCCGCTTCGATCAGCGCATGCCGCGCTCGGTTGAAACCCCAGAAGTCGCGGCCGCGACCGAGCGCCACCGTGCGGCACGCCAAACGGTGACGCGGCCCGTCGACCTGATGCCCCGTCACCTCGAACTCGTACCAGCGACAGGCGTCGGCGACGATGCGACCGTCGACTCGTTCCGCCGGAACGGTTCTCGGCAGCTTCTCGAGTCCGCCGAGCGCCGACCGTGCGATCAGGGCGACGTCGTCGGTGACGTGCAGCACCCCTTGGCCGCTGCGAGTCAGATTGGCGAGCGTCCGCGAACCTTCATACGGACGCAGCTCGAACGCCATCGCATCGGCGCTCTCGAAGACCGGCCCCATCGCCGTCAGGTGGAGTTCGCGATTGGCGTCGAGCGTCGTGACGATCCCTTCCAGAATCAGTCCCATCCGCCTGCTCCGGGCAAGGGGAAGCGGGACGCGCGGTCGTCGCGCGAAAGGCCTTGCTCGATCTCGCCGGCTGCGTCCGACGGGGCATCGTCCGCGGCGATCCAGGGGGAACCGATCTCGCGCAGCGACCCGCCGAAGACCGAGGCAGGTCGATCGTCGATCCCGTCCAGACTCGCCAGCGCGCCGGCTCCGAACTCCGACCGCTGTAGTCGCTCGCATCGCTCGTCGGTCAGTCGTTCCGCGTCGAGCCCCATCCGGNNAGGATCGACTCGGGGTGGAACTGGAACCCGACGATCGGCAGTCGGCGATGTTCGAACGCCATGATCAGCCCCGCCTCGGTGGTCGCCGTGACCAGCAGGTCGTCGGGCCATGGTTCGGGAGCGGCGACGAGCGAATGGTAACGGCCGACCGTCAACGGATCGGGGAGTCCGGCGAACAGCCCTCGACCATGATGGCGTAGGCGGCTGCTCCGTCCGTGCAGCGGCTCGGGGGAGCGGACGATCGCCGCGCCGAATGCCTGAGCGATCGTCTGATGTCCCAGACAGACGCCGAGCATCGGGATCGTCTCGGCGGCGCGGCGCACCAGTTCCAGACAGATTCCCGCCTGATCCGGAGCGCACGGGCCCGGCGACAGGAGGATCGCGTCGGGAGGAGCGGCGAGAATCTCGTCGACGGTGATCGCGTCGTTGCGGACGGTCCGCACCTCGAATCCCAGGCGACGGACGTAACGCGCCAGGTTGAAGACGAAGCTGTCGAAGTTGTCGATGACCAGGATCAAGCGGCAGTCTCGACGCGGAAGGGGCCCGAGGAGCGGCGCGCAGGGCGGCTCCCGCCGAACTCCCAGTATCCTCGCGGTTCGCCGGATCGGCCAGACCGCGATCGCCGCAGCTTCTCGGTGGGCGATCGGAATTGCCGTCGGCCGAAGCATTCGGGAATTCGTCCCGATCTTCCCCGCTCGGCGGCGCGACGCCCGCGATCCGACTTGAGCGATTCTGCCGAATTCGCTAATTCCCCCCTCCGACGCGCCGATGCCGCGCGCCGAGACGCTTCGGGGCGATCGTTCGCGCCCGCCGCTTCGGCTCTCGCGACGACGCGACCGGGGTTCATCCGGAAGGGATTCCGATGCACGCAACCACGCTTCGACGACTGATCCGCGCCGCGTTGCCGGCGCTGATCGCGTTCGCGATCGGCCTGCAACGGAACGGATCGACCGCCTCGCTCGCCGCCGCCGACTCGTTTCCGTACGAGGCGACGGTGTCGACGACGACCGGAGTGGTCCATGCCGCGCCGACGTCGCGCGCTTATGCGACCGACACGCTCGCTCGCGGTTCGCGCGTCGAGGTGTATCGGCACGATCCGGGAGGTTGGTGCGCGATCCGCCCTCCGCAAGGAAGCTTCAGCCTCGTCTCGCGCGAAGTCCTCCAGGGAACTGCCGATCCGAACATCGCGCGCGTCGCGGTCGAAGGGGCCAAGGCGTGGGTCGGAACACGAATCACTCATCGGAGCGATCCGCTCTGGCAGGTCAAGTTGGCCGAGGGAGAACTGGTCGAACTGCTCGTGCCGTGGGACGCGCGCGGAACCGACGAGTGGATT
>DMPQ01000380.1 GCA_003455945.1 Planctomycetaceae bacterium
TGGGCCCACGTCGTCCTCGACGCGCTCGCCGCTTCTCCGACGTTTCGCTCTCCTCGGCTCCGAAATCGACGTCGCTCGGTCGGCCTCGGTTCGCTATACTCCCGCCGCCGTATGCCCCGTTCGGACGACTCGGGAAGGGTCGCCGTACGGCTCGATCGTCGTCGGCGATCATCGGCCATTGATCCGTTCCGCAGTGCGAAAGGAATCGCCATGCGGCCTCGCCCGAGCGCTCGCCGTGATCGCACGATCGGTCTGCGCGCGCCCATCGCCGTCCGGCGGTTCGACTTCCGTTCGCGGTTGGTCCTTGCGTTCGTCGCAACGTTCGTCCTGCTGACGCTTGCCTCGGCACCGAGTCGCTCCGCGCTTGCCGCGCAGGAGATCCCTCAGCCGACTCCGGCGGTTTGGCGGCGCGAAGCGCACCTGCGGGAGGTGCAGTTCCTCGATGCGCGTCTCGGTTGGGCGTGCGGTGATCGAGGGACGATTCTGCGGACCGAAGATGGCGGTACCACCTGGGTCGTCGTGCCGTCGTCGGTCGACTGTCGTCTCGACTCGCTCTGGTTCGCCGACGCGCGGAACGGTTGGGCGGTCGGCGGATACGAACTCCCCGGTTCGGCTCGGCGAGTCGGTGTCGTCGTGGCGACGAACGACGGCGGGACGACCTGGCGTCGCATGTCGACCCTCGGCCTCCCGTGGCTCCATCGAGTCCGGTTTGCCGATGCCCAGGTCGGCTATGCGATCGGCGAGATCTCGACGCGCGAACGGTCGGGCATCTTCATCACGCGCGACGGCGGTCGGAACTGGAGTGCACTCACCGGCTTCGCCCCGCAAGCTTGGCTCGACGGCGACAGTCTGGATCGCGCCACCTTTGCATTGGTCGGCGGTCGCGGCGGTGCCTATCGATTCGAAGGAGATCGTTTCGAGGCCGCTCCGGCGCTCGACGGTCTGGTGCCGCGCCTGAGTCGCGTTCGTTTTTCGACCAACGGCATCGGCTGGGCGATCGGCGAGCGCGGGTCGATCTATCGGAGTCACGATCAGGGGCGATCGTGGCGCAGCGCGCTCGATCGGGCGCTGCTTCCCGGGATCGAGCAGGTCGAGTGGAGTGCGCTGGCGGTCGCCGGCACGAGCATCTGGGTCGCCGGCTCTCCCGGTAACCTGCTCCTGCACTCGAACGATGACGGCGAGAACTGGTCGGTGATCCGCACCGGCATCGAAGGGACGATCTCGTCTCTGGCGTTCGTCGACGGCGGTCGCGGTTGGGCGGTCGGTTCGCTCGGACGGATCCACGTGACCGAGGACGGCGGGTTCACCTGGCGTCCGCAGCGCAACGGCCAGGTCCGATCGTTCGTGACGGCGGTCGTGTCGGATCCGCGCCGCGTGCCGCTGGAACTGATCGCGAAGCTCGGAGCGCAGGACGGCTGGTTGGTCGACGTGCTGATTCCGCAGGTCGGCGACGGCCCGACCGATGCGCGGCAGTCGTGGCGATGCGGTTTCGAACAATGGGCCCTGCAGGTCGGCGCCGCCGATGTCCGCTGGTGGAACGCTCCGCATCCCGGCGTCCTTCCGCCGCCGAGAAACGACGATCAGCGACGCCAGGCGGCTGCCGTGCTGTCGGTCGTCGCTCAGCAGGAGGCCTGGAAGCGACAGGTCGTTCTCGATCTCCGGACGACTCGACCGATGGTCGTGATCCTCCCCAATCCGTTTCGGAGCGATCCGACCGACGGCGAGCGGCGACTGTATGACCTGGCGCTCGAGGCGGTGGCGGCTGCAGCGAATCCTCAGGCCTATCCCGACCAACTGCACCTGCTCGGTCTGTCGACGTGGCAGGTCGCCAAGACGATGTCCTGGTCGACTCGCGACGGCCGGACCGGCATTGCCGTATCGCCCGACCAGTACTCGCTCGAGATCGGGCGCACGCTGTCGGACTTCTGCTTGCCGGCTCGCGCCGCACTCGCTCCCGATTCGATCGCCGTCCCGCCATTCCATCAGCTGCAGCTGTTGGCGACCGATCTGCCGACCGCGATCGCCGCCGATGCGATCGGGACCGGCATCGATCCGGCGCCGATCGCCTCGGGGCGTCGCCGCGTCGACGATGCGCCGCGAGGGACCTTTCAGCAGGTGCAGCAATTGGCCAAGGTCGACGAGGTGCATCGGCGACTGGTCGCGGCGGCGGCCGACGATGCGGCTGACCCGCGCGGAACGGCGTGGATCTCGCAGGTCGACGTGCAGATCGCGAATCTCGATCCGTGGAGCGCCGGCAACTGGCTCGTCCGACTGGCCGCCGAACATCAGCGACAGCAGCAATCCAAGGCGGCGGCTCGCGCGTATCGGTTGCTGCTCGACCGTTTCCCCGACCATCCCCTGGCCGACGCGTCGGCGCTCTGGCTGTTCGGGCACTACGCGAGCGTCGAGCGGAATTGGGTCGAGAGTCCCGGATCGCGACGGACCTTCCTGTCGAGCGACGACCAGGGGCGCAATCTCGCACCGGTCTCGTTCGACGAAGCGCTGGATCGATTGGGCTTCGAGCGAGACGCCTACGAGCTGCTCGATGACGAACAGCAGGAGAAGCTCCATCAGTTCGCGACTCGGATGGGAGTCGATCCGGCCGACATTCCGACGGTGACCGTGACCGATCGCGAGCAGGGGCGCGAAGCCCACCTGCCGATCTTCATCTTCGGCGGAGACGAAGCGGCGGTGTCACGAGCCGGAACGACGCAGGTCCTCCCTTACGCCGATCTCGACCCTCAGGACATCCCCGGCTATCTCGGTGCGCTCGATGCCTGGGTTCGTTCGGGGCGTCCCGAGCTGGCGAACGATTGGCGTTTTCGCCTGGTCGGAACGCGACGAGCCGCGACGGCGGCCGCGGCCGAGTGGCAGGCGCTGGCCGATTACGATCCGAAGCTGACTCCGATCGCCGAGGCGGAACTCTGGCTCCTGCAGCCGTCGGTCCGGACCCCTCCGGCCGATCGGATCGATCCGCCGATGGTCCGCTCGGGAATCGATCTCGACGGGCGTCTGGACGAACCGGTCTGGCAACAGGCGATCGACGAAGGGCGACATGCGGCGCTGCGCGCCGACGACGGAACGCGCGGCGGCGCGACGACCGTGGTCATCGCACGCGACGACGAGTTCCTGTACCTGGCCGCGACCTGTCGCAAGTACGACGATCTCGCCTACCCGCCGGCCCCCGGACCGCGCTTGCGCGACGAACGTCCCGGGGAGGTCGATCATCTGGTCTTCCGGATCGATGCCGATCGCGATCACCGGATCGCCTACGTGCTGAAGGTCGATCACCGCGGTCGCGTCTGGGACGGTGTCGACGCCGATGGAGGCTGGAATCCGCAGTGGTTCGTCGCGCAGCACGAAACCGATCGGACCTGGACGATCGAGGCGGCGCTGCCGATCGAGCAGCTGACCGCCGAGATGCCCAGCGAAGACGTCTGGTGGGGGCTCGCGATCGAACGCCGTTCGCCGATCGCCGGCGCCTCGTGGGGAGCTCATGCATCGAGCGGCGCTCCGCAAGGGACGCGCGATCTGATCGCCGGACTGCTGCGACTGGTCGCGGTCCGCGGAGAGACGCCCGTCGAGACGCCCGGTGAGATGCCTAGTGAGCCCCCCAGCGGAACGCCGAACGAAGCGATCCGCGAGTCGATCGGCGGGTCGCCACGCCTGCCCTCCGGCGAGTATCCCACGGTCCCCGCCGGTTTCGAGACCGAACTTCCCGATCGCTCCGGCGAACGGCTCCGTTGACGCGCTACGGGCCGCGCCGCCGAGAGCTCTCCGTCCTCCGACCGATTGCGATACGATGGCCGGTCGATCGACTCGACCCGCGTGGTGCGGGCATCGAGCGAACGATCGGGCGGAGCGGACGATGATCGACTTTCGCAAGGTGGCTCAGTACCGCGACGTCGCGGCCATCGCCGCTCAGCTGACTCGGCTCGGCCTCGAGCTGCCGATCGATTCGACGATTCTCACGGCGGCCGACGGTTCTCCCTTGGCGGCACCGCTCGCGCTCTTCGGTTCGGGTGCTCGTCGGCTGATCGCAGGCAATCGTTGGTGCATCCATCCGATGGAAGGTTGGGATGCGCAGCGAGACGGTCGACCGACCGACGAGACGCTGCGACGTTGGCGGCGTTTCGGCGAGAGCGGCGCGAAGCTGATCTGGGGAGGGGAAGCGGCGGCGGTCCGACCGGACGGCCGCGCGAATCCGAATCAGAACATGGCGATCGAGTCGAATCGGGAGGGGCTGAAGCGTCTGCTCGAGACGCTGCGCGATGGGCACCGATCGATCGGCGAAGGGACCGACGATCTGGTCGTCGGCCTGCAGTTGACTCACTCGGGACGCTTCAGTCGCCCGAACGATCGGACACTCGAACCGACGATCGCTTGGCCGCACCCGATTCTGGATCGACGCTGCGGCATCGCCGACGCCCCGCAGCTCTACGTCCTGCAGGACGATCGGATTCCGGAGCTGATCGCCGACTTCGTCCGAGCGGCACGACTGGCAGCCGAAGTCGGCTTCGACTTCGTCGACATCAAGGCGTGCCACGGCTACCTGCTGCACGAGTTTCTCGGCGCTTNNCCGGTCCTTACGGCGGCGACTTCGACGGGCGAACGCGACTGTTGCTCGAAATCGTGCGGGCGGTTCGCGAGCAGGTCCCGTCGATCGCGATCGGAGTCCGCTTGAATGCCTTCGATTGCGTCGCGTGGGAGCGGTTCGATGAGGCATCGCGCCCGGTGCCGCACGACGAACTGAAGCCGTACCGCTGGGGATTCGCGATCGATCGCGAGCGACCGACCGAGTACGACCTGAGCGAGACGATCGCGCTGCTCGAGCGGTTGAAGCAGTCCGGGGTCATCGCGGTGAACCTGACCGGAGGGACTCCGTACACGGCGCCTCACTGGCAGCGCCCCGCCGCCTTTCCGCCGACCGACGGCTATCCGCCTCCCGAAGACCCGCTGGCGGGAGTCGTTCGGCATCTGCAGGTCGGACGAGTCCTTNNTTCCCGATCTGCCGCTGATCGGTTCGGGCTACACCTACCTGCAGGACTATCTGCCGCAGGTCGCTCAGGCGGCGGTCCGCGAAGGGTGGATCGACGGGGTCGGCATCGGCCGAATGGTCCTGTCGCATCCCGAACTGCCGCAGCAGACGCTCCGGTCGGGAACGGTCGAACGAAAGCTCGTCTGTCGCACCTTCAGCGATTGCACCTCGGCACCGCGCAACGGTCTGATCTCGGGCTGCTACCCGCTCGATGATCATTACCGCCATCGTGAAGAACGCGAACGGCTGAATGCCGCCAAGCGCCGCGCCGCCGGCAAGTCGGACTGATCATTCCCCTCGCCCCGCGTGCCTCCCAGCCCCGTGCCTC
>DMPQ01000032.1 GCA_003455945.1 Planctomycetaceae bacterium
TCGTCCCGAGCCGCGGGCGTGCGGTGTCGATTCGGTTCGCGCTTCGGAGCTTCTCGACGGGGCGTCGTCGCACGGTCGCGCATCGGGGACGACGCGGGCTCATGATCGAGTCGACACGTGTCGTCGGCCAACCGCTCCCCAGACGCCGAGCTTCCTTTAGCCGACCGGGTTGAAGACCATGCCGCTGAGCAGCTTCGGGTAGAAGTAGGTGCTCTTGGCCGGCATCCGCTCGCCGTGCAGGCTGATCACGCGGACATCCTCGACCGACGCGGGACGGACCAGAGCCGCCAGCTCGAACGGCTGAGCGGAGCCGATCTGGCCGGTCGCATCTCGCCCCGCCGTATCGCCGCCGCGCAGGCCGTCGATCACTTCGTCGATCGAGTGGACGTACTTCGGGCTCGGCAGCCCTTCCAGACCGAGGCCTTCCGGAAGCAGCAGCTTGTGGAGGATCGAGACGCCGAGGCCTCGCCAAGCGTCGCTCTGATCGGCAGCGACCTCGGCCAACCGCTGGGCGCCGCCCGGGGAGAGTCGGGCTCGAAGCCAAGCGTCGTCCTGGCGCGAGTAGAGACCGATCGTCCCTTGAGCCCCTTCCACCTCGATCTCGTCCCAGAGATCGCGGGCATGATCGATGCCGCTTCCCGTCCGCTCGATCTCGAAGTACTTCGCCAGTCGCTCCGCGATCGTGGCGGCCGACATCGGCGCCACGCCTCGGAACAGACGATGCGTCGGCAGCACGATCATGCCGGGGTCGCTCATGCTGATCATCATCATCAGCACGTAGTTGGCCGGATGGTCGTCGGTCAGCTCCCCCGCCTCGCGCAGCTCTTCGCGGAAGTTCAGCGCCGTCTCGTAGCGATGATGCCCGTCGGCGATGAAGATCGGCTTCGGGCCGAGCGCTCGCTGCACGGCGGTGATCGTCGCGGTGTCGGTCAGCACCCACATCCGATGCAGCACGCCGAGGTGATCGGTCGCCTCGATCGGTGCGGTCCCGAGAATCGCGGTCTCGAGCAGACCTTGCGCCTCGTTGGTGTCGTCGGGGTAGATGCCGAAGATCGGGCTCAGGTTGTGGCGACAGGCGCGCGTCAGCTTCAGGCGATCGACCTTCGGACCGGAGTGCGTCTGTTCGTGCGGGAAGATGTTCCCTTCGCCGAACTTCTCGAGCCGGCAGCGGACCAGCACGCCTCGACGAGTGATCGTCCGTCCACCTTCTTCGAACACCTGGTGATAGACGTACAGGGCGGCATCGCTTTCTTCGAGCAGCACTCCCTGCTGCCGCCAACTGCGCAGGAACTTCGCCGCTCGACCGTAGCGGGCATCCTCGGCGTCCCCCGGTTCGTCCCGATTCAGGATCAGTCGGACGACATTCGACGGGTGGCGACGATACAGCTCGTCCTGCAGTTCCTTGCCGATCACGTCGTACGGCGGTGCGACGACGTCGCTCAGCGAACCGACATGCGAAAGGTCGTAACGGATACCGCGGAACGCCTGGATGTTGGCCATGGTAAGGAGAGGATCCCTGCGGAGAACGGAGGCCGCTGCGGAGCGAAACCGCGCGGCGAAGCGAGAAGGCATCCGATAGCGGAAGCGGTCCGAAAACGAAGAAGGCTCCGCTGGTTATCGCGGAGCCTTCTCGCGTTGTCAAAGGGCGGCTCGTCGGTCACGAGTCGCAGCGGCCGAGCCGAGACGCCGAGGCGTCCGGTTCACCGCCATCAGTAACGGTAATGATCCGGCTTGTACGGACCCTGGACAGGGACGCCGATGTAGGCGGCCTGAGCCGGGGTGAGCTTGGTCAGCTTGACGCCGAGCTTGTCCAGATGGAGACGAGCGACCTCTTCGTCGAGCGTCTTGGGGAGGACATGGACGCCGATGTCGTACTTCTCGGACTCCTGCCACAGCGCGAGCTGAGCGATCACCTGGTTGGTGAACGACGCGCTCATGACGAACGACGGGTGACCGGTCGCACAACCGAGGTTGACCAGTCGCCCTTCGGCCAGCACCAGAATCGAGTGGCCGTCCGGGAAGGTGTAACGATCGACCGGACCGCCGGGAACCGACGAGTCCTTGATCGTGTCACGAACGATGTCCTTCTGGCTCTCGAGCCAAGCCATGTCGATCTCGAGATCGAAGTGGCCGATGTTGCAGACGATCGCGTCGTTCTTCATCACCTTCATGTGGGCGCCGGTGACGATGTCCCGATTGCCGGTCGTCGTGACGAAGATGTCGCCGCGCGGAGCGGCGTCTTCCATCGTCGTGACCTCGTACCCTTCCATCGCCGCCTGGAGCGCGATGATCGGGTCGATCTCGGTGATGATGACTCGCGCGCCGAGCCCTCGCATCGCGTCGGCGCAACCCTTGCCGACGTCGCCGTAACCGGCGATGACGCAGACCTTGCCCGCGACCATCACGTCGGTCGCTCGCTTGATCCCGTCGGCCAGCGACTCGCGGCAGCCGTACAGGTTGTCGAACTTACTCTTGGTGACCGAGTCGTTGACNNACGCCGGTCGTCGTCTCTTCGCTCAGGCCGCGAATGCCGGGGATCAGCTCCGGGAACTTGTCGTGGACCATCGCGGTCAGGTCACCGCCGTCGTCCAGGATCAGATTCAGCGGCTCGCCGTCCGGGAAGAACAGGGTCTGTTCGATGCACCAATCGAACTCCTCGTTGTTCATCCCCTTCCAGGCATAGACCGGAATGCCGGCCGCGGCGATCGCGGCGGCGGCGTG
>DMPQ01000203.1:0-5452 GCA_003455945.1 Planctomycetaceae bacterium
CGGTGCCGGCCAACTCGTCAGCCGCCGCTGTCCGTCGTCGCGCGGGGCGCCCTGCAGCCGGCCTCGCGTTCTCGAGCTCCGCCTTGTCGGTCGAGGGAGCACTCCCTGGCGCGGTACCGGCCGACGCCGCAGCGGCTCCCTCGGCTGCCTGACGTTCGGCCAGCGCCTCGCGCACCGCGCGCTGCTGCTCCTCGGTCAGCTCGACCGCGGTGCCGCAACGCCAACAGTCGACGATCAGCAGCCACAGACGGATCGACAGGGGAGCCGCGCATTCGGGACAGGGGCAAAGCAGGCTGTCGCCGAGCACGACCAGCGTGCCGCCGCTCGTTTCGATCGTCAGCCCTTCGCTCCCGGAAGTCGAGCGAGGCGNNTCGAGCGAGGCGACCGGTGGGCGTCGATCGGAGCGGTCGGCAGGGAGAGATCGAGGTCGGGGAGCGGTGCGGAGCCGGCCAGATCGAGCACGGGGGGATCGGGAGCGATCCGCCCTTCCCCCGGCTTCAGATGCTGTCGTACGAGGATCTCGCCCATCGCCCTGCCCGTCGCTCCGAATGCGGAACGGGATCGCCCGGAGCTCGATCCCTCCGCGCCCCGGTGTCGACCGCGACGGCTCGGTCGCTCGGTCCCGCCGGCTCAGCGTACCGGCCGACGGAGTCGGACGAAAGCATCGCGTCGCGACTCGGGGCCCTCCCCGGCACCGAATCGAGTTCGGCGGTCGACTACGAACCCTCCGAGACCGCGGCTATCATGTCTCCGCGGCCTCGCTTCCCCGCTCTTGCCTGCTTGCCCCAGCCGCTCGCCGCCGCCGGCTCCAACGCCCCGACGAGGTGACACCGTTGACGACGCTTCGGACCAAGGTAGCCGAGATCGAAGCCAACATGGCCAAGGTCATGTTGGGCAAGCCGCACGTCATCCGGGCGTGCGTCGTCGCGCTGCTGTCGGGTGAGCATCTGTTGCTCGAGGACGTTCCCGGAGTCGGCAAGACGTTGGCGGGCAAGGCGACGGCGCGCAGTGTCGACGGCAAGTTCGCTCGCATCCAGTTCACTCCCGACCTGCTGCCGAGCGACATCACCGGCAACAACATCTTCGACGCCCGCGAGAATCGATTCGAGTTCCATGCGGGGCCGATCTTCAACAACATCGTGCTTGCGGACGAGATCAATCGAGCCCCTCCGCGCACCCAGGCGGCGTTGCTCGAAGCGATGAGCGACCATCAGGTCAGCGTCGACGGAACGTCGCATCCCTTGCCTCGTCCCTTTCTGGTCATCGCGACTCAGAACCCCTTCGAGTACGAAGGGACCTACGTACTTCCCGAGAGTCAGCTCGATCGCTTTCTGCTTCGGATCTCGATGGGCTACCCGGCTCGCGAAAGCGAGCGCGAGGTGCTGACGTCGCATCGACGAGGCGAGCCGGTCGAATCGCTCGGCAGCGTCGCCGACACCGAACAGATCCGCGCTCTGCAGGCCGCGGTGCGCGAAGTGAAGGTCGAAGAGTCGCTGGTCGACTATCTGCTCGAGGTCGTGACTCGCACCCGCAACTCGCCCGACCTGAGCGTCGGCGTCAGCACCCGCGGTGCTCTGCTTTGGTATCGAGCCGTCCAGGCGTTCGCCTTTGCCGAAGGGCGCGACTACGCGATTCCCGACGACGTGAAGCGTCTGGCGGTTCCGGTCCTGTCGCATCGCGTGCTCGCTCGCGGTTCGGTTCAGGGGGGGCAGCGCGAAGCGGTCGAAGGAATCATCGGCCGGATCGTCGCCGATACGCCGACACCGGTCTGAGCGTTCGATGCGACGACGGATCGCCGTTCGGCCGATCCGCTCGCTCGCGTTCCGCCGTACGAAGCGTCGCTCGTTCGACCGACGCCGCCCGAGATCCGTTCGGAGAGGGTCAGGTGAAGGGACGACGAGCGATCACGGTGACTCGCGAAGGGTGGTACTACCTGTTCATCCTGGCGTTCGTCGTCGGCGGCGCCGTGATGCGACAGATCAATCCGCTCTTTGCCCTCTCGGGGCTGATGGTCGCGCCGCTGCTGCTGAACTGGCGGATCGCCGCGGTGCAGTTGCGTTCGATGCGAGTCGACCGGCGGTTGCCTCCGCGAATCGCCGCCGGCGAGTCGCTGGCGGTCGATCTGTCGATCCGCAACGACCGCTCGGGGCTCGACACCTGGCAGCTGCGGGTCATCGAGCGGATCCGCTGGATCGGCGAAAAGCGCAGTCGCGAGGACCGGGTCGAGGTGCTCGTGCCGATCGTCGCCGCCGATCACGAGGTCGATACGTCGTACCGGACCGTGCTTCTGCGCCGAGGGCGCTATCGATTCGAGCCGCCGATCATCGGCAGCGCGTTTCCGTTCGGACTGATCGCCGCGAGTCGCCGTCTGGACGGAGACGACCAGCTGCTCGTTTCGCCCCGCGTCGGACGACTGGGCCCCGCCTGGCGCCGTGCGGTGCGAGCCGATCGGACCGGGGCGCAAGGCGCCTCGTATCGGCGCGGTGCCGCCGACGGCGACTTCTATTCGCTGCGCGAGTATCGTCGAGGCGATCCGATTCGGAGCATCCACTGGCGAAGCAGCGCGAAGCTCGGCGAACTGATGGTGCGACAGGTCGAACAGCGAAGCGATCGACAGGTGGCGCTGCTGGTCGATCTGTGGATCCCCGAGACGTTCGACGATCAGGATCTCGATGCGGTCGAACTCGCCGCGTCGTTTGCCGCGACTGCCGTCGTCGATCTCTGCCGCAATGCGGGAGGGAAGCTGACGTTGTCGATCGGCGCCGCCGAGACGTTCCATCACTCCGGTTCCCCGTCTCCCGCGCTGCGGAATACGGTGCTCGACTTCCTGGCGACCGCCAAGGCCTCGGCGGAGAGCGAGCCGTTTTCGATGTGGCTCGAAGCGGGAGCAGGAGGCGGAGGCGGGAGCACGACGACTGCGCTCGTCATCTCGACTCGGCCGGCCGAGGAGCTGACGAAACTGGTCGAGGGGCTCCCCGAATACGTCGCGAGAATCCCTCGTATCGGCGTCCGCGACCCCGGCATCGGCGACTGGTTCCGACTGGCGGCCGACTGAGACGATCGAGGGGCGGCGTGCGGCGACGACTACCGCGGAACGACCGGTTCCGAGCGAAGGAGACGGCATGATCGACGTCGAACGCAAGCTGCAGTGGAACATCGCGATTCTGGTCGTGCTCGGTGCGGCATTGCTCGGGTTCGGCGAGGACGGTGGGAGCATGGCGCTGATCGCGGCGATCGGTGCCGGCTTCTCGCTGCTGTTCGTCGACCGTCTGAAGTGGTTTCACCTCGGTCGCTTCTCGTCCAATGCCGTCGCGCTGTTGGTCGCCGTCTATCCGCTCTTCACCTTCTTCGGCAAGCCGAACGATCAGCAGCTGATGAGCATCGCGCAGCTGCTGGTCCATCTGCAGGTGGTCCTGCTGCTCGAGCGAAAGACGCCTCGCATCTACTGGCAGCTGTTCGTCCTGAGCGTCCTGCAGGTCGTCGTCGCGTCGGCCTTGCGCTTCGATCTGAACGGCGGCGGAGTCTTTCTGCTGTACGTGCTGACCGCCTTCAGCGCGATGATCCTGATGCAGATCCATCGGGACAGCGAACGAGTCGCGGCGGCCGCGGCGAACGGGCGCCGGCGATTGGACGAGGTGAAGAAGATGCTCGAATCCGATCGGCCGGCGGCGGCGCTCCGCACCGTGCCGATCTCGTTCTTCGAGCGGAAGCGGCCGGCGCGCGAGATCGTCCCGCAATGGCGCTCGCGCAGTCTCGTCACGACCGTCGCGTCGGCGCTCTTTGCGTCGTTCCTGTTCTTCCTGATTCCGCGAACCGGCGAGCCGTGGGTCGGCGCCCGCACGATCCGTCTGAGCATGGTCGGCTTCTCGGACAAGGTCACCTTCGGCGAGGACGGCCGGATCCAGGAAGGAGACTCGATGGTGATGCGGGTCTCGTATCGGGACCCGATCACGCTCCAGCCGGTCCCGATCGGCAGCGACGTCTATCTGCGCGGTCTGACGCTGGTGCATTACGGTCGCGAACGGGCCGAGATGACGTGGACGCGAGGGAATCGCGCGAATCGTGGCGGAGCGCACTCGACGATCGGCGTACGAGTCCGGCGCCCCGATACCGCCGGCATCCTGATCCAGGAGGTGGTGCTCGAACCGACCGACGAGCGGTACCTGTTTACCGAGGCACCGGCCGATCACTTCGAACGGAACGATCAGCGGATCGAGTTCGACAAGTGGCAAGGGACGATCGCGATCAACGGCACCGGTTCACCCAACACCACCTTCCGCTATCGCCTGGCGGTCTCCGCCTTTCGATCGGTCCCGTCGATCGGCGTGCATGTCCACAAGCGTTCGATCCCCTACCTGACTCGCAGCATTCCCGGATCGCGCTCGACGATGTCGTCCGACGACCAGCGCGAGCTGCTCCAGATGCCTCGCTCCGCCGACGGCTCCGATCCGTTGCCGACGATCCGGCAATTGGCTCGCAACTGGACGGCCGACGACATCGATCCGGACGATCATCGCGCTCTGGCCTTGCGCATCGAAGAGAAGCTCCGCGCCGGCGGCTTCGAGTACACGCTCGACTTCACCGACGTCGTGCGGGACGAGGCGCTCGATCCGCTCGAGGACTTCGTCCGCAATCATCGCAAGGGGCACTGCGAGTACTTCGCCGGAACGATGGCGCTGATGCTCCGGAGTCTCGGGATCCCGTGCCGACTGGTCATGGGCTATCGAGTCGATTCGGACGACTACAACGAGCTCGGCGGCTTCTACGAGGTGCGATCGCGCAACGCTCACGTCTGGGTCGAAGCGTATCTGGCGCCGCAGGACATCACCGACGAGATGCTCGCCTCGGGCGAAGCCGCTCCGACCGGTGCCTGGCTGCATCTCGATCCGACTCCCGGCTCGTCGGGCGAGATCGCCGAGCAGATGCAGGAGATGAATCTGGCGCGTCGAGCCGATCAGGCCTTCGGCTATGCCCAGATGATCTGGGACGACTATGTCGTCGGACTCGATGCCGAGCGACAGAGTCGTTCGATGACCGGACCGTGGGGAACCTTCCTCGATCCGGCTCGCTGGAGCGAGGATCTCGAGGAGGCGTTCGCGCAGCTGCCGATCGCCGGCAACGTCTCGTCGACCACGCTCGCTGCGGCGGTGGCGGTCGTCGTGCTGATCGTGTTNNTACTCGTGCTGATCGTGTTGCTCTTCGGAGCGGCGCGAAGGCCGGCGCTCGATCGACTCAAACGAGGCTCGGCCGCGCGGTTGCTGCGCCGCATCGCGCCGCGCCTGGCCGACTGGCTCGCGGTTCCCGAGCCTCCGGCCGAGCGTCCGGTGATTCCGTTCTGGCAACGGTTCGAGCGGCTGCTCGAGCGGCGCGGCAGAACGCGCGGCGTCGCGGAAACCCCTCGCGAGTTCCTGGCGCGAGTCGCCGCGGAGTTCGCGGGAACGTCGGGGAACGA
>DMPQ01000203.1:5496-5784 GCA_003455945.1 Planctomycetaceae bacterium
ATCGACACCTAACCAGCTTCGAGACTTCTCGAACGCTCGAAGTCTCACGGCCGCGCGTCGGGGACGACGCGGGCCCACTTTAAGGCTCGTCGTAGTGCGACCGACCTCGGTCGCAGTGAATCGACGCCGCCCCTGCGTGGCCCCGGCTCGNNCAGGTCGGCAACGCCTATCACGAGGCACGTTTCGGCCAACGCCCGCCGACCGAAGAAGGGCTGATCGAGATCGAGCTGGCACTCGATCGGATCCAGGAACGATTGGGTGAACCGGCGTAGTGCGACCGACCTCGGT
>DMPQ01000203.1:5918-20122 GCA_003455945.1 Planctomycetaceae bacterium
ATCGACACCTAACCAGCTTCGAGGCTTCTCGAACGCTCGAAGTCGCACGGCCGCGCGTCGGGGACGACGCGGGCCCACGTAGGCGACGACGCGGGCACCACGCTGGGGCAACTCGCTTTGGGAGAGCGACCCTTTCGAGGTCAGATCGTCAGGCGGCGGGCGCGGCAGTCGATCGGCCAGCGCTCCGCCACCGCGCCGTCGCGAATGACGATCACTTCCTGATGGAGCGCCGTGGTCGGGCAGATGTGAGTCGGGACGGCGAGCAGCGGATCACCCGGTCTGAGCGTCTCGGCCAACGACGTCTCGATGACCAGATGCTCCTCGCTGTGCATCACCTCGCGCGCGTCGGGGATCGCCGGAAATCGGACTCGCTTGCCGGCCGCCGGATCGGCCGCGACTCCCTTGTGACCCAAGTCGGTCGTCACGCGATGTTCCCCCGGGAACGAGATGACTCGGGTCAGCAGCAGCGCCGCCGGAACGAACGGGAGATCGGGAAAGGCACTCAGATAACCGGCATCGTGAAAGACGACCGTTCCGGGAGAGAGCTCCAGACGCTTGTCGTCGATCGCCGCGAAGCAGGGGAAGCTTCCGGTCCCGCCGGCGACGATTCTCGGCACGTCGTACCCTTCGGCCGTCAGCCGATCGGCCAGCGACGCCGCCTGGTCCCAGACCTGACGCACCGCCCCCATTCGCTCGGACGGGTCGAGCTGACGATGATGCCCGTCGTACAGCTGGAAACCATCGGCTCGAACGCCGTCGAGGGTGGCGCAGCGCCGATAGAGTTCCGCGGCTCGTTCGCCGATCGGCAGGCCGGTCCGGTGCATTCCCGGATCGAGATCGACCAGCACGCCGATCGTTCGGCCGGCGGCGCGAGCCGCGGCGGCGAGCTCTTCGAGCGGCTGCGGATGATCGGCCGACACGCGCCACGTCGTCTCGGGGAACACCTCCGCCAACCGGATCGTTCGGGCGATGTTCGGGCCGACCGGCGGATAGGCGAGAAAGACGTCGCGCACGCCGGCCGCAGCGAGCATCTCGGCTTCGGCGATCGTCGCGCACTTGTGCTTGTCGATCCCGGCCGACAGCTCCCGAGCGATCACCGCCGCGCACTTGTGCGTCTTGCAGTGAGGCCTCAGACGATTCGGACCTCCGGCGATCGCGATCATCTTCGCGATGTTCTCGTCGAGCAGTTCCGAAACGACCAGCAGCGCCGGCGACGGGACCTGGTCGATCCCTCGCCACGCTCGCGGATCGCTCGGCACGCGCGACCACGGATCGACGGACGACGACAGGTTCGCGGCGGCAGAAGCGGCAGACATCAGGCAGGGTCCGGCGTGGAGGTGCGGGGAGAGCTTCGTTGACTCCGCAGCCTAGACGCTGACGCCGTGCGAATGAAGAACCCTGCGCGCAGGGCAAGGTGGCCCCGGGCACTCCGTGCCCGAGGTAGGGTTCGCTCGGACACCGGTC
Source organism: Planctomycetaceae bacterium (assembly GCA_003455945.1). Lineage (GTDB taxonomy): Bacteria > Planctomycetota > Planctomycetia > Pirellulales > Pirellulaceae > UBA11682. The sequence continues at coordinate 7,383 of DMPQ01000203.1, forward strand.
ATGCTTCGAGCCGAGGACAGCAGCGCACCGAAACCTGCCTCGGCCTCGNNCTCGGGACGAGCCGGGGCCACGAAGAGGCATAACCGGTCAGCTGCGACCGGGATCGGTCGCACGACGACGATAGGATCTCAGGCGGCGCGGCGGCGCGATTCCGATCGCTCCGACGATTCGCGGCGCGGGCGGTGGTCGTCCAGCGACAGGACCTGAGCCGACTCGTCGGTTTCGACGGCGGTCGGTTCGGCTCCTCGTCGCAGCTCGCTCAGTCGACCCCAGACGCTCGCCAGACGGCGCGGATCGCGCGGCGACGCGAGCGTTTCGATCGTCATCTGCCACAGACTGGCCATCGGCCGACGCCAGTTCGCGATCCCCGGCCAACTCCGGATCAGTCGCTGATGGGCTCGCCCTCGATCGGTCCAGCGTCGAGCCGGTCGATCGACCTGATCGGCCCGCAGCCCCGATTCCTTCGCGACGGCGACGTCGTATCCCGCTTCCTCCAGACGTCGAGCCAGATCGAGGTCGGCCAGATCGTCTCCGAACTCGCTCGACAGACCGCCGACATCGACCAGCGCCTGTCGGCGAACGAACGCGGCGGCCAGACTCGGTCCGAGCGGCCGGCAGCGCGCAATTCGACTCGGATCATCCAACCGCCCCGCAGCGATCAGGCGATGCCCCAGCATCGGGCCGAGATCGACTCCGACGCAGCGCAGACGCTCCGGGCGACTCGCTTCGCGGACCACCGGCACGACCGCTCCGACGGCCGGATCGAGGAACTCGGTCGTCACCCCTTCGGTCCACCCTTCGTCCGGCACTACGCCGGCTCCGAGCAGATGGATGACGGTGCCGCGAGCCGCTCGCCATCCCGCCTCCAGCGACTCGACCCAGCCCGAACCGGAGGGGACGGTGACGAAGCGGACTTCGTCCTTCAGGTCATACGGATCGGCATAGCGCCCGTCATGGACGACGACGATCTCGGAATCGGCCGGCCGGTGCTGAAGCACCGCCACCAGACTTTCTTCCAACAGATCGGTCCGGCCGAAGCAGGCGACGACGATCGACAACTGCGTCATGGTGAGATCCACGGGGAAGCGAGGAGGCGGTGGGAGGAATGCGGCCCCGAAACCCGACGAACGCCTCCTCGAATATTCGGATCGCGACGGAAGGGAAGTTCATCCGAATCGTCCCGATTCCACCGTCCGCAGCGCTTGTGCCGATCCTGTCGAGGTCGTCGCAAGTGACCGAGAATCAACGACTTGCGGTCGTCGGTCGGCGTTCCGCCAGCAGTGCGATGAGCCGGTGTTCGAGTCCCGCAACCACCCGTTCCGGGCTCCACCTCGCCCCCTCGTTCCGAGCCACCTGGCAGGCGGCTTCCCGCATCGATGCGGACCTCCCCAGCTCGATCATCGCCTCCGCGAACGACGCCGGATCATCCCCGCGCAGCACCGCTCGGCCATCCGCCGTTTCGAGCCCGATCGCTCCGGCCGCACGAGTCACCAACGGCCGCCCGAACGCCAGCGCCTCGACGCTCTTGATCTTCAGCCCCGACGCGAAATCGACCGGGTTCAGAGCGACGTCGATCCTCCGGTAGAAATCGATCGGCTGATCGACCGGACCTCGTCGCACCACCCCTTCGGCCTCGACCGAACGATCGATCTGCAGCGTTCCCGCCAGTTCCAGTTCACTCGTCGGCAACGCCTCGCGAACCCGCGGCCAGACCTGTTCGATCAGCCACATCGCTCCTCGCCGATTCGCCTGACCATCCCCGGCGAACATGCCGAAGCGGACCGAGTCCCCACCCTCGCGACCGGGAAGTGTCGGGCCGATCAGGCCGTGGCCGACCTCGATCGCTCGATCCCCCAGCGCTCGCGCGAAGAAGTCCCGATCCGGCGACTGGATCGCGGCGACCAGATCGAAACGTCCGGCCCAGCGGAGTTCGGTCCCTTCGTCGATCGCCAACCAACTCGTCTCGCCCCGCGCCAACGCCGCTCGATGACGCGAACTGAGCACGTCGTGCGCATCGAGCAGCGTGATCGGCCGCTCGATCGTCGACGGCAGATGGTCGAGCAATGACGCGAGCGAGAGGTACTCGATCAGCACGACATCCGGGCGAAACGCCCCCACCTCCGCTGCGAAGCGAATCCCATGTCGCGGGTCGAGAAATCGAGGGATCGGATCGGGCAACGCGAACGGTTCGGACTCCGACGACGGTGTCGGTGAGCCGGAGTCGCTCGCCCGAGAGACCGACACGCCCTCCGGCGCCTCGGAGCGACCACCGCCGAACAGGTTCGATACGGTCCGACCGAGGCGATCGAACCAGCGCTCGTCGAACGACCACTCGCAGGGGGACCCGGATTCGATCGCCCGGCGCCGCTCCGAGCGATCGAACTGACCGAGCATTCGGACTCGGGTGCGAAACCCACGACCCGCCAAGGTGGCGAGCAGCGTCGCGATCCGCGCGTGGGAACCGTTGCGGCGACGCCAGAACGGAACATCGGTCACCACCAACAGGCGGCGGCCGAAGAACGGAAGCGACCGGTCGGCATCTGCGTCAGGCATCGGTGACTCGTCGAGCCGGCGAGGATCGTTTCGGGAGATCGGTCGAACCGCGATCACGCTTCCCGCTGCGACTGCCTCGAACGGACCGTGAATCGGCTGCAGTGAGGCGATCCGCGACGGTGAGCGGCGATAAGGTCGCTCATCGTCGCGTTCGTGTCGGCGTCAATCGGAATGGTGTCGTCGAATGAAAAAGTCGTGTGACGTTCGTGCGTTTTCTACCTCGTACCGGTACGGAGCCTTTCGAGGTTCCGCAAGCCGTCGCCGACCTGCCCCCGGCGGCGGCTTGTTTTTTTCCCCGACCGCTCGGCTGCGGGCTCGAACCCCCCGTCTCTCATTGTCGGGGGGCATCGATCAGCGGTCGCGCGCCGCGACGTCGCGAACGGACAGACGATTCTTCTCGACGATCGCCAATCGGTTCCCCGCGTCATCGAAGGCCAGATGATCGACCGGCCCGAAACCGGCGAAGATCTTCGCCAGCCGCCTTCCGTGGCGATAGTCCCACACTTCGAGATTCCCCTCTCCGGTCGCGAACGCGATCCAGGGGCGGGTGCGGCAGAACGTGCAGGCGCTGGCGACCGAGCCGAGCGGGTCGGTCTCGCCATCCTCCAACCGGATCAGCTCGCTCTCGAACGCCGACTTCAAGGTCGTGACGCTCGCGTCCGTCGCGCCCGGCGAGTCGGCGTTCGAGGGGACTGAGCCCGGTCCCTCGGAGTCCGCCCGGTTCGTATCGACGAGACTCTCCAGCGGATAGCGCCGCAGCAGGCGGCCGAAGCCGAGCAGCAACTCGGCTCGATCCGGAGCGAAGCCGAAGCACTCGTGAGGGTCGAGCGTCGCATCGGGGATCTCCCCGAGCGATACGAGTCGATCACCGTCGATCCGGACCAACCGCAATGCCCCGCGATCCCCCGATCGCAGCGCCAACCACGAGCCGTCGAGCGACGTTCGTGCGTCGATCACGGTCCCCGTCAGCGGCAATCGCGCGATGACCGTTTCGCCCGCTCGATCGGTCAACAGCAGCTCGCCGGCGGTGACGACGATCAGCCGCTCGCCGTTCGTCAGCGGGCGTACCAGCCCCCCTCGCAGTTCGCTCGGACGAAGCATTTCGAGTCGTCGGGCTTCGTTGCCGTAACGGACGATCACGCCGCTCCGATCGACCAGCAGCAGTTCGTCGTGCGTCGGGTCATGAGCGATCGCTCGAATCGCCTCGCCCGACGCGGTCGGTGCCGGCATCGAGAACGCCATCTCGAGCTTCCGACCGGTCGGCCACAACAGCGGCCCTCCATGCTCATCCACCGGAAAGCCGACGATCAGGTGATCGGAACAGGCGAGGATCCGGTCGATCGGACCTTCGGACCAGAGCAGGTCGTTCACCGGCAGTTGCTCGAGCGTGATGCTCGAACGTTCCGGGAGCGGCAGCACGATGGCCGATGCCGAATCGGATTCCGAGGTCGACGAGTCATCGCGTTCGTTCCGTTCCCGACTCGACGATCGGCCTTCGTCGAAGGTCGATCGGGCCAGGCGTCCCGGAGGGGGAGCGAGCCGCGGCCAGGGGAGCAATCGCGGTGCGATCAGCAGCAGCGCCGCACCGAGCGCGACGGAACCGCCGATCGCTCCCCAGCGTCTCATGCGACCGAGGGCATCGGTGCGCGCGGGGGCCAGACGCGATGCGATCCACCGTCGGGAATCGGAGCGCGCCGAGCGGAGTTGCTCTTCGAGCCGCTCGTCGAGTCGTTCGTCCGAGCGACTCTCGCCGCGAACCCCTCGTTCCGCTTCGACGCCGCAGCGCCGCCGGAGTCGTCCGAGCGCTTCGGCGATCTCCTTCGCCTCGTCCCCTTCGACCGACCAAGGAGCCCGGCTGTCCGCCACGCCCCGCAATCGTTCCGCTTCGGCCACGACCTGCAGCATGTCGTCGTATCGCCGATTCGGATCGGTCGCCGTCATCCGGCGATAGAACTCGACGATCCCTTCGGGAAGTTGCCGCCGATGCAGTCGCAGTTCCGCCTCGCGCAACTCGTCGTCGTCCGCACTGCCGCCGAGAGCGGTCGCCATCGGGATCCGACCGGTAATCAGTCGGAAGAACGTGCCGCCCAGGCTGTAGATGTCGGAACGCTGATCCGACGCGTCGGCGTCGGCCAGCTGTTCGGGAGCGGCATAGCCGAGGGTGCCGGGCGTCCCCGATCGCGAGTCCCAGGCAGCGGGGCGCCGTCGCGATCTCGCCAGGCCGAGATCGAGGATCCGTACCGAGCCGTTGCGAGCGAGCATCAGGTTCGACGGCTTCAGATCGCGATGGATCAGCCCCTGCAGGTGCGCAAAGTCCATGCCGAGCGCGACCTGCGAAACGACGAGCAGCGCATCGCTGACGCTCAGCGGGCCGTAACGCGAAACGACCTGCGAGAAGTTCCAGCCGTCGACATACTCCATCACCAACAGGCGATGCCCCGCTTCGACGAGCGCATCGGTCACGCGCACGATCGACGGATGATCGACCGAACCGGCCGCTTCGGCTTCGTCGGCGAGCAGCCGCGACGAGGTCGTCCCGCCGCTCTCGCGCAGCAGCTTCACCGCGACCCGACGTCGCAACTTGGTGTGCAGCGCCAGATAGACCGTTCCCGCTCCCCCCGAACCGATTCGGTTCATCAGCAGATAATCGCGAGCGCGGAACGGCAGCTTTCCGAACGGCTCGACCGTCGACGGCGAACCGCCGCCGTCGTGGTCGCGAGAGGCTGGGGCATCGTCGATCGACGAACGGTCGTCGGGACTCGCGGCGTCCTGCATCGGGCCGCCGTCCGACGTTCCGAATCCGTCGCTCGGATCGACTCCGATCAGGTAGTCCTTCTCGACGACCCGCAGACCGAGCATCGCCAGACGGAGTCCTTCTTCGGTGCCGAAGCGGGACGAGCCTCCGGTGCGCAGCCCCTCGAGCAGCGAGTCGTCACCGAGTTCGAGTTCCAGTCGGCGAGCCCGTTCGCGACAGCGGTCGCAACCTTCCAGATGATCCAGGATCGACGCCGCGGTCCGATCGTCGGCTCGCGCCACCAGCACGTCGATCAACGACGCATCGGCAGGACACGGAGCGGCGCGTCGTCGCGACCGAAACGGATTCCACCAGCTCATGGCGTCTCGCTTCGACTCCGCCGAGTCGCTTCAGCCGACCGACTCGAGTTCGTCGCGCAGACGGCGAAGCACCCGATACTTCGCCTGACGCACCGCCCCTTCGCTCATCCCCAGACGTTCCGCGACGTCGCCGGCCGAGCGACCGTCGACCGTTACCTGCCAGAACGCGTCCCAGGTCCGCGATTCGAACTCGTCGCGGATCAGACGCAGGACCTGCCGGACCAGTTCGCCGAATCGAGGTTCCGCTCCGTCGGTGCTCTCGGATTCGTCCGCCGGAATCTGCAGCAGCTGCTGCTGGATCTCGCTGCCGCCGATCGCCAGCGGCCGCCGCGGACTCCGCCGCCGATAGTCACGCACCTTGTTGCGCGTGATGGTCCAGATCCAGCCGCGGAACGATCCGGCCCGAACCTTGCCGTCGACCGCCGGCTGATGCCGAAACGTGTCGAGATTCCGGATCACCGCGCGGAAGACGTCCTGCACCAGATCGATTGCATCCTGCTCGGGGACTCGCCACTCGCGGCACCACGCATAGACGAGCGGGCCGTAGACGGTGTGAATCCGTCGCCAGGCATCCGGCAGATGGCGACGCGCCTCGGCGATCAGACTGGCGGAGGTCGATTCGTCGGGCGAGGACGGCGAAAGATCCATTCGGTCGGCTCGTCGATAAGTCGGCTCGCGTCGATGTCTCGCACCGCGAGGGGACGGGTCGATCCCGCAGGCGGTCGCGCATCGATTCTTCGGGGACAGGCGGACCCCGTTCGGCAAGAGCCGCCGGGCCTCGGAGGCCGGCGGGCGAGTCGACGGGATCATAACCCCCCGCCGCCGAGGACGCCAACGCGGCTTGCGCCGATCGCGCTACTCCGCTTCGATCGGCTCCAGACGGACCCGCAACAGGTCGCACAACGCCCCCTGTTGCCCCGCCGAACCCTGCACTTCCAGCCTCAGTCGCCCCGCCGGAAGTTCGACCGTTCCGAGCTCCTGATCGCGGTACCGATCCCAAGCCCCGGTCGACTCGATCGTCGTCGCCAACGAGGACGCGACGGGCGATCCGAGTTCCGAAACGAAGCGGACTTCCAGGCGATTCCCGTCGCTCCCCGGGGCGCAGCTGTAGTCGATCGCTACCCGGTATCGCCCCTGGCGCGACAGATCGATCGTCCAGGCGGTCGAATCCTGCTCCGAGTGCCACCAACCGACATTGCCGCGCGGGAGTTCGATCGCGATGTCGCCCCCGCGAATCTCGGCCGCCGTCGCCGGAAGTTCGGTCTCTCCTTGGGCCGCAACCGCGATCGGACGCGGTTCGTTCCCGGGAAGCTCCTTGAACGGCGTCCGCCGCGAACGGAGCAGCGCGATCACGTCCCGCAGCTCTTCGGGCGAAAGGGTCCGGTCGAGACGTTCGGGCATGAACGAGACGCGTCGCGCCGCGATCTCGACGATGCTCTCGCGCGGCACCGAGGTCCGTTCGGTCGGAGAAGTCTGAACTCGGACCGCCGTCGCCCCTTCCTCGAGCAGCAATCCGACGATCGTCCGTCCGTCATCCGTCTCGACCGTCACGCTCCGGTACTTCGCGTCGATGTCGCGCGACGGCTGCAGGATCGAATCGACCAGACTCTCGATCGACGGCTGACTGAGCGCTGCAAGATCGGGCCCCAGTCTCGCGCTCCCGTCGCCCGGCGCATGACAGGCGGCGCAGTGCTTCTCGAACGCGACCGCTCCCGCCGCCACCGACCCCTCGGTCTGCGCCACGGCCAAGTAGCGCTCGACCACCTCGGAAAGATCGGGATCGGTCGGCAACCGCCAGGCGGCGATCAGTTCGACTCGCTCCTTTTCCTCCAGCGACTCGAGCAGCCGATCGCGCTGCGCCGGAGTCATCCAGGCGGCGAAGTCCGCATCGTCGCGAACGAGTGAGAGCCACGATGCACGCGTCGAGTCGCGTTCGAGCCAGCGATCGATCGCCCGCTCCTGAAGCGCCGGACTCGCTCCCCGCAGTCGCTCGACCAGTTCTCTCGGTACCGTATCGCCGCGTCGCGCCAGTCGATCGATCACCGCCAACTGCGTCGCGGCGGGATAACGAGGGGGGAGCCGATCGAGCAGCCGTTCGTCGAGATCGTCGATCGCCCAGCCGAACAGCATCAGTCGCTCGGCCGCACGATCAGCGTCGTCGGTCCCCGCATCGAGCGCGGCGAAGTCCGACTCGCGCATCCGATCCAGTCGTTCGCGTGTCGATGGGGCGAGCGCCGACGAATCGATCGGGGCTCCGCGAAGGCGATCGAGTCGCGCGAACAGGCGGTCGAAACGTCTCGACTCGATCGCTTCGGGACCGATCTGATGCAGCGATTCGTCGAAGAGTGTCGGCCAATCCGCCGCCGGCCGATCGATCGGGCCGACGATCGCGCGCGCCAGATCATCGGGCAACTCGAGATTCGCTTCGATCAGATGCCGCAGCGTCTCGCGGCGCCAGATCGCACGCCCTGCGTCGTCGATCGCCGCAAGGACGGCATGACGATCGTAAGGATCGCTCCATCGATCCAGTCGCTCCAGAGCGCGAGCGATTCGCCGTGCGTCTCCCGACGCGGCATCCTCGGCGGTCAGACGGACGGCGACCGCATCGACGGTCGCGACATCGAACGCTGCGCTGGCGGCATCGAGATCGATCGCTCGACGAATCGTCTCGTCCGAGACGATATCGAGCATCGCGGCGAGATCGGGTTCCCGTGCCAGACGCGCGGCGGCCGCCGCATCGAACCGGTCGAGCTGTTCCAGCAGGGCGAAGGCCTGCGCCCGAGCCGCGGCGGAACCGGCCGAGGCGGCGACCTCGAGGATCCGCGCCGCCAGATCGTCACGCTCGTTCCAGAGCAGGACCTGATGAGCCAGATCGCGCAGCGCGCCGCGGGACGAGCCGAGCGCGGCGATCAGGCCGTCATCCGAACCGGTGGCGAAGAGGGCATAGGCTCGATCGTCCGCGTCGCGCACTGCCGAGCGTTCCCGCTCGGCGATCCGCCACAGCCGGCCGAGCCCTTGGCCGGCGAAGACGTTCGTTCGCGCCCGCGTCTCGTCCGGAATCCACTGCGGATGTTCGATGACGTAGCGCACCATGTCGACGACGAACAGCGTTCCGTCGGGAGCCGCGCGGACCTGCACCGGACGGAACCAACGATCGGTCGACGTCAGGAACTCGCGCTCCCGTTCCTCGGCAGAACGCCGCGCCTCGATACGCGTTCCGGCCGTTGCCAGGACGCGCCGATGAACGAGCTGATTGACCGGCTCGCACGTGAACGAGCTGCCGTCGAGATCGCCTTGCCAGCCGCCGTCACGGAGGATCTCGAGACCGCACGCGCTCGTCGGTCGGCCGGGCGGGCCCGACAGGGCGAAGGTGACGAGCGGCCCCGACGGATACAGGGTCCCCGGCGCATCGATCACCGTCGGATCGACGGCGCTCGGCGGGGCGTCGAGCCAGGGAGCCCGTTCGGCTCGTCCCGCCGACAACGGATAATGACGCAGCAACGTTCCGTTGTCGCAGCCGAACCAGCGGTTCCGATCGTCGCGGGCACGCCCTTGCTGAGTCGACCCGGTGACCGCTTCGAACTCGCCGGTGTCCGGCTTCCAGCGGAAGTCGCGCCCGCCGAGCGGATAGTCGGCCGTCACGATCGTTCCGGCTGCATCGTCGCGCCGCACCGTGATCGATCCGCCGAACAGCCCGCAGCTGCCGTACAGCCAGCCGTCGGGGCTCCAACGCAGACTGTTGACGCGGGCATGCGGATTGTGGGTCGCGAAGCCGTCCAGCAGCAACCGCCGTTCGTCGGCTCGCCCGTCCCCGTCGGTATCGCGAGCCAGCAGGACATGCGGCGCGTCGCAGATCAGCACGCCGTCGCGCCACGCCTTGACGTCGGTCGGAAATCGCAGTCCGTCGCAGAAGACGACGCTCGTCTCGTACGTCCCGTCGCCGTCCAGGTCGTGCAGCCGTCGTACCTGTCCCGACGGAACGAACTCCCCGTCGACCGGTCTCGCATAATCGGTCATCTCGCCGACCCAGAGACTCCCGTCAGGAGCGAAGTCGATCGCGACCGGATCGGCGATCGCCGGTTCGGAGGCCGCCGCGCGGATCTCGAATCGCGGATCGATCCGAAACTTGCGACGCGAACTTTCGACATCGCTCGGCGGGATGCCGTCGGTCCCCGGCGGAACCTGCCACGACTCGGGCAACTGCCGCTTCACCTCGTCGACGATCGTCTGTTCGAGACCGGGAGCGAGCGTCGTCGGGAGCGCGAAGTAGACCGTCTCGGCGCCGCCGCCGTAGCCCCCTTCGCTCAGCAGTCGCTCCGACGGAATGTAGGCACAGAAGTCGTTGGCATAAGCGATCGGCCACAATCGCTCGACGTTCAGTTCTCGCTTCAGGCGATGCGCATAGTCGACGCAGACTTCGCCGGCCAGAAAGACCATGGCCAGTTCGTCGCCGAAGCGAAAGCTGCGGATGACGTAATCGATCCGGTCGGCAAGCGGCCGTCCGGCGTCGAGCTGCGCGAGCTGATGCCGCGCGTTGAATCCGGCGGGCGACTCCTGAGCCGCGAGCGCTTCGAGCGTCGCGCGATCCGGGAGCGGCGCCAGAGGCAACGGCACGATCGCGGCTGCCGCCGACGGCTCGCCCGACAGCGGCGTCAGGCCTAGCGCGAGCAGTCGGTCGACCTCCTTCGCGATCTCGTCCCCTTGCGCCGCCGCGACCGCCTCGCCGTCTCCCGTCACTCCCGAATCGGGATTCGAATCGCTGCCGCAGCCGATCGAGATCAACCCTCGGCATCCCGGATGCCGCCGCTCGATCGCGATCCGCGCGTAACCGGCCCAGTCGCCGTTGACCTTGTCGTAAGAGAGCGTGACGCAGTGACACGCATAGGTCGTGTGGATCGCCCGAAGCGAACCGTCGAGACCGAAGACGGCGAGGACCGGCAACGAGTGATCGACCGGCCCGCCGGCCGTGCGACGGTTCATCGCGAAGCCGACCGAGCCGACCGACCAGGCGAGCTTCGACGGAGTCATCGTGTCGAGCGCCTGACGGACGACCGACGTCAGATCATCGGTCAGCTTGGCGGTGTACGCGCTGATCCGCTGCTGATGCTCCTCGGGAATCGGCGTGCTGAAGATCGTGTCGCACGCCCCGTCGACCTTCGGCGTGCAGTGCGAATGCGTGAAGGCAATCGACAGTCGCTCGGCCGCGAGGCCGTGACTCTCCGCGACGCGCCGAGCGACTTCGTCGACCATCGTCATGCGGATGCCGAGATTGTCGAGCGTGACGAGCACGATCGGCTCGCCGTGCTCCGAGGCGATCGCCATCGCCGTCGCCGCGATCCGCTCTCCCGTCTCGCTCGCCTCGTTACGCCGTCCGCCGAAGCCGTTCAGTCGGATCGGCGTCGTCGGCGTGACGTCGACCTGCGCGATGCCGACTCGATAGGTCGCTCCCGACAGCGAGTCGTCGGCGGTGGCCGACCTCGCTCCAACAGCGACCAGCGTGATGACGAAAGCCGCGACCGAGAACGTCCGCATCCGTCGCGCCGTTCCTGCGCGAGTTGCGATCGTGGCGAAGCGGGGAGCATCGGACGCAAGCGAGTCGCGCCGCGTCGTCGGCGTGCGGGCCATGGTGGGACCTCCGAATCGGGCGAAGGCAGGGTGGGAGCCGCATTATGCCCGCCCGCGATGCGGAAGTCGCGTTCGACATGGCTTCCCGTCACACGTCCCGATCCGGCGGTGACTCGTGGCGCCCCGTCGGCGTCGGCTACGATAAGGCGGACCGAGAATGACCGAGGGAGCGATCCCGCGTGTCGTTTCCTCCTCCCTCGGCACGCGAATCCCCTTGCGCGCCGCGTCCCGTCGCTCTTCCCGCCACGGAGTCTCGCCGATGTCCGCTCCTCGCTCGCTTGACGCTCGATCGTTCCCGTCGATCGGACGGTTGTCTCGGCGCCGCGCGATGCTGCTGTTCGCCGCACTCGCATGTTGCACGTTCTTCGCCGCACCGACCGCCGCTCGCGCGGACGATCCGATCCGGATCGGCATCATCGGACTCGACACCAGTCACAGCATCGCGTTCACCGAGCTGTTCAACGCGGCGTCGCCGTCACCCGAGGTGGCCGGGTTCCGCGTCACCGTCGCCTATCCGCACGGAAGTGCCGACATTCCGTCGAGCGTCGAACGGATCCCGGGTTACGTCGAGAAGATCCGAACCCTGGGCGTGACGATCGTCGATTCGATTCCCGCGCTCCTCGAGCAGTGCGACGTCGTGCTCCTCGAAACGAACGATGGGCGGCTGCATCTCGAGCAGTACCGTCANNCGTCCCCGTCTTCTCGTCCTCGAGTCTGCGGTTCTCGGCCGGCCCGCAAGGGGCTCGGAAAGGTGAAGCGGGTGAGGTGCTCGGTTGCGAGGCGTACAGCCCCTGTTCGTTGGAGCCGACGCATCCCGAGCTCTACTGGTACGGCATCCACGGCGTCGAGATCCTGTACACCGTGATGGGGCCGGGCTGCGAGAGCGTGGCGCGCCTGTCGAGCGACGACTTCGATGTCGCGGTGGGGCGCTGGAGCGACGGGCGGATCGGCAGCTTCCGCGGGATCCGCAAGGGAGCGTCGGGTTACGGAGGCGTCGCGTACGGCAGCAAGGAGATCCGCTCGCTCGGCGGCNNCCGGTCGAGCCGGCCGAGACGTTGGAGCTATACGCCTTCATGTCGGCGGCCGACCTGAGCAAGGAACGGGGCGGCGCTCCGGTCGCGATCGCGGAAGTCCTCGAAGCGGCTCGTCGCGAGGCGCGAGGGGAGTGAGCGGCGGGGAGAGGCACGGGGAGGAGAGGCACGGGGAACGGCTGGGAATCGCGGTGGACTACGAACGCATCGAGTCCCGTCAGGGACGGCCGACAATAGCCCACCGATTTATCGGTGGGGCGTCCTCGGCGAACCTCCGCAATTGAGAGTCCCGACAGGGACGAAAGAACTTCTCGTCGGTTCCGATGGCCGAACGTATCAAGACGCCGTTCTGTCGTCCCTGACGGGACTTACGGATTTCGCCCCGAGAACCTTCTCACCCGGCGATGAATCGCCGGG
>DMPQ01000382.1:0-185 GCA_003455945.1 Planctomycetaceae bacterium
CGCCGGCCGCCATCAGGCGCCGCTGCCGATCGAACCGCTCGCCTCGCCGGCCGAGCGCACCGTGGAGCTCCGGAGATCCGCCGAGCTGCGAACGGGGGGCGATGATCGTCGCGCTGCGGACGAGGCGAGGCCGCTCGTTCAGCGCCCCTCGACCCCGTTCGTCGCCGAACCGTCAGCGTCTCGGC
>DMPQ01000382.1:245-3234 GCA_003455945.1 Planctomycetaceae bacterium
AGGTGTCGGACGAGATCGCCGACCTCCGCGACTCGATCGCGCAGCGCCGCAAGGAAGTGCTCGATCGCGAACTGGCTCGCTACCGCCAGCCTCAGTCGGTCGGCTCGTCGGCAAGTGGAGAGCGTCCGCCGGGTCGCCCGAGTTGATCCGTAGGGCGGCGGTCGGCGGCGGCGGTTGCGACGGAGCGGNNATCCGAGCCGGCTCGCTTCGTTGACGTCCGAATCCGCCGCGGAGTTCCGAGGGGCGGCGTCGATCACTTCTCGGGGGTGGTCACGCTCTTGACGAAGGTCTTGAACGCCTCTTCGTTGGCCGCCAGCGTCTCGGCCGGGCCGGTCAGCTTGATGAAGTAGGTCGGCGCACCGGGCGCCTGCAGGATGGCGCCGAGCATCCGGTAGTTCGGCCGCTCGGTCACACGCCCCAGCGGACCGCCCGACGATTCCTTGAACGTGCCGGCGAGGTCGACCAGGTGGATCTTCACCGAGCCCATCTCCGCCATCTCGACCGTCGCATCCTTCCCTTCGACGAACTGCATTTCCCAGCGCTCGACGTTCTGTTCGACCGAGCCGCCGGCCGCCATGATCGTCAGACGCCCGGCCGCCTTGTCCTCGACTCCCGGGATCTCGAACTCGACCTCGACGATGTTGGTACGAGGTTCCTTCGAGACCCAGCCGTCCGGCGCGATCAGACTCATCTTCCCTTCGCCCAGCACGACGTCGTCGCCGGCGACCGCGCTTCCGATCGAGACCAGGCCGGTCAGACTCCAGATCGCCGCGGCGACAAGCATCGCCCCGACGGATCGCATCCGCATACGCATCGTTTCGTTCTCCGAAATGTTCCGACCGAGCATCGCGTTCGCCGTCGCGGCGATTCACCCGACGCTCAGAAACTCTGTCTCAGCACGAACCCCAACAGGACGATCAGGCCGACGCAGAGCAGCCCGAGCAGGACGACCGCCAGCCACTGTCGCCCCTGATTTCGCGAGCGGCGCAGACGATAGTCGAGCAGCTTTTCCTTGGCCGGGTCGAGCGGCCCGATCGTCCGGTCCTGTCCATACGTCTCGCGACCGGCCGAGGTTCCCCGCGACGATTCGCGCGGCGCGGCCGGCGGTTTCGGGGCAGGGGGAGTCGGAGGTGCTCCGAAGGCCCCCTCGAAGACCAGCCGCGCCTCGCGCCACTCGTCCCATCCCTCCTGCCAGACCAACGTATCCGAGGCGACTCGCCCTTCGCCGAGCCAGCGTCGCAGCGTCGTTCCGTCCGCCGGTCCGTATTGCCCACCGGTGACCGGACGAACGTACCAGAGCAGGTGCGGCGCCGCATCGACCGGATCGTTCGGATCACCGATCGTCACCAGTTCGATCGCGACGTCACCGAGCACGTCGGAGCGTTCCGCCGCTCCCGGAGGCTCGTGAGATTCGCGCGAGCGGTGGCCGGCGGTCCCTTTCGCGGCTCGCTCACCGCCGGTCCGCGGAGTCGCCCCGTCACGACGAGGTGGTGCGGGATCGCCTCCAGGCGGGACGGCCGTCGCCGTCGCCCGCTCCTCTTCCCCCTCGTCCTCCTCGCCGGCGATCGACGACTCGTTCGGGATCACGATCCCTTCATCGCAGTGCGGACAGATGCCGCGCCGCCCCGCCAGGAACTCCTTGACGTGCAGGCGTCGGTCGCAGTGCGGGCAGTAGAAGCGGATCCCCATGGTCGCTCCGCAAGGTCGCTCGGTTCGGAACGCTCGCGGTTCGAGCGAAGACGACGAACGGCGCTCGAGTCGCTACGCGCTCGAAACGCGCCGTTCGGTCGAGGAGCTCCGGGTCGAGAAGCTCGTTTTTTCGTTCGGCCTCAGTTCTCGATCGGCAACGTTCCGGCGGTCCCGTCCGGCACGGGAGGCGAAGCGGGATCGGTCGAGGCGGGCGTTTCGCTCGCTCCCCCCGAGCCGTCACCGGCCGGCGCCTCGGTCGAGCCGTCTCCGGCCGGAGCCGCTCCGTCGGCGGCAGCGCCCTCGTCGCCGGAAGACTGTTCGGTCGTGCCGGACTCGGTCCCCGTCTCGGTCTCCGTCTCGGCCGATTCGGGACGTCGGCGGCGTCCGCCCCCTTCCTGACCTTCGCGACGCGCCCCACCACCGCCGGCTCCCGGAGCCGTGGCGCCGGAGGGGAGCGAATCGGGGAGCCCCGAGAGGCGTTCGGCAGGCGTCTCGATCGCGCCGGCCGGATTGGACGGGATGTCGGCGACGTTCTCGTAGAAGTTGGTGAAGACCTTGACCTTCTGAGGTCCGCGCGCGGCGAACGCGACTCCGACCTCGAACGTCTTCAGATTCCATCGTCGCCAACGAAAGATCTGGAACTCGACATCGCCGAACTTCCGTACTTCCTGCGGCGCGAAACCGATCTGCTCGTGAATCGTCGCCTCGAGGAACTCGGGGCGAATTCCCTGACCATCCTTGTCGCCGTTGACTTCGATGAAGCTGGCCGAGGTGAAGTCGTCGGCAAGCTGAGCCAGCATTTCGTTGGCTCGCTTGTAGCCCGGCTGCACCACCAGGTACTCCCAAGCCAACAGGACGAGGGCGACCGCGAGCACGGTCAGCAGGATCCCCTGACGGATCTTGGCGAAGGACGAAGTGCCGTGCGACTTGGCTGCGGAATCCGAGAAGCCATCGACGTCGGCCTCTCCTTTCCGTGCGGATCCGTTGGTCATCGAACTGCTCGCGCTGGAAGTGATCGGAAGATGCATGAATTCGAGCCCCGGCGCGGTCCGCGCTCCCGACGACCGTCGAGCGGCTCGCGGAATCGGACCGGCCAAGGCCGCTTCATCGTATTCGCCGCCGGCTCGCTGACCAAGGGTTCGGTTCGTTCGCCCACGCTCCCCGTGCCTCCCAGCCCGCAGCGTCAGCAAGGGGTCCTCCGTGCCCTCCCCAGCCCGAAGCGCCAAGCGCAGGGGTCCCCCGTGCCCTCCACCTCGGCGACCAACGGTGCGGTCGGTGTCGGTCAGATCAAGTGGCCCCG
>DMPQ01000305.1:0-266 GCA_003455945.1 Planctomycetaceae bacterium
GGACGACCGACAATAGCCCGGCGGTTCATCATCGGTTACTGTGAACGTAATGCTCGGTGTCTCGCCCGCCAGGTTCGACATAAAAACCAAACCCAGTTTCGAGCCAACATGCACTGCCCACATTGTTCAAAATTGCTGACTATACCCAACAAGTACACAGCAAAAACCGTCAAGTGCCCTAATTGCATGAGGCCATTTCCAGTGCCTCCAAACCCGCCAGCTGAACCGCCCCAGCCATCCACATCGGAAACTGCGACTCCACCGCT
>DMPQ01000305.1:302-3693 GCA_003455945.1 Planctomycetaceae bacterium
ATATGAGCCAGAACGACTAGGGGCCACAGGCGCATTTATGCTCATCGGGGTCTGCTGTCCCTTGGGATCCTATTTACTACTGGCAATACCGCTCGGAATCGCCGCCATTGCGACATTAGAGACTCGAAGGTCTTCGCAATAGTCGCGCCAAGTGCCCCCCCCAGTGCGAGATGGTTGCGGTCTAAAGGCACATGTCAAATCCAAACAACAACTGACCATAGACGCAGCCTGANNCAATGTCGAAATCAAAGCTGCGACTTTCAATTGAGAAAGTGATTGAGAAGCGACATCTGCCGCTCCGATTCGACCTCGCCTCGACTTAGTTCTTTTCATAACCAGTCAAAGTCAAGCGACATTCCACCGACCGACATACAATTTAATCGCTGATTCGAAGCAAGTCCCTGACCAGGAGTGCGACCTGAAGCTAGGTCAACAAATCAGACTCAAGTATCTTCGAGCATCGCCGGCGTCAAGAAATGAAAGAGGGGAGAAGTGCCAGCACACCTCTCCCCTGCTTTGCCAGATCGTTCTCGCAGTTTGGAATCAGCCCTTCCCAGGCGTATATCGGGCATCGCTAAAGCCGAGCATCGGGAAGAAGATCGGCGAGAGAAGCGCGAGACCGATGCCGTATCCGGCTCCCTTGCCGAATCGCTCGGCAAGCGAGATGCAGATCATCACGAGCGCGACCAGATTCACGCATGGAATGAAGGTCAGGATGAACCAGAGGATCTCCTTACCCGAGATCTCGGTCAGCACATACATGTTATAGATCGGGACAATCGCTGCCCAGCCTGGCTTGCCAGCCTTCACGAAGACCTTCCACATCCCTGCAATCACCAAAACAATGATCAGCAGGTAGAAGAGCCCAAAGCAGCACATTACAAACAAGGCTGCAAACCCGCCGGCGGCATCATCCTGAGCGAGCAGTCGAAGCGATTCCATGGTCAATCTCCGAGTTTCCACGACCAAAGGGTTCTGGATCGAGAAGGGGAACGCCGAATCAACGCAAGTTGCGACGGAGTCCGTGACAGTAGGGTACTGGCGCCGAAGATCGTCGCAAGATGACTGGAGCACATTTCCTCCCCCAAAATCCCTGTGCTCTCTAAGGTTACCACCCCCGCGCGTTGACACGCGCCGGACGCCGACTTAGCCTGCTGGACCGAGAGACGGCAGCCGCGACGCGCGTCTGCTCGATCGCCTCGGGGCTGTCCGACGGCCCGCCCCGAGACGACCGGGATTCCGCTCTCGAGCGCCCACCCGCTTCGCTCCTTCGGCGCCTCGCACCGTTCGCTCCCGATGCGGAACGACAGCTTGGTGTTCGGTACGCGGAGCTTCCCGGAGTCTCCGACCGATGCCCCCCGCCTTCGACGGCGTCGCCGGGGACGATCCGCTGCTCGCCTGTCAGCTCCGGATCGGTTACCTCTTTCGCGACCAACAACTGCTCGTCGCCGCGCTGACGCATGCGTCGGGAGCCGATCATCGGCTCGCCTCGAACGAACGTCTCGAGTTTCTCGGCGACTCGATCCTCGGCTTCGTCGCGTGCGAGGAACTCTTCCGCCGCTATCCGCTGCAGCAGGAAGGGGAGCTGACGAAGGTCAAGTCGTCGGTCGTCAGTCGCAAGACCTGCGCCAAGGTCGCCAAGCGTCTCCAGCTGGAACGCTACCTGATCCTGGGCAAGGGAATGAGCGGGCCTCAGCCGCTCCCGGCGAGTCTGCATGCCGATGTCTTCGAAGCGCTGATCGCGGCGATCTATCTCGATGGCGGCTTCGAAGCGGCGGCTCGGTTCGTGCGCATGCATCTGGCTCCGGAGATCGACGAGACGGTCGCGGGCGAGACGGCGGCGAACTACAAGAGTCAGCTGCAGCAGCACACGCAGCGCGTCCATGGTCGACCGCCGCATTACCATCTGCTCGAGGAATCGGGCCCCGACCACTCCAAGACGTTTCGCGTCGCCGCTCAGGTCGGCGACATCACCTACGCTCCCGCGTGGGGCCGGAACAAGAAAGAAGCCGAACAGCGCGCCGCCGGCAACGCGCTCGCCGAGATGCAGGACCTGCCGCCGCGCTACGGGAACCTGGACGAGACGCCGTCCGGAACGTCGGTGACCGAACCGCCATCCGATTCCGAATCGCTGCTCGCCGATGAAGCGNNTCGCCGAAGAGTCGCTCTCGCTCGACGGCGACGCTCTCGACCGCGACACTCTCGACGACGAGCCTCGTGATTGAGCGGCCCGCGACCGACGACGTGCTCGCTCCTGAAATCGATCTCGCTCGTCCCTTCGCGCTCTTCGTGAGCTTCGTGGTGGACCGGTCCGACGTCGCCACCGAACCGGTCGAACCGCGACACCGTCGCCGATCCGGCACGACGCCGCTCGCGCAACGAAAAAGGGGAGCCCTCTTGCGAGCGCTCCCCTTCGTCGTTCGTTCGTCATCGGCCGCAGGCCGAACCGATCACTTCGAGCTGACCAGTTCCTTCTTCCGCTCGGCGACGATCTCTTCCTGGATGTTCCCCGGGACGCGGCGATAACCCTTCAGTTCCATCGTGAAGGTTCCCTGCCCCTGAGTCATGCTGCGCAGGTCGGTCGCGTAACCGAAGGTCTCGGCGAGCGGCACTTCGGCGACGACCAGCGTCGTGCCGTCCGAGCGCTGCTCGGTGTGCTCGATGATTCCGCGGCGGACGGTGCAGTCGCCGACGATCGGACCCTGGAAGTTCTCCGGAGCCTCGATCTCGACTCGCATCACCGGCTCCAGCAGCACCGGCTTGGTCTTCGGGAAGTATTCCCGGAAGCAACCGATCGCGGTGATCTGGAACGCCATTTCCGAGCTGTCGACGTCGTGGTACGAGCCGTCCTGCAGCGTGACCTTCAGGTTGGTCACCGGGTAACCGGCGAGCGTCCCCTTGTTGATCATCGAGCGGAAGCCCTTCTCGATCGCCGGAATGAACTGNNCCGCCGATGACCTTGTCCTCGAACACGAACGCTTCGTTCGAGTCTTCGGGCATCGCTTCCATCACGCCGACGACGTGACCGTACTGACCCGAACCGCCGGTCTGCTTCTTGTGCTTGAAGTTGAACTCGGCGTTCTGGCTCGGCGTCTCGCGGTAGCTCACCTTCGGCGCACCGACGTTCACCTCGACCTTGTACTCGCGGCGAATCCGCTCGACGTAGATGTCCAGGTGCAACTCGCCCATGCCGGCGATGATCACCTCGTTCGTCTCTTCGTCGGTGAAGACCTGGAAGGTCGGGTCTTCCTTGCGGAACCGCTGCAGCGCCTTGCCGAGCTTGTCGGACGACGCCTTGTCGGCGGTGCTCACCGCGACCTTGATCACCGGCTCGGGGATGAACATGCCCTCGAGCGTGCACATCTTCGGCGTCGCGGCGTAGGTATCACCG
>DMPQ01000429.1 GCA_003455945.1 Planctomycetaceae bacterium
CGGTCTACGACGCGGCGAATCGAAACATCGCCACGCTCGACGCGCTGGGGCATCGAGCGACCCAGGTGTACGACGCCGCTCGGCGGCAGATCGCCAGCGTCAACCCATTGGGCGCCATCGGCACGACGCTCTACGACTCGGCCGGTCAGGCGGTCGCGACGCTCACTCCGCTCGGGTTCCGCACCTCGCAGTACTACGACGCGGCAGGGCGGCGGAGCGCGTCGGAGGATCCGCTCGGTCGGCGCACGACGAGCCTCCACGATCGTGACGGACGGATCGTCGCCACCGAAAACCCGCTCGGGTACCGTTCGACGAGCCACTACGACGCCGCCGGCCGAGCGATCGCTCGCGAGAATCCCCTCGGCGATCGGACGTCGACCGACTTCGATCCCCTCGGTCGGTCGGTCGCAAGCATCAATCCGCTCGGCTTTCGCTCGACGCGAACCTACGACGAGCTGAACCGGCCGATCGCCGCGGAAGACGCTCGGGGACAACGCTCGACCACGCTCTACGACCTCGCGGGAAGGACATCGGCCACGATCGATCCGCTCGGCAGTCGCACGACCCAGCACTACGACGCGATGAGCCGGCCGATCGCTACCGAAAACTCCCGCGGCTACCGCACGACGAACGTCTATGACGGGGCGAGCCGCACGATCGCCATCGAGAACGCCCTGGGGCAGCGCACGACGAGCCGGTTCGACGCGGCGGGGCAGCGCATCGAGGTCCTCGACGCGCGAGGATACCGCGCGACCAGCGTCTTCGATCCGCTGGGGCAGGTCACGAGCGCGATCGATCCGCTGGGACGGATCGTGACGCGGACCTACGACGCGGCGCGGCGCCCGGTCACGACCCAAGACGGCAACGGCCATGTGACGACGCAGCTCTACGATCGTGACGATCGCCGCATCGCGACGCTCGATGCGCTCGGCTACCTGACCACGACCGTCTACGATGCAGCCTCGTCGGAACTCGCGCTGGTCGATCCGCGCGGCAATCGCTGGTCGACCACCTACGATGCGGCGACTCGACCGATCGCGAAGCTCGACCCGCTGAATCGTCGGGAGACGAGCGGCTACGACGCCGCCGGTCGCCGCACGCTCCGCATCGATGCGCGCGGCCACGTCACGACGTACGCCCACGATGCCGCCGGGCAGAACCTCGGCTGGCTCTACCCGAACGGCCGGCGCGCCACCTTCGCCTACGACCCCGTCGGGAATCGGACCGCGATGGCCGACTGGACTGGCGAGTACTCGTACCAGTACACGTCGGTCAATCGCCTGGCGGCGGAATCGAACGCGCTCGGCAAGCGGTTGACGTACGGCTACGACTCGGTGCAGTCGCTGGCGTCGCTCACGAATGCCGCCGGAGGCACGACGACCTACCAGTATGATGCCCTCGACCGAGTCGCCGTGACGCTGGACGCTTCCGGCGGCCGCACGACGACCTCCTACGACGCCGGCGGCCACCGCACCCTGAAACAGCTGCCGAACGGCACGCGGAGCTCGAGCGTGTTCGACGCTGCCGGTCAGCTCGTCGAGCTCTCGCATCTGAAGTCGGACGAGTCGGTCATCGGACGCGACGAGTACGACTACGACGGTGCCGGCAACGTGACGCTCACGACGGAGGCCGGCGGGGACACGATCGCCTGGAGCTACGACGCGCTCGATCGCCTGACGGCCGATGTCCGCACCGGCAGCGATGCGTACGACAAGCAGTTCGTCTACGACCCGGCGGGGAACCGGCTGGTGGAGAATGTCGGCGGCGCGCTGACGACCAGCACCTTCGACGCGGCGAACCAACTGGCGAGTGCGACCGCCAGCGGCGGGACGACGCTCTACACCTTCGATGCCTCGGGCAATCAGCAGCTCGTGCAGGCCCCGGGCGGAGCACTGACGACCAGCGTCTGGGACTACGAGAACCAGAACATCCAGGTCCTGCTCCCGTCCGGCGACTCGGTCGACATGGCGTTCCATGCCGCGAATCGGCGCGTCGCGAAGACCTCGGCCGCGGGCGACAAGGTCTTTCTCTGGAGCAGTGTGACTGACAACATCATTCAAGATCTGAGTCCGACTGGGTCAGGACTCGTTGCGAACTCATTCCTGCCTGGAACCTATGGCGAACTCATCAAACAGGACGATGGCCAATCCAGCTTCTTCCTGTTCGATCGCCGCGGCTCTACGATGGCGATCACCAGTGCGGCTCAGGTGATCGCGGACACCTTTCGGTTCGATGGCTACGGCAATCTCGTGGCCCGCACGGGCAGCTCCCTGGCGCCCTATCAGTTTCAAGGGGCTTGGGGATATTTTCTGGATGGGGAATTGGGCAGTGAGTACATTCGAAGACGAAACTACCTGCCAGTGATTGGCAGGTGGTCGTCACGAGATCCGCTTGGTTTGGCGGATAACGCGCAGCAATACGGGGCACACTTTACTCCCAATTCAGCTGACCCTTCTGGACTTTGCGCACTAAGCAATGGCCAAGTTTCCAAGTGGAATTCGGCATGCGAAGCTCAAATTGATAAGCCGTACTTCGACCCAATGGACTCCCCCGACCCAACACAACCTTTTCATATCGACATGAAAGAACCAATAGGTCGGATGCTTGGTTGGGCGACAATAAATCAACAAACAGAGTCCGGCGAACAGATGCGATGCGGAAGCGGAGACTCACAGCTTATGATTGGCGTCATTGCCGCTATGGATCCAAAAAGGAATTGGTCCATGGTTTTAAGCGATGAATTTGCGTCGCGACAGTATGGCAACAACTGCCGATTCGTAACATGGAGCCTCGATCCATTACTACGTTTCGGTCGATTCGGAGGCTTTTTCTGCGAAACCAAGTGTGAAAATGGAATCTGCAATGACATCGACTTTAAGGCGGTGCTTTTTGCCCAAGGAATTGAAGGACCCGAGGTGATTCAAGGCCAACCAATTGGCGTGCATGTGAAAGTTGAGTTCGAAGCAGGCGGATGCTGCCCAGATGGCTGCAACGTTAAAATCAATATCTGCCAAATTGTCGAAGGCTTAACCGCAGCAAAAGACATTCGATTTACCGATACTGCGAAGAGAGACATCTATCCCGCAGTAGTCGGGAGATTGATCGACGACAACTGCTAACGTTACTTGTTGCCGCTGTTTTAATGAAACAAGTACACTTCGATTTTCACGACTGAACTCCCATGCCACACCACGATATCGCAGCAACAAAACACTTCCGCCGAAAAATGAAGGTTGCGTTTCGCCTTTCAACAGCGTTTCTCGCGTTAACTTTCCTTTCCATTGTCTTCGCATGGCTTTCGATCAATCTATCTCTGGTTAACAGACGCAAGGAAGCCCTCAAAACCTTTTACGGGAACGCGAGCAGCTACAATTGCCTGCGTGGAACCCACATGTACTTCAGGCCTAGCGGGTCCACTTCACTCGTAAAAACACCACGGGCCCAAGCACCGCCATTGATGCGACGGCTATTAGGTGACTTTACTGCACCGGATCTAGTTTACGCGCCCGACAAGGATCCTGACCAAGCCGAGTTAGGACGCATTAGGTCTCTATTTCCCGAGGCTAAAATTTGGTGCTGGCATGCAACACCGAATCCGCCGAAGGGCACTCTAATAATTACGCCACGCCACTACTACATGTTATGAATGCTATCTCTGCTATTTCTCACGACCTTCTGGAGTTTTTGCGCGACATCTCGCGCAGCGGGCTCTCGTGTGGCCTCGCTCCGTGAACCTCCGGAGTGGCCTTGCGTCGTCGGTGGGCGCTCATGTCCGTTGCTGCCTCGGTCAGGTCGGCTACCGGCGCGCACCGATTTGTATCGCGTTCCGCTCGGCCGTCGTGCTGCCCCTGTCTCGCTAGACCGCTATCCCCACCAAGTTCCGACAAGTGGCACAGACTTGGGATCGATTCGACTCGATCCGCAACTCACGCGCGGCTCGCCGTGAAGCTTCCAACTGCTGCGGAACGTCCTTTCCCGTCCCGAAGTGCATTTCGTTCGGCGCCTGGCCCTGGAAGGCCGAGTGCGNNATAGAACGACACGAGTCGCTCGACGGTTGCGACGCCATCAAGGGCATGCAGGAACAGCCACTGATGCTTCAGACTCCGCCACCAGGACTCGATGAGCGAGTTCGAGAAGTCGATCTCGGTTTGTGCAAGGACGCGATTCAAGCGGGAGCTTGCGACCACTTCATCGACCGCCGCATTGAAGTTCTCGATGCCGCCGTCGACCAACACCGTCGTCGCACTGGCCGTCGATGATTCCGCGGCGTGACGAAGCAGCCGGGCCGTGATGGCGGGCTCGAACGAACTTGCCGCACTCCATGCGAGGATGCGACGCGAGTAATTGTCGATCACCGCGTGCAGATACGCTCGACCTCCGCCCGACAGACGAATCAGCGTCGTATCGACGTGCCAGACCTCATTGGCCGCCGCAGCGCGAACTCCGACCTTCGGCTTGCCCGGGTGAATCCGCTGCCGACAGCGCCGCCATTTGTGGAGCCTTACCAGCCGATGCCAAGTCGCCGGAGAGGCGAACACCTTTCCCGTACGCTGGGCATGCCGCGCCAGACAGGAAGTCGGCACGTGTCGATAATCCGCCGAAGTGACCATGTCGCGAATTGTCGCGACCTCATCTCGGGTCAGCTGCTGCGGCGAACTTCGTGGACAAGAGGTCCTGTCGTCGAGCGAGCCGCAGCGGTCACGATTCCAGCCGTGGTACCGCGACGGCGACAGACCGATGACTCGCAGCAAGCCATTCAAGGAAACATGGGACCGAGCGCGGGCGATCGCCGCCGACAATCGCCGCTTGTCCTCTCCCTTCGCGATCCGAAGCCGCCGTAAGGAGAACCCGGTCACTCGCAGAATGACGATCGCCAGGCGCAACAACGCCCTCAGCCTGGCGATTCGGCACCGAAGCAACGCCAATTCCCGCTGCAGTCGCTCGAGATCGTGGTCAACCGCGTCGATCGACACGACCTCCGCTACCTGCGGACGGAGCCAGCCTCTTGCCGTGGACGCAGGTNNGGTACGCCGCGCCGTGTCGCGAGCCGAAGATCGCCCGTCGCCTGAACGAGGCGTCGAAGTCGATGATCGTAGCTGCGCTGCGTCCGAGTTGCCGTAGACATGGCCCGATCTTCGCATGCCGCCTTCGGACTCGAAAGACGGCACGGACGACCATGTTGGCCGAGGGGTCAAGTACCGACGGCAAGCCGCCATGACCGATCATCACCGCAGGCGAGGCAGGTCGACCTCTCGGCCGGGAAGCCAGTTCGCCTCGTGCGAACTCTCGCCTTGATCGTTCGTGTTTCGCGAACTACAATCCAGGGCGGTAGTCGACGAAGAACCGCCGGAAGCGAAGCAAGCATGCGCGTGATTTCGAAGTCTCGACTCCGTCAGTTTTGGAAGACGCCGAACCGTCAGGATTCCGAAGGGCCCTTGCGGGCCTGGCATACGCACGTCAGCGACAGGTCGGTCGCGTGGCGGAACTGGTCGGACACCAAAGCGACTTTCAGGACCGCGGACCTCGTGGGCAACTGCGCGGTCTTCAACATCGGCGGGAACAAGTACCGCCTGGTCTGTCGAATCCTGTACTCGAGCCAGAAGGTCTTCGTCCTGAAGGTGATGACGCACCAGGAATACGATCAGGAAAAGTGGAAGACGGATTGCGGTTGCTTCGCGTCCGCGCCCAAGAAGCCCGTGAAGAAGGGCCAGGGCAGGGAAGGCACCTGAACCCGCAATCGCCCCCCTCGAACGAATTTGCCGCGCGGAGAGTGACCATGTCGACGACTTCCCGAATTGCCGGCCGATTCACGGGCAAGGTCCAAGACGATTACCTCGGCCTGATCATGAAGTTCCCGTTGACTTCGATCCGTTCCGAGGGCGAACTGGACGCGGCTCGTGAAGTGATCGATCGGCTTCTCGCAGAAGACCGCCCCTCGAAAGGCGTGCAGCTCTACCTGGATGCGCTGAGCGATCTGGTCGCGACCTACGAAGACCACCACCACTTCGTGCCGCCGGCGTCGGATGCGGACATGCTGCTCCACCTGATGGAAGCGAAGGGCGTGAACCAGACGCAGCTGCACCGCGACACGAAGATCCCCAAGTCCACGATCTCGGAGATCCTGAGCGGCAAGAAGGTATTCAGCCGTCAGATCATCGTGACTCTGGCGAGCTACTTCGGAGTCGACAAGTCAGTGCTCGCCCATAACCTCTAGCAACCTACCCACGAAACACGTGAACCTTGGCCGGGAAACACAGTCCTCGCCGATGTGTCATCTACCGATTTGGCTCACCATCCCCCGGTCTGTTTACCACGTTGCTTGCGGCCGCGCGGTACCAGTTGATCGCTGAGCTTTGCCGCCCACGAAAACCAAGCCCAAATCAACTGTTCAGCCGTTCGAACTTCGTCGCGACAGGGGCTCGATGGCGGCCTTCGCGGCCCGCCACGCGCCGGAAGCCGTCCGTGTCCACGATCGGCGCAGATCCGGATCGCCAGGATATCGCCGCTCAGCTGACGCGGGNNATCACGCCGCCGAGCTGACGTCGGCACTCGACTTGGTCAAGCCGAATCGCGGTCCATTCGGCGACCGCGGCCTGGTCGCAGGTGTTCCGGTGATGTCGGCGGCTAGGGGGTCGCTCGCGGCTGTCATGCGCGACGAACGTGCTCACCAGGTGATCGAGATGATCGCGACCCAGGACGACGAAGCGGTCCAGCATCTCGTGCTCGAG
>DMPQ01000427.1 GCA_003455945.1 Planctomycetaceae bacterium
CGAAATTCGACCTTTCTGAAAACGTCAGTTTTCGGATAGCCTCTCAGTCCCTTTGACCGAATCGTTCAGCTGTCGGATTCAAGATTGCGGGCCGACCATCCGCGGACTGGGCGAATTCGGGCGCAATCGCAATCGCGGCCGATGTCTTCTTGGTCGATTTCATACCAGCGCGACCAGGGTCGGTCACGCTCGCTTCTGAAGTGACACCCACTTGTTCCTGCTGACGAGACCCCAATTATGACCTATTGCTGTGATAAGTCTGGACATCTAGAAACTGGAGTGTTCTATCAATTGGTTACGGCCAACGACAGGAACTGGGCTCGCGATCCCTATGCAGATCACCCCAACCTAAGAGGCCGACCAACAGACAAGGGATTTATTGAACTTCCCGAAGCCACCATCGGTCCGTCGACCATCATTAGATGCGACGCTCCGGCCTGCACGCGAGCATATGGGCGTGTCCAAGAAAGGGCGCGAGTCGACTACGAACTGTTCTTCCCGGACGACGCCGGAGACCCTCTGGCACTCTATGATCCGCCGGTCACGATGCTGGCTGACACGTACTTCAATCGGTTTGACGCCAAACTGGCGGGCGTCGCATCCACGCTGAGCACGTTTGTAACGGGCGTACCCGAGCCCCCTGCCATTGACTACATTACAATCACCGCCATAAACAACGACGTAACTGGGCCGCCGGTCGACACGGAACACAACGGCCTATGTCACGTCTGTGGCGTCCGTCACTCCCTTTGCGTTAGGTGTGGCTGGCCTAGGCGTCGATGCAGAGATTGCAATTCGCCGGTCCCTCGGGGTGATTTTGTTATTGACGGCGCACGCTGGAACGCGGGCGATTTTCTGTATTCGACGAACTTGGGTTATGCGATTTCGAGGTCTTTCTTGGCCGCGATTCAACGTGCGAGATTGGGGCCGCTCGTCGTTCGAGACGCCTACCTGAGGCTGGACAATATTCCCCCTGAACTATTGCGCCGGGCGAGGGCGATTGCAGCGACTGAACTTGATCATTCGGAGGAGTGCGGGATCACCTTCCTCACTTGATAATCGGGAATGCGCCCTAGCAGCCTGTTGAAAATCGCGCCAGCTAGCTATCCTGTCGACTCGGCTGGCGGATGATTCGAAGGAGTACGGCGATGGCCCTCGGACGACGGAAACGGGAACGACAGGCGGAACTCTTCGTGGCGACCGACAGGCTCGCTCGCAGCTCCGGACACGTTTTCTATCGGCAGCTGAACGAACTGCTGGCCGCCGAAGGCTNNGCGCGTCGCAGCGCGGGATTGCCTGGCGTTGTGCCGACAGCCTGTCGCTCCGTGAGTTTCTCGGCATCCCATTGACCGATCGGACTCCCGATCACTCCTCGTTGACCGTCATTCGTCAGCGACTCGATCTGGAGACGCACTCCCAGGTTTTTACTTGGGTCTTGGCCTTGGCGTCGCGTCGCAAACTCTTCACCGGCACGGCCGTCGGCGTCGACTCGACGATGCTCGAAGCGAACGCCGCAATGCGATCGATCGTGCGACACGAGACGGGCGAAGACTGGCGCGAGTTCCTGAAGCGACTGATGGTCGAACAGGGTGTGGCCAACCAGGATGACGATATCTCGGACGACGAACTTCGCCGCTTCGACCGGAGTCGAGAGGGCAAGAAGGTCTCGAACGAGGAGTGGAAAAGCCCCGTCGATCCTGACTCGCGCATCATGCGGATGAAGGATGGCACGACGCATCTGGCGTATAAGGCGGAGCATGTCGTCGATCTGAAGAGCGGGCTGCTGCTGGCGGCCGAGATCACGTCCGGCGATCGCGGCGACACGCAGACTGTGGAAGACAGCGTGCACGCGGCGCAGGCCCATCTGAACGAAGCACAGACGGAACGCGAGATTCGGGATGTCGTCGCGGACTGCGGCTACCATGCTGCGGACTTGCTGACCGGACTCGCGGAGCACACCGTTTATCGGACCTACTTCGCCGAGCGTCCTCGCCGCGGTCGCTCGAGTTGGAAGAAGAAGTCGACGGAGACGCGACAGGCGGTTCTGACGAACCGACGTCGTGTTCGCGGAGCTCGCGGCAAGAAGCTCTTGAAGCTTCGTGGGGAGAAGGTGGAGCGTTCGTTCGCGCATGTCTGCGAGACGGGCGCCGGGCGTCGCAGTTGGCTGCGAGGCTTGAAACAAGTCCGCATGAGATACCTGCTCCAGGCTGCCGCACACAACCTCGGGGTCGTGCTACGTCTGCTGTTCGGGGTTGGAACACCGCGAAGCTTGCAGGGAGGCCTTTCGGCCGTTTTGACCCTTTTCGGGCTTCTCCAAACTGCCTGGATGATGCTCGAGAACTTGCAGATCGACCCGAGAGCCGCTTCGCCGCGAGAAACGCACTTCGACGACCGAAGGCCGCTTGCTTGCTGGACCTGAACACGATCATGAGAAAAGGCAGCTCTTCAACGGGCTGCTAGCAGCCCGTTGAACATCTCCGCCTTCGAGGCGTGGTTCTCACATCGCGAGTGCAACGGCGCGAGGACATTCTGAAACGTTCCCGCCGCGGGCGATGCCGTCGAGTCGTCTGATGGCGCGCCGGAGCAGCAGATAGGCAAGCTGGAACAGCATGAAAAGGGCGGAGACGACTCCGGCGAGCCCTTGGAGACTTCGCGGCGTTCCGATGCCGAACAGGTGGCGCAGGACGATCCCGAGGTTGAAGGCCGCCCCTTGGATCAGATACCTCATCCGCACCTGATCGATGCCGCGCAGCCAGCTCCGTCGACCGCCGCCGGTCTCGCAGACGTGAGCGAACGACCGCTCGACCGACTCTCCCCGCTTGCACAGCCATGCCTTACCGCTTGCGCTGCGGACACGACGACGATTCCCCAGCACCGCCGTGCGAAGCGCCGGTCGCTTGCCGCGCCAGCTCGAGCGACCGCGCCGCGGCCGCTCCGCCACGACCGTCCGATACGGCGCGTGCTCGGCGATCGTCGCCAATGCCTCGCCCCCGTGATACCCGCGGTCCGCGACCACGTTCCGGATCCGTGCTGCGGCCGCCGCCTCGTTCAGGTTCGCTTG
>DMPQ01000050.1 GCA_003455945.1 Planctomycetaceae bacterium
CCTCCCGCCATCCACATGGTGAAGCCTTCGGGATTGTGGTCGCGGCCGTTGGTCCCTTCGGCAACCGGCGTCCGCCCGAACTCTCCGCCCCACAGCACCAGCGTCTCGTCGAGCAGTCCGCGCCGGGCGAGGTCCTCGAGCAGCCCGGCGATCGGGCGATCGACCTCGAGCGCGTTCTTGGTATGCCCCTTCAGCAGATCGGCATGCTGGTCCCACTGCACGAACGCGTCGCTGTGAGTCACCTGAACGAAGCGGACCCCTCGTTCCGAGAAGCGCCGCGCAAGCAGACACTTCCGTCCGAAGTCGCTCGTCACCGGTTCGTCCATCCCGTACAGCCGCAGCGTCTCGTCGCTCTCGTCCGACAGATCCTCGATCCCCGGCATCTCGGCCTGCATCCGGAACGCCAGCTCGAACGATCGGATGCGGGCTTCGAGGTCGGGATCTCCCGCGACGGTCGCCAGATGCTCGTCGTTCATCGCTCCCAGCAGGTCGACCTGTCGGCGCTGTTCGTCGAGCGTCCGACGAGGATGGCGCAGATGAGCGACTCGGACCTGATCGATCGGCAGACTCGCGTTACCGAGCGGCGTTCCCTGGTGATGCGCAGGGAGAAAGGCACTTCCCCAGTTCCGGACTCCGCCATGAGCCAGCGTCGGCGCGATCGTCACGAACGCCGGCAGGTTCTCGTTTTCGGTCCCGAGACCGTACGAGACCCAGGCTCCCATGCTCGGCCGGACGAACGCATCGCTGCCGGTATGGAGCTTGAGCAGGGCACCGCCATGAGCCGGATTGGTGCCGTGGACCGAATGCAGGAAGCAGATCCGATCGACCTGTTCCGCAACGTTCGGAAACAGCTCGCTGATCATCATTCCCGATTCGCCGTAGGGACGGAACTTCCAGGGCGAAGCGAGCAGCTTGCCGGTCGGCGCGAACTGCACGCGCGGCTTGTCGAACGGCAGCTCCTTGCCGTCATCCGCCTGGAGCTTCGGCTTGTAGTCGAACGTGTCGACGTGCGACGGGCCCCCTTTCATGAACAGGAAGATGACTCGCTTCGCGCGCGGAACGAATCCGGGGAATCCGCTGCGCGCCGAGTCGTCCCGCGACGCCGCCGACGCGGACGCCGGCCCCAGAAGCATCGAACGAAGGGCGAGCGTTCCGAAGCCCAGAGCGCTGCCGGCCAACATGCGTCGTCGATCGATGCCGCACGGCTCGCCCTGATGTCCGTTCCCTCGATCCGCTCCGTTTCGTCCGTTCATCCCCGCACCTCATGCCGCCGGTCGGTGTTCGTTCGTCGCCGTCGCTCGTTCGTCCCCGATCACGGCCCGCTCAGCGGACGTGAAGCATCTCGTTCGAGATCAGCAGCGTCTGAGCGAGCATCGTCCAGCGCTCGTCATCCGACGTCGGCTCGTCCGCTGCCGGTTCCGAATCGCCGAGCGCCGCGACGAACCGTTCCACCTCGCGCCGCGTGGCGTCTCGGCCGAGCACCTGTCGGAAGAGCCATTCGATGCGCGTGGTCGGGTCGTCTCCCGCCTCGTGCCGACTCTGCTCGACCAACGATCTTGCCGCCTGATCGACGAGCGGCGAGTTCAGCAGGAAGAGCGCCTGATTCGGCACCACCGTCTCGTCCCGACTGCCGACCGGAACCGCGGCATCGGACGAATCGAACAGCCCGAACAGGTCGTACAGGTGATTGCGGATCACCGGCAGATAGAGCGATCGGACCGGAGCGTCGTAGCGGGTGTTGTCCTTGGACGTGTGGTCGAACAGGAACTCCCGATTGCCGACATGCAGCAGCGAGCCGCCGATCTTCAGGTCGAGGTTTCCGGCCGCGGCGAGCATCGCATCGCGGATCGCTTCGCTCTCGAGTCGCCGGACCGAGTGCCGCGCGAGCCAGCGGTTGTCCGGATCGAGTTCGGCCGATCGACCGTCGGGAATCGCTCCGCGGCGATAGGTCGCGCTTCTCATCAGCGTCCGATGAAACCACTTCGTCGATCGATCGTGATCTCGGAAGCGGAGGACCAGATCGTCGAGCAGCTCGGGGTGCGTCGGCTGATCGCCGAGCAGGCCGAAGTTGTCGGTCGACGACACGATCCCTCGCCCCAGATGCCAACGCCACAGACGATTGACCCAGACCCGATCGGTCAGCGGATTGGCCGGGTCGACGATCCAGGCGGCGAGTTCCAGTCGTCCGCTCGCGTCGGTCGGCATCGCGGGCGCCGGGGCGTCGGCCGAGACGAAGACCGCCGGAATCCCTCGCGGCACCTTCTCGCCGAGCGTCAGATGATTGCCGCGGATGCAGATCGCCAGATCGACCGGTGAGGCCGCGTCCGAGACGCTCATCGCCGTCGGTTCGAGCGGCCGATTCCCTTCCGCTTGGCGGCGTTCCGCCTCGAGCGTCGCGAGCCGCTCGGCCAGATCGGCGCGATAGCGTTCCCGCTTGTCGGCCGGGAGCTCACCGTCGGCAGTCAGTTCTCCTGCGTCGACGAGCGTCTGACGCAGCACGCCGTCCGCTTCGGCGACGACCGCTTCGATCTCGCTCGTCAGCTCGGTCAGGCGTGATTCGATCGACAGACGAGTCTCGCGTTCGACCGACGACTCGATCGACACCTCGTTCCACTTCGCGATCTTCGTGAAGTGCTCCATCGTCCGGGTGCTCTTGAAGATCCCGGCGAGTGCGTAGTAGTCGCGAGTACCGATCGGATCGAACTTGTGGTCGTGGCAACGGGCACAGCCGAAGGTCATCGCCAGCAGTGCGCGCCCCGTCGTCTCGACCTGCTCGTCGATGATGTCCATCTCCATCTTCGTCTCGTCGACTTCGGCGAGCACTTTCGGACCGAGCGAGAGAAAACCGGTCGCGATCGTCCGATCGATTCGCTCCTGCTCGTCGTCGGTCGGCGGCAGGCGATCTCCCGCCAGCTGCAACGTCACGAAGCGGTCGTAGCCGAGATCTCGGTTCAGCGCTCGAACGACCCAGTCGCGATAGCGCCAGGCGTTGCCGTGCGCGATGTTCTCGTCCATGCCGTTCGAGTCGGCGTAGCGCGCGACGTCCAGCCAGTGGCGTCCCCAGCGTTCGCCGTAGCGCGGCGAGGCGAGGAGCCGATCGATCGCCCGTTCCCACGCGTCGGGGCGCTCGTCCGCCACGAATGCCTGCACCTCGTCGTAGCTCGGCGGCAGCCCGGTCAGGTCGATCGCCGCGCGGCGGATCAGATCGGCGCGCGACGCCTCGCTGGCGGGAGTGACTCCGGCCGCGCTCCAGCGCGAAGCGATCGCCCAATCGATCCGATCCTCGGGACGGAACCGCTCGCCGAACGAGGCCGCTTCGTCGGACATCGCATCGACGGTTCGCGAGACCGCGGAGTCGACCGGTCGAAAGCTCCAGAACGCTCGCCCCTGTTCCAGATCGATCCCAGCAGCGGCCGTGCCGACCGCATCCGTCTCGCGCCGCGGGTCGACCGCTCCTTGCGCGATCCAGCGTTCGAGAACGGCGATCTCGGCCGGCGAGAGGGCCGAATCGGGAGGCATCTGCAGGGCGTCGTCATGCGGACGGACCGCGCGGATCAGCCAGCTCCGATCCGGCTCGCCCGGCACGATCGCCGGTCCGAGCTCGCCGCCGCGCTGCCAGCCGTCGCGCGAGTCGAGCAACAGGCCCCCTCCCGCTTCCCCCGCTTCACGCGAGTGGCACTCGTAGCAACGAGCGACCAGCAGCGGGCGCACCTCGTCCTCGAATCGGTCGACCGCGGCCGGATCGAGGGGCGGGTCGTCGATCGGAAACGACACCGCCGATTCCGGGACGGACGTCGAGAGCGCGATCGCGAACAGCCATGCGATCGGACCGAACGACAGGCGCGCAGGGGACGCACCGAGGCGAAGCATACGAGACCTCGCGGCGGAAGGAGGCGGGCGAGTCGCGGGGGCGGCACGAGACGACTCGCGGTGGGCCCGTCATTATGCCGGACCGAAGGAACCTCAGCCAAGCGCGAAACTCCCCGACACGTTCGATCTCGGAGGTTCGCGTCGCGCTGCGCGATCACCTACGATGTGGGTCGGTCATCGAGATCGCGGCGCCGAAAGGCAATGGCCGCGAACGACCCGGCGACGAGTCGGTCTCGCTGACGATCGGCGCTTCGATCCCGGCCCGACGACTCCGCTGGCTCGAGGCCGGGCCGATCTCCGAGCGACTTGGAACGCAACCGTCGCAGGAGCCCCCAGAGCGGCGTCCCCCCCGACGCCCTCGGTGAATCCGTCCACCACACGGAGCAGCGACGCCATGCGTTTCGCCTGCACCCATGCGTCGATGAACCGGCAGCGTACGATGCGACGCGTCGTCGCGATCGTCCTGTCGATCGTGATCGGAGGCACCGCAGGTGTCGGCCGCTCGACGGCGACTGTCGGCGCCGACGACTCGACATTCGAGGCTGCGTCGCAAGTTCTGCTCCGCCGCTGTGTCGCCTGTCATCAGGCCGGTAACGCTTCAGGCGGACTTCGCCTGGACGACGCCGAGGGGATTCGCCGAGGAGGCGACTCGGGAGCGGCGATCGAGCCGGGGGATGCCG
>DMPQ01000069.1 GCA_003455945.1 Planctomycetaceae bacterium
CCTGATGGCGGCCGGCGAGCTCCCCGGCGCGGCGCCGCTCGTCTCGGCCGGAGGATCTCAGCGAAGTCGGGTCGATCAGCAGCGCGATCAGCCCACAGGCGAGCGCGATCCCTCCTCCACCTCCCGCGGCGGTCACCAGCGTTCGACTCGGTCCGACCGGATAGATGCCGGCTCGCGCCGCCCCGATCGGAGCGATGACGGCCCCTTCGACCGACGCGCGGCGAGCGGNNTCGACCTGCGCGACGTAGGTGTTGCGCTGCTGGACGCGATCGGCCGCTTCGGCATAGGCGACTCGTTCGGCCGCCAATCGTCGGATCCGATCGGCCAGGTCGTTCTCGACGTTCTGCAGTTCGTTCAACCGCCCTTCGACCAGTTGCAGTTCGAGGAGCGTGCCGCGAGCGGCTGATTCGAGCTGCGAACGGAGTTCGGCGGTCAGGGCGCGATGAGCCGCGGCGGCGGCGAGCACCTGGGGATGAGTCGCTTCGTACTTGGCTCTCAGTCGCGAGTCGGCCAACGACGAGTCGATGATCCCTTCCTTCATGCGGCGCAGCTCGGGGTGAATCGCGAGCAGACTCTCGGGAGTCGATGCGATCCGCTCCGGATCGGCGAGCAGCGCCTGAAGATACTCGGACTGGGTCTTCAGCTCGCTGCGGCGCTGCTGAGCGACGACCAGATCCTGACGGGTCTGGCCGATCTGTCGGCGGAGCGGTCCTTCGGTGCCGCTCGGGTCGTTCATGCTCCGCAGTTCCGACAGATCGACGCCGATCCGCGTCTCGACCTCCACCAGCGCCGCCGAGGCCTCGGCCGCCGAGATTCGGGCAACCTCGAGCGAACGCTGCAGTTCCGATTCCATCCCTTCGAGCTTGGCGTCTCGGACCTTCGAGAGCTGGGCGATCAGCTCTCGCACCAGCGCTTCGGTCACGGCGACGGCGCGCTCGGGGGAGCGATCGCGGACCGACAGGACGACCACTTCGGTCTGGCCGAACTCGGCACCGTTGGCGGCCGAGACGCTGACGTCGGCGCGGTAACCGTCGACGTACTCGTCATCCGGCCAGACCGCTCGCGTGTAGTCTTCCGGAGGTTCGAACTGCGACAGGACCGCCGCGATCACCTCGCGACTGCGAGCCACCGAGCGGACCGTTTCCTGAGCCGAGCGGAGCTGTTCGGCCGAGTCGAAGCGGCCGGGGCGAAGGGCCGATCCGACCAGCTCGTCGCGGACCGCCAACTGCTGACCTGCTTCCCATTCCTTGGGAGTCAGCAGGGCGACTCCCGCCCCTCCACCTCCGCCGAGCAAACCGCCGGCGACGACCATCCAGCCGTAGCGGCGGACCAGGAGAGCGGCGAGTTGGGGAACGGGAAGGGACATCGGACGGCACCTCGATAGGACGACGACTCGATCCGGGCCGGAGCGCAGCCGGAGCGCGAAGCGTCCCGTAGGCGAACGCCTCACCGAGGTTCCATCGGCCGTCTTCCCGCTCGGACTTCGTTCCGCCACCCCTCGGACAGCTCGGCGAAGCGACACGAGCGATCACAGCAGGAGCCTTCGACAGGCTTTGCCGGACCGTCAACGATGCCCCAGGCTCGCCAGCTTCGGCGACCCGCTTTTCGTCGTCGAGCCTATCCACTTCGCGTGGCCGCTCGGGTACCTTGCGATCGGTTGACGGGGGGGGCAGCTCACTCGCGAACGCGAGTGATCCTCGATCGAAGGAATCCGAACCGATGCGACAGGATGGGGTTTTCGTCGAAATGTCGGCGAGCGAGCCGACGGGGACTCGAACGGAAGTCGAACGGCGTCGACGCCGGAACCGTGCCTTGATCTTCGGCCTCGGTCTGGCCATGCTGGCTTTCGACGAGCGGGCGGCGGTCGACGCGTCGGACGACGAACGGCCGAGCCTCCCGAACGAAGCGACGCCGCTCGCCGACGACCGAGAGGCCGAATCGACGCCGAGCACGGCTCGCGTCGCTCTTCGACGTCCCCCGATCCGTCCGGTGCATCGAGGCATGTCCGAAAACTGCCCTCGTTCGATCCGCCCCGTCGAATGGCTCGTGATCGCTCCGCCGGGCGAAACGCTCGGCGCGGGGAGTTGCAGCGACGGCTGGCTGCTGACGCGTCCCATCGATCAGGTCACCTATCGTCTTCCGCCGATCGCTCCGGAGGTCGAGGCCGTGCTGAGGGTCCGTTATCGGGCGGAGCTGGCCGGTAACGAGACGCTGGTGATCGCCTGCGGCGACCGCCGTCGACGGTTGGTGCTCGAGTCGTGCGAAGCCGAGGATCGCGTCGCGNNGAGCGACAGGCGGGCGCGTCGTTGCGTTTCTCGCTCGAATCGGACGATCCGAATCTCCGCTTCGTCGACGCCGCATCGGGAGAGTCCCGATCCCCGTCGACTCGGCTGGTCGGATCCGGTCCGCTCTGGGGCGTCGTGGCTCAGCGGAGTCGCTTTCGCTTCGGAACGTTCGACCTCGGGGAGCAGTTCTTTTCGGCGGCGTCGGGCGATCCGATCGCTGCCGACGATCGCTCGGTCGACGTCCGAGCCGGTGCGCGAGGGGCTTGGGCTCCCGAGCGGAAGCTGCTGCTGCGAAGCGTCTCGCTGCAACTCGGCGAGATCCCGGACGAGATGGTCTTCACGCCCCAGCGGCCGAACGNNGAAACTGCCGGGAGTTCGGCGAGCTGTCCCGACGGCGGTCGCGTGACCGAAACGCGACGCGTCGAGCTGCTCGGGCACGGGACGATCGCCGTCACGATCGAACTCCGCAATCCGACCGATCGCCCTCGCACGCATGACGTGATTCTCGAAGGGGGCGGTGCCGCTGGTGAGCCGACGGCAGCGAACGAAAAGCCCGCATCGACGAGAATGCCCGGCCCGTTCGCGACCGGCGACTCGTACGCCCCTCAGCCGCGCGGCATCGACGGCAGCTCGGCCGGCATCTGGCAGCCGTACGGACTCGACCGAACCGAGGTCGCCGCGCCGCATTGGTTCCTCGTTCGCGAAGGGAATCGAATCCTCGGCTTCCCGCGCGACCAGGCGTCGATCGCGCCGGGGTGGGTCGTCGGCTGNNCCCGCCTCGACGGAAGCCGCTATCGGATCGTGCTGCGCGAGACGATGGAGCCGGGCGAGACGCGGGTGTTGCGCGTCGCCTGTTCGGTCGGTACCCGCGCCGAACGAACGGACGAGGAGCTGAGCGCCTGGTTCGCGGGAACGCTCGCTCCGGTCGTTCGCGCGGAATCGAATGACGCTCCGATCTGGCAGTCCTCGTCCCCGCGTCTCGATCGAGTCGTGAATGCCGCGATCGAGGAACTGCGATCCGCGATGGCGGTGGAGCGTGTCGATGGCGATGCGCTGCGAGTCCTGCCGTGGGAGCTGGGGGCCGAGCAGTTGGCGATCGAAGGGCCGGCGATCGCCGACGAACTGATTTGGGCCGATCCGGCGGCTGCACGGCGCTGGATCGAGGGGGCGATCGCCGAACAGGCGGAGCATCTCGAGTGGCTGGCGCGACTCGAAAGCGAGCGCGTGCCGGCTCGCGCCCGTTTTGCGGCAGGGAACGGCGGGCTTGCGTCGGCCCTNNGCGCGCTACGTCCGCTCGACCGGCGATAGCGAGGCGATCGGTCCGTCGTTGGACAAGCTGATCGAGATCGCGAATCATCTGGAGCCCGAATCGCCGGAACAGGTACTCGCGGCCGGCGCGGCTCCCTCTCGGAATGCCGCCGATCATCCGCCGGAGTTGACGGTCGCCATCGACCGAGTTGCCGAGAGCGAGCATCAAGTTGCCCGGCGATTGTGGATCGCCGATGNNATGCGCTCGCGATCGCCGAACTCGCCGAGCGCGCAGGACGTCCCGAGCTGGCTCGCGCCTGGACCGCGCGAGTCGGTAGCGCACCGCTCGCAACCGACTCGGCCGATGCGGCGGAAGTGGTGACTGTGCAGGCCGGCGAGACGCCGGGTGCCGATGCGTCGATCGAACTGGTCGATGTCGTGATTGCCGAGCATGCCGATGACGATTCGGTCGCGACGGCGGCTTTCGAGGCGGCGGCTGAGGAGGCTGACGCAGCGATCGAAACGTCAGCTCTGCGCATTCCGTTGGCGCTCCGCCGCGAGCAACTCGGCACGATCGCCTCGTACCGCCACGTCGGAGCGATCGGCGCGTGTCCGAGTCGGGACTGGGGGGCGATGTCGATCGACCGGATCGAGCGGTTCGGTCTCCCGGTCCGGGCTCTCGCCGGCGATTCGGGGCCGATCGTCGAACGGCGCATCGAACTGGCGCTCGATCGCTTTCCGGTGCACGTGCTGACCTGCGAACTGCTGGCGGGGATTCGGACTCAGGCGGACGGCTCGCTCCGACTCGATCCGTGCGACGTCGGTCTCGCGTGGTGCCGCTGTCGAGTGCCGTATCGCGGCGGTGAGCTGGTGGTCGAGTGGAATCGGACCGACCGAGCCGCGGTCCCTTCCGACGAGGCCGGATCGGTCGCGCCGGGGTATCGCGTGACCTGGCGCGGCGTGACGGTCGCCGAGGGAGGATCGTTCGATCCGTCGGGCGAACCGATCACGTTCGGCCCGCTGGGCGATCGAATCGAACGCGACTGAATCGAGCGCGACCGCGTCGGACGCGACCGTTGCCGACACCGCCGAGTCGGATGGCGGTCCGCGTTCGTTCTTCGACCGGCTCAGCCTTCATTGAGCGTGCGAGCGCCGATGTTGCGAGGATCGATGCCCAGACCGGCGAGCTTTCGATAGAGATTCGCGCGGGTGAGGCCCAGACGCCCGGCGGCTCGCGTCAGGTTCCCTCGCTCGGCCGCGATCGCGCGCCGAACGTGATCGCGCTGGAAACGGCGAGTCGCTTCGGCGAGCGATTCGCAGGACTCGACGTCATGGGACTCGTCACGATTCCCAACGCGAGCTCCGCCAAGAGCGTTCGCACCCGCGGTGACTCGTCGTGCGGCCGACTCGTCGANNAGTTCGCGGACGTTTCCGGGCCAGTCGTGCTCGACCAGACGGGCCGCCGCTTCAGGACTGGGCCGCCGCAGCGGAAGACGTTCGCGAGCGGCGAAACGGGCGAGCAGATGTTCGGTCAGCAGCGGCAGATCCTCCTTCCGCTCGCGG
Source organism: Planctomycetaceae bacterium (assembly GCA_003455945.1). Lineage (GTDB taxonomy): Bacteria > Planctomycetota > Planctomycetia > Pirellulales > Pirellulaceae > UBA11682. The sequence continues at coordinate 5,097 of DMPQ01000069.1, forward strand.
AGCGGAGGCATCACGACCGCCGCTCCGGCCAAGCGATAGTACAGATCCGCGCGGAAGTCTCCCGAGGCGATCCGTTCGGTCGGATTCCGGTTGGTGGCGGCGACGATCCGGACGTCGATCGGCCGCGCCGCTCGACCACCGACCCGAGTCACGAGCCCCTCCTCCAGCACGCGAAGCAACGCGGCCTGTCCGGCCTGACTCAACTCGCCGATCTCGTCCAGCAGCAACGTTCCCGCATGCGCCGTCTCGAACCGTCCGGGGCGCGGTTCGTTCGCGCCGGTAAACGCCCCTCGCTCGTGGCCGAACAGCTCGCT
>DMPQ01000198.1 GCA_003455945.1 Planctomycetaceae bacterium
GTCGGACGCCGCTCACGACGATCCGTCGCGCGCTTCCGCCGCCGACGGCGATGCTGCTCATGGCGACGCCGCGCATGACGGCGCCGACCACGGCGACGCCGCTCACGATGATCATGACCATGACTCGGCCGACCATGCGCACGGCGAAGGTGAGCATGGCGAAGGGGATCACGCTCACGGTCATCACAGCTTCCTGGACCAGTCGCACCTGATGGGGCACGTCCAGGACACCGACAAGTTCGAGTTCTCGTTCTGGCTGACCGGCCGGGCGAAGAACGAAGGGGGGACGCCGCTCCACCTGAACCTCCCCCAGGCCGCCAAGCTCGAGACGCCGGTCGTCGGTTCGACCTCCAGCCCGCTCCAGCCGCTCGACCTGAAGNNGAGGTGCTGGTGGCGTTCGCTCTGATCGCCGTCTTCGTTCCGCTGGCTCGCAAGATCCGGACGGGCGAGCGACCGAAGGGGCGGTGGTGGAATCTGATCGAGACGTTGATCCTGTATGTCCGCGACCAGGTGGCTCGGCCGTCGATCGGGCATCATGATGCCGATCACTTCATGCCGTATCTCTGGACCGCGTTCTTCTTCATCCTGTTCTGCAATCTCTGCGGCCTGATTCCGTTCCTCGGCTCGCCGACCGGAGCGCTCGGCGTCACCGCCGTGCTCGCCGCCTCGACGCTGCTGGTGGTGATCGGCACGGGCGTCAAGAAGCTCGGTCCGGTCGGCTTCCTGAAGTCTCAGGTGCCGCACATGGAACTGCCGCTGATCATGGCGATCCCGATCGTGCCGCTGATCTTCCTGATCGAGCTGGTCGGGCTCTTCATCAAGCATTTCGTCCTGTCGATCCGGTTGTTCGCCAACATGTTCGCCGGCCACCTGGTGCTGGCGGTGCTCCTGGCGTTCATCGGCGAGACGTGGGGTTCGTCGCTCGTGTACGCCGTCGCTCCCGCGAGCATCGGCGCCTGCGTGGCGGTCAATCTGCTCGAGTTGTTCGTGGCCTTCCTGCAGGCCTACATCTTCACGTTCCTTTCGGCTCTGTTCATCGGAGCCGCCGCGCATCCGCACTGATGATGTCGGCGGTCCCGTTCGGCGGGCCTTCGGATTCAGCTTTCGTTCTTCAGCGACGCAATTGGGAGATCGTTTCGATGGCTAAGTGGTTGGGCATGCTGGTGGTGGTGCTGATGCTGGGCTTCGTGGCGACTCCGGCGATGGCTCAGGGTCCCGAGACCGGCCTGGTCGCTCAGGAAGGCGGCCTCGGACTGGGTGACCTCGGCACCATCGGTGCCGGTCTGGTCGTGATCGGAGCGGCGATCGGCATCGGCCGTATCGGCGGTTCGGCGACCGAGAGCATCGCTCGTCAGCCGGAAGTGGCGGGCAACATCCAGACGGCGATGATCATCGCGGCCGCCCTTATCGAAGGTGCCGCGCTGTTCGGTCTGATCGTCTGCCTCGTCAAGTAGTCGCTCGTCCGTCGGTCTCGCCCGAGTCGCGTCGGAAGCTCCGTCGCCGCTCGTGTCGTCTCGACGTCCGAACGGGTCCCTTTCGAGGATGGATGCCATGTTGCGGCTGAACCTGTTGGCCGAGGGAGATGCGCCGGTCACGGCGCTCGATCCCGATCTGGCCTTCTTCACCGTCGTCGTCTTCGGTCTGACGTTTCTGGTCCTGTGGCGATTCGCGTGGAAGCCGATCGCCGAAGGGCTCGATCGTCGCGAGCGAGGGATCGCCGATCAGATCGACCGCGCGAAGTCCGACGCCGCGAAGGCGGCCGAGACGCTGCGTGGTTACGAGGCGAAGCTCTCCGGAGCGGCCGAAGAAGCGACTCGCATCCTGGCTCAGGCCAAGACCGAAGCGCAGGCGGCCGGCGAACGGATCCTGGCCGAGGCCCGCGCCGAAGCCGAAGCGGCTCGCACCCGAGCCCTGGCCGACATCGCGTCGGCCAAGGAACAGGCGGTCCGCGAACTGGCCAAGCTCCATGTCGATTCCGCCGTCTCCCTCGCCGGGTCGCTGATCCGGAAGGAAGTCGACGCGAAGGGACATCAGGATCTGATCCAGGACTCGCTGCAGCGTTTCGCCAGCCGGAACTGATCGAATCCCGACGGGATCGTGAATCCGCTCGGCAAGGAGCGGCCTTAGGGCACCGACAGGAGCGACCGTCCTGACGACGAGTCCGCTCCGACGATCGCGAGGAACCCGCATGTCCGCCACCGACAGCAATCTGGCCTACGACACCGAACGGCAGTACCTCGGCACCGTCTATGCCAAGGGACTGCTCGGCTCCGCCGCGAAGAGCGGTGATGTCGACGCCGTGCTGGCGGAACTGGACGAGGTGGTCGAGCGGGTCCTCCCCGCTCTCCCGCCGCTGCGTGCTCTGCTCGAGAGTCCGCGCGTGCCGCTCGCCGTCAAGGAATCGGTGATCGATCGCTCGTTCGCTTCCGGTTCCGACGAACTGCGACGCTTCCTGAAGGTCGTCTGCCTGCACGGACGCTTCGACTGTCTGAAGGTGATCGACACGACCGCCCGCCGTCTCCGTCAGGAACAGCGCAAGGTCGTCTCGGTCCAGGTCACCAGCGCTTCGCCGATCGCCGACGACGATCGACCGGCGCTCGCTCGCGATCTCGCCGCGAAGTTCGGCCGTCAGGTCGAAGTGCAGTACGCGGTCGATCCGGCGCTGCTCGGCGGACTCGTCGTCCGCCTGGGCGACACCGTCTATGACGGATCGATCGCCAATCAGCTCGAACAGGTGCGACGGACGGCGGTCGATCGAGCCGCGCTCCAGATCCGCCAGACCCTCGATCGGTTCGCCGCGGACGCCTGAGCCGCGTCGGCCCCGACCGATCCGAAACCCCAGACCCCATCGCCGGCCCCTGCGGAACCGATGCCGTTCCCCTCGCTCCGGCCCAGCANNAGTTCAACGCTGACGAGATCGCGTCGGTGATCCAGCACGAGATCGAGCAGTACGGTCGTCAGATCGACGTGCGCGAGGTCGGGACGGTGCTGGAGGTCGGGGACGGCATCGCCCGCGTCCACGGACTGACCGGCGTCGCGTCGGGCGAGATGGTCGAGTTCCCG
>DMPQ01000042.1 GCA_003455945.1 Planctomycetaceae bacterium
TCGTCGGTCGCGATCATGCGGTCGCTCTCCCAACTTCCCTCGTCCGCCGATCGCGGTTGCCGCTCACCTTGCCGGAGAGCCGCCACGATGGACAGGACGTTCAACGTTCGTTCGAAATCCGTTCCTGGCCCCCCGGTGCCGATCGCTCTCCGCCGTGCGATCTCGGAGCGACCGAGATTCCCGACGGACGACGCGACCGAGCCCAGACGGCGGAATCGATCACCAGTGCCACCAGATAAAGCAGGGCGAGCGAAGCGAGAAAACCCGCTCGCCGCTCGTCGAGCACGACCGTCCCGATGACCGCGACCGCCGCGACTCCCCCCGTTCGCACGCCGATCGCCGCGAGCACGCCGTTGACCGCATTCGAGGCGGACCCGACGAATCGCTCGACCAGCACGGCGCCGACGAAACTGAGCAAGACCGCTCCGACCGCGGCAATCAGTTCCCAGGTCGATCGGTCCGACCAAGCGACGAACGACGGAAGGACCAGCCGCAGCAACGTCCCGGCGATCAGCAGCCCGAACAGGACTGCCGCGACACGAAACCCGGAGGTCGAGGAGCTCCCGTCAGTCATCGGGGTTGCTCCGTCGAGGACGCCGAGAGGTCGCCTTCACCAGGGCGAGCATCTGCAGCAGGAAGACTGCCGATCCCAGCAGAACGCCGGTGATCAGCATCGGTCCGTTCCAGCCGAAACGCTGATCGAGCCAATGACCCCCGAACCCCAGAAGCCCGACCGCCGCCCCCGCGGAAATGATCCGCGACGCGATGTCGACTGCCTTGGCTTCGGGAGACCGATCGTCGAGATCGCTGCCGGATGGATCAGGAGTTGGGGCCATGGCTGTTCCGGAACGGTCGATCGAAGACCATCTCCGCTCACCCCGGCCTTGGGGTCCTGATGTCGACGGCGAAACCTGACGGACACTGACAGGATCGACAATCTATCCAAGCCCCGAAGGATGGTCAACGGACCGCCGGATTCCATCGTGGGATTTTTCACGAAGGGGCCGAAGCCTCTCGTCGCATCGCTCCGAGCCCAAGAAAACCAAGGGAACGATGCGGTGATCCGCGGTCGTCGACCAGTCGCCACACGAGCCGCTGCGCAGCTCGGACCCCAAATCGGGATGGTGTCGCTGCGCGGGACGAGTCGCGGGGACTAAGGGGGAATGGGTAGTTCGGCGAGAGGCGTTCAATCTGCGGCCCGACCTGACCGCCGGCTCGGTCGGTTGCGACATGGAATGAGGAGAGTCGAGCGAGTTGCCCGGCGCGTTCGGTCGACGTTGCGAACCTCTTCCGGTGAGTCGCCCGGAGCGTACGCGGCGACCTCGCTGCCGTCGCGCTGCCGAAGAGCGCTGCGGCCCCTGCCTGCGTATCGCGCCGTGAAGCGATTCGGCGTGGCGCAGCAGGGGGGCTGGGAAGAATGGCGAGATCTAGTGGCGTTGATTTTTCCGCTAGAGCGGCTCTTGAGGGGCTTGCCGGAGGTGGGGGCGTTGCATCACCTCGGGGCGCCGATTAGCATGAACTTCGCACGGATAGCTCTTGTGAGACCACCGGTTACGGGGTCGAAGTCAGGTTCGGACAAGGTTCGCCGCCCTGCCCCCTTCCCCTCGCGACCGTGATGAAACGACACCTTCTCGATGAGGGGGTCGGTTCGGTGTTTCGGGCCTCTCGACGACATCGGCGGATGGCGTCGGCGAGATCGTCCGAGCGCCGTGGTTTCGACCGCATCAGGCGGNNCGCTGCCGGCGGGCTCAGCGCGAATCGAGACCTCGCTCGCCTTCGGGCCTTCGATCCCTTCGGGTTCTCCCGATCGGTTTCGGAGCTCGCGGACGAGACGGCCCGGGAGGAATGGACCATTGATCAACGCGGCGAATCTCAAGACTCGGACGACCAAGGACTTGGCCGTGATGGCCAAGCGTCAGGGCATTTCCGGATGGAGTGCCATGAAGAAGGACGAGTTGGTCAAGGCGTTGGCCAAGCAGGCGGTCGCCAAGCAAGCCGCCAAGCCGACTCCCGGCAAGAGTGCGAGCAAGAAAGTCGCGTCCAAGACCTCGGGCAAGTCGGCCGTGGTGTCGAAGGGGGCTGCGGCCAAGTCGAACGGCGCCAAGTCGGTCGCTCCGAAATCCGCATCGCCGAAGTCGACTTCCGCCAAGGCTGCTCCCTCGAAGCCCGCCGCGTCGAAGAGTGCCGTCGCGAAGGCGGCCGCGTCGAAGAGCGGCGCCTCGAAAGCCGCTGCGGCTCGTCCGGCCAAGTCGGCTTCGGCCGTGAAGCCCGCTGCCGCCGCCAAGTCGTCGGCTCGTCCCGCTCCGGTCGCCGCGCGTTCCGCTCCTTCGGCCAAGCTGGTCGACGTTCGAGCGACTGCGCGGAAGATCGCCGACAACAAGGAGAAGCCGGCCGCTCGCGCCGCCGAACCCAAGGCTCCTCCCGCTCCGGCTCCCGAACCGGTCCGCAAGACGAGTCCGCGCGTCATCCGCAAGATTCAGGAAGCGCATCAGATCCGAGGTCGCCGTCGCGATCTGGCGAGCGAGTCGCGGGCTCCCGGCACCAAGATCGGCAAGGATCGCTGTGCTCTGCTGGTGCGTGATCCCTACTGGCTGCAGGCCTACTGGGAGATCTCGCGCGAGACGGTCGAGCGAGCCAAGGTGGCGCTTGCGGCGCACTGGCACACGGCTCAGCCGGTCCTGCGGCTCTCCGAGATCGACGACGCGTCGACCACTTCGGCGGCCGAGCGAGTCGTCCGCGAGATTCCGGTCCATGGAGGCGTCTGCAACTGGTACATCGACGTCGTCGATCCGCCGAAGACGTATCGCGTGGCGCTCGGCTACCGAACCGGCAACGGCAAGTTCCATGCGCTGGCGCGCAGCAATAAGGTATCGACCCCTCCGCCCGGAGCGGCCGATCTGGTCGACGGCAACTGGTCGGACATCGCCGAGAACTGCGAGAAGATCTTCGCGCTCAGCGGCGGCTATCAGCCCGACAACTCCGACTACCAGCTCCGCGAGCTCTTCGAAGAGCGGCTGCGGCGTCCCATGGGATCGCCGGCGGTGACTCAGTACGGAGCGGGCGCGGATCTCGGCCTCGGCCGGATGCGCGACTTCGCGTTCAGCGTCGACGCCGAGATGATCGTCTTCGGCCAGACCGATGCGACCGCCTACGTCACGCTCGGTGGCGAACCGGTGAAGCTGCGTCCTGACGGCTCGTTCGTCGTCCGCCTGCCGCTCCCCGATCGCCGACAGGTGTTGCCGATCGTCGCCAGCAGTGCCGACGGCGTCGAGCAGCGAACGACCGTCTTGGCGGTCGAGCGGAACACCAAGGTGATGGAACCGCTGATCCGCGAGAACGGCGACGAGTGACCGATTCGTTGACCTCCGTTCCGCACGCCTCCTAGAATCGACGACGGGTCGAGCGATTGACGCGCCATCAGGCGCCGCTCGCCATGGTCGTCGTTCGGAGGCGCCTCGGATGTCGTTCTTGACTCGTACGGTCCGTCGGGTCATCGCGCCGCTGGTGCTGCTGTCGGCGACGCTGTTTCCGTCGGTCGCCTCGGCTCAGTACGTGCAGGTCGGCAGTCCGTTTCGGACCTTCACCGATTCGTACTACGAGCGGATCGGCGTCAACTTCGGGTTCGATCTTCCCGGCGGTGGCGGAATCGTCGGCCTCAATCCCGACGGCTCGTTCACGCCCGACGGCCGGATCCGCTTTTCGCAAGGAAGCTTCGGTTCTGCCGTTCCGCCGTTCGGCGGCTACGATCCGGGAGCCGACGCGCATCTGGGGTTTCGCGTCGGCGGCGGGAACGGTCCGGGGTTCAACTTCAATCTCGCGATGGGCCAGGGGTCGTCACGGACCGGGACGGTCGTCGACCCGACGATCGTCATGCCCAACGGGGTCCCCGGCATGATGTTCGACGGGCAGTTCCGTCCCTTCGTCACCGGCATCGTGCCGGTCGTCGGCTTCATGCCGCCGCAGTACTACACGCTTCCGCCGCCGACCGTCGGCATCAACCCGATCGCCTACCGACTGGCGCAGCTCGATCAATTGGCCGCCGAAGGCCGACTCGATTCGCTCCGTCGCGACGACCGGGACGAGGAAGGGGGCCTGAGTCTCGACGGGCGAGGGGAAGGGAACGGGCGAAGCACTCCGGTCTCGTACTCCGACTCGAACAGCTCCGCGACGCGCGGCGCCCGGAGTGTTGCCGAGCTGAAGCGGGCTCGTGAAGCGGCGGTCGAGCGAGCCGAACGGGAGCGACAGGAACGGATCGCCGGCTACCTGGCGGCTGCCGATGACGCGCTCGCCAAGAAACTCCCTCGCGCCGCACGCTACAACCTGGAGCGGGCTCTGCGCGAGGCGAACGAGAACGAGCGCGCCGACATCGAAGCGCGTCTCGAAGCGCTCGATCGCTGAGTCGTCGCTCGCTGCGATCTCGCGGTCCCCTCGGCGGTCAACCCCGGCATGACCGACCACCGAGTCAGCCGCGATCACCGCGGAAGAGGCGGCGGCGCTTCTTCGAGAATCCAACGCCTAAGCAGTTCGACTCCCAGCGGGTCCGCCACGTTCGAAGCGATCGGAGGCATCTGGCCGGGACCGCGTCGCGCGGCTCGCAGCCAGAGCACGCTTCGCTCCGGAGCTCCCGGTGCGATCAGCCGGAGCGTCGCCGGATCGATCGGAGCGCCGACATCGAGCGATTCGATCAGGCTGTCGGCGGCGTGGACCGGCATCTGATCGTCGAGCATCATCCGCTCGCGAGCGGTCACGGCGGCGAGATCGATCCGCGCGTTCCCTCCTCCCGCTTCGACATGGCAGTGCGCGCAGTTCGCCTGAAGATAGGAGCGGACGCGCCGATCGAGCGGCGCGTCGTCATCATCCGGAGCGACCAGCGCCGCGTAGTCGACCGCTGCCGCGCGATCCCCTTCGCTCGCCTCGTCGTCCGACCTCCCCTCCGCCGTCGGCAAGCGCGGTTCCCAGCCGCGATCGCGCTCCGCGCCGCTCCGCGACCAGAGAGCTTCGGACGCTGCGATCGAGTCGTCGCTCAGTCCTGCGGCTCGCCACCGCTCGCGTTCTTCCTCGATGCGACTCGGGCGTGAGGTCGCGAGCAGGCCGAGATCGGCGAAGAAGTCGAGTCGGTTGACGTAGGTGCCTTCGATCGACGGCTCGTTTGCCGTCGCTCGGTACCAGCCGCCGAACGTCGGGTCGAAGGGACCGTCGAGCTGCGGGAACGAGAGGCCGAGCACGAAGTTCGCGGCACGACTGTGGCAGACCAGGCACTCGGTTCGGCTCGGGTAGCGCCACCCTTGATGAAGTCCGTAGCGTTCTCGATCCGCGCCCGCTGTCGGCGGCAGCTCTTCTCCTTCGCCCGCCACGAGCTGCGCGTCGTCCTGCGTCTCGTTCCAGCGATAGGTGTAGCCGGCCCATTCTCCCTGTTGCAGGACCATGATCCGCGTCTCATGCCAGCGGACCGTCTCGTCCGAGTCGCCGGGAAAGCCGAAGCTCTTCACCAGCACCGTCCCCTCGGGAAAGGTCCAGCTCGCCGCTCCCTGAGCGACGATGCGCGCCGGCGATTCCGATGCCGCATCGGCGGTCGGCGGAAGGACGACGAACCTCGCCTTGATCGCTCCGTCGGACCAGAGAGGCGAGTTGACGTCGTACGGAATGGCGCCGGCGATCGGTCGATGCGCGGCGACCGACTCGAACAAGCCGGTCTCGCTCAGCCGCTCCGGAAACGCCGTCGCGCCCGGTTCGCTCGTCGGCATCGGTTCCAAGGTGCGGAAGCCGCCGAGGCCGCGCGGTCCGTGATCGGCGATCAGCAGTTCGCCGTCGCAATCCAGTTCCAGGCAGGTGATCTTTTCGGGACCGTCGGCCAGCAGGCGATGCCAGAGCACGGTGCCGTCCGCATCGACCTTCGCTCCCCAGATCCGACCGGTCGCATAGTCGCCATAGACATACGCGCCGTGGAGTTCGGGAAGACGCTTCCCGCGATAAACCACTCCGCCGGTCAGCGATCGCGCTTCGGCGTGATGATGCTCGAAGGTCGGCTTCGAAATCGGCGTCGGTCCGGCAATCCGCTGCGCGTGGAACGGATGACTCCCTTCGACGACGCTCCAGCCGTAGTTCGCTCCCGCGTCGACCCGATAGACCTGCTCCCACAAGTCCTGGCCGTTGTTGCCGACCCAGACGTGACCGAGCTCCGGATCGACGGCGATGCGCCACGGATTGCGAAGCCCGTAAGCGAACGTCTCGGCGCGGAACCGCGGATCGTCGACGAACGGATTGTCGGGCGGGATCAGATAGGTCGAGTCGGGGCCCGGCTCGTTCGAAACGTTCCCGAGTCGGGAATCGATGTCGATGCGCAGCACCTTGGCGAGCAGGTGATCGGTCCCCTGCCCGACGACGTTCCGATCCGAATCGGAGGTCCCGTCGCCGCTGGTCACGTACAGCATGCCGTCGGTACCGAACGCGATCGCCGCGCCGTTATGGCCGTCCGAGTCCCATTCGATCAGCACGCGACGCGACGCCGGATCGACGGCGACGCGATCGCCGTCGCGACGGACCCGATAGCTCGCGACACGCGACCGCTTGGGAGCGTTCGGAGGGCCTCCGTTGCTGCCGACCAGCAGCAGTCCGTTCTCGTCGAAGCGAGGGTGAAAGGCGAGCGAGTAGGCGACTTCGGATTCTCCGTCAGGTTGTCCGATCTGCAGCTCGAGCGACCGGAGCGGTTCGTGAGCGTCGGCGTTCGGACCGCTCGCCGCATCGGCCGGCGCAGTGACGATCCGAGTCGTCCCGTAAGCGCCCTCCTCTTCGATGATCCACAACCGTCGGGAACCCGGTTCGGCGATCGCCTGAATCGGCCAATGCGGTTGCAGGTGCGTCGCGGTCGGGACGATGCGATACGGAAGCGGCGGATCGGGAGAGCCGACGACTCGGGTGCGGATGCCGCGGGCAACGATCGAGGCGCATCGCGAGGGAGCGGGGGCAAGGAAACGCAACTGGCTCTCGCGAGCCACCGAGTCGTCTTGCGTCATCGTCAGGCGCCAGATCGTCTCGGGATCGGGACGTCCGCCGAGCCACGCGAGGTCGCGCCACGGAATCGACACGATCGAATCGCCCTCGAGAGAGCGTGCGGCGAGCGGCGCCGCCGTTTCGGCGAGTTGCCCGAAGAGGGCGTCGGCTGCCGGATCGTCGGCGCGGTAGCGCCCGCGAAACGAATCTCGATCGACCCGAGCGGCGCTCCACGCGACCGCAGCGGAGTCGGATCGCTCGAGTCGAAAGGAGGTCGGTAGCGCGGCGCGGTCGAACCTCAGCGACAAGCCGTCTCGGTTCCAGACGGCGGCAAGCGATTCGTTCCCGGCGCCCGACGGCAAAGGCGAGTCGATCTCGGCCGCATGACTCCACTCGACGTCGATCACGGCGCCATCATCGGCTCGCGACGCGGCGCCGTTCGCCAGTCCGATCGCGATCAGGACAAGCACGCAGGAGGGACCAAGGCGCATGACGATCGCTCCGATGAGCCGAATCGCGCGACGACGACCGGTCGCCGCGCGTCGGCGCATGATACCCGCGCTCGCCGTCGTTGACGGGGCTGATCCCGGCGCTTCGCTTCGGGCTGGTCGGGTCGGTCACGACGCGTCGCGTATCGCGCGTTCCTGCCGTGCCTTCCAGCCCGCCGCGTCAGCAAGGGGTCCCCGTGCCTCGGTTCGAAAACGCGATGCGACCGGGGTCGGTCGCACTACGCCAATCCATTGCGACCGGGGTCGGTCACGACGCGTCGCGTCTTCCGCGTTCCGGCCGTGCCTCCCCTCGGTCCCTTCCGCGACCTCAGGGGGCGAGCACGTCGCTCGGCGGCACGTACGGCGATCCGGCCAGGCGGTTGCGATACAGCAGCAGGCCGTGCACCGCGTGGTAGAGCGCCCCGCACTCCAGCGGAAAGCCCCGAGTCGCCTCGAAGACCTCGGCCATGCGAGTCGCTCCGCGCTGCACCCACGGCTCGCGCAGCCGCTCGTCCGGCAGATGGATCGCGAGCACCTCGAAGACATGCCCCGACGTGCCGAGGATCTGAGCGAGATCGGAGGTCGTTCCGCCTCGGGCCAGATAGTTCGTCGAGAAGGTACCGTCGGCGTTCTGGTACGCCTTGGCCCCTTCGACTCCTGCATCGAGTCGAGCGATCGCGGTCGCCCACGGACCTTCGATCGGCAACCCCTCTCGGCGACGCTTCTCGCAGATCAGCGCCAGACCGACCAGACGATGGCAGCCGCCGCAGGGGCCGTCACCGAGCGCGTATTCCGCTTCGATCTCGAGGAGCCGATCGACCGACCAGGTCTCGCCGTCGATCGCCGTCCAGGTCGCTGCGGTCGACTCGTACTGACTGAGCGCCATCAGCGTCCAGCTGTATTCGAGCTGCGTGTTGCGAGGGGCTTCCCACTTCGCCTGTTCCAGAAACCCTCGCATCGAGAAGGTCTGGTCCCCGATCCGGAAGGTCTGGTCGAGCGGGATGCCGGCATGCGCCATGTAGCCGACCCACTGATCGGCATGCCCCTGACCTGCCTTGGAGCCGAGATCGAGGAGCGTCGAGACGCCGCGGATCTCGCTCGGACCGTCGAACACCTTTCCCGGAACGACATCCCACCCCTTCATCACGCCGCCGTCCGCCAGATAGTCGACGGTGCCGACGATCCGGTCGCCGTCGCGAAGCGGAAACTTCTCGCCATAGGCGAGCACGCCGTGCATGATCTGCCAGGCGGCCTGATCCTTGACGTCGAGAATCCGTTCGCGATAGGTGAAGTCGAGGACCGCGTCGATCCGAGCGATCAGCGCCTCGTCGGTCACCTCCTCCTGTGCCTCCACGACCGGCTTCTGGACCGTCACCGCATCGGGCTCCGGAAGGCAGCCGGCGGAACCGAACGCGAGGAGGGCCGCGCCGAAAGAGAACGCGATGCGCTGCCGACTCCGAACCATCATCCGCTCCTCGAAAACCGTCGTCGAACGACGCGTCGCACTGCCCCATGCCGTCACGCTTTCGCCGCTCGAACCGCATTCTAATCAAGGCGGCAAGCTGGCGAAATGAGGCGGTTTGTCGCAGGGTCGGGGCGTCGACCGGGGCGGCACCCTGCGCCCCCGGCTCGCCTCGGCCGATTTCGTTGACTTCACGCAGTGGCTGGAGTCTGTTGGCCGCCGCTCGCCCCACCTCTTCCCACCTCGCGCTCCACCCCTCAGGAGACTCCCTCATGCCGACTCGGCCGCTTCCGCTCGCCGCGTTGTTTCTGGCCTTGCTCCTGCTGCCGAACGTCGATCGATCCGCCGCTCAGACGATCGAAGCGCGGCGCGCCGAGGCGTTTCCCGGAACGGCGCTGCTGACCGACGAGACGGATCTGGCGTCGAAGATGGTCGACGGCATCGACGCCCTTCTGTTGCAGGCGTGGGATCAGGCGGTGGCGGATCGCGAAACGGCTTGGTCGTCGATCGACGCCGCGGCGCGCGACGCATGGATCGCGCAGCGGCGCGACGAGCTGACTCGGATCCTCGGCCTGCGTGACGAGATCCCGGCGCAGCCGACCGCTCGCTTCCTGGCGCCGATCGATCGCCCGCAGCTCGTCGGGACGACCGCCGACGGACGGATCGCCGCTCGCTACGTTACCTGGACCGCCTTCGACGAGGTCGAGTTCGAGGGGGTGCTGATCGAGCCGGAACCGCCGACTCGTCCGATCGGCCAGGTGATCGTCATCGGCGATGCGGACCAGCCGATCGAGTCGCTGGCGTTCGGCCTGGGCGCCACCGCCGAAGCCCCTGCCCCTCAATTCGCGCGACGTCTGGCGGAGAGCGGCCTGCGCGTGCTCGTCGTCGCGACGCTCGATCGGACGCTCGAGAAGTTTCGCGGCCGCGCGCTTCAGACGCGGCGCGAGTTCGCCCATCGCCCCGCGTTCGAACTCGGCCGGACGCTCGTCGGTTACGAGGTGTCGGCGGTGCTGTCCGCGCGGCGCTGGATGAAGCGTGAGGGTCAACCGATCGCGGTTGCCGGCTGGGGCGAAGGGGGCGAGACGGCGCTCCTTGCGGGAGCTCTCGATCCGGAGTTTGCCGCCGTCGCGGTGTCGGGCTCCNNCCAAGGGGGCGCGCCGGCCGAACTTCGCTCCCCGACGCTCGATCAGGTGCAGGCCGAGTTCGAGCGACTCGCGCGCTACGTCGTCGCGTGGCCGGACGGCACTCCTCCGCGGCAGTTCGTGGCGGGGGAGGCGGGGGACGGGACGGCGGGGAGCGACGACTGGTG
>DMPQ01000394.1 GCA_003455945.1 Planctomycetaceae bacterium
CGGGGACGACGCGGGCCCACGGCTCGGCCGCGATACGAGGTTGAGGGCGCGGGGATCCTGGCGGGGCGAACTCTCAGCGGTCGTCGAACGATTCTTCCGACCGGCGTCGATACGCTTCGCGAGCCGCTTCGTAGGCGGCTTCGGCTTCGGGGCGTTCGAAATCCCGGATCTGCGACTGCTTCGCGTTCCAACAGACGTCGACCGCCTTCAGGCACCACTCNNGGAAAGATCCGGAGCGCCACCCAACTCGATCGTTCCGGAGTCCAGTCGAACGTCAGCTCCTCGATCTCGCCGTCGCCGTCGATCTCGCGCCGCTCGACGACTCGGCCGTTCACCACCAACTCGACCGGCACGCGATTCGAGTCGCCGACGCGAGCTCGCTCCACATGCCAGTACGGTTGCTGATCGAGAGGCCGATTCTGCAGCTCCGGATGCGGCGTCGGATCGAGCAGCGCCGCCGCTCGGACCGCCACCTTCAGCGACTCCCCTCGCTTCGCCGACAGCACGCTCGCGCGACCGTCGACTCCCGGCGCGCCGACTTCGAGTCCGCCGACCGAGAAGTCGATCAGGTGACTCAAACCGTCGCCGCAGTACGAGCGCCCGTCGCGAATCCCCTCGATCCATCGCTCGTAGTTCAGCGGCGTGCCGGCGGGAAGCTTGACGTAGACCCGCCCCAGGCCGACTCGTTCGCCGTAGATGCATGGAAAGTCGGTCTCGCCGCTGATCCGCGCGGTGTAGCCGCAGTTGAGCGTGTGATACCAGATGTTCAGTTCCCAGATCGCCGGCGTGTCGACTGCCGAAATGAAATCGACGACGTCATGACAGACGTCGACGACATACTCGTTCGCTCCGATCCCGTCGAACTTCGGCATCTCGTAGGTCGGCAGTTCGTTGCCGGAGACCTGCAGCCCCCAGCCGCTGTGCGAGAAGCCGACGATCCCTCCCTGCTGCTTCCCCCAGCGAAGCACCGGCAGATCCCAACTCGGCCATTCGCCGATGTAGCTGGTTCGCGTCCCGTCGAACGTTCCGCCTTCAGGTCCGTAACGCCAATCGAACTTCTGCGGCGACGGCCACTCGTAGTCGTCTTCCTTCAGGTTCAACAGACACAGATGGCCGGCGTGCGACGACGGGAATCCCGAGACTTCGACGTCATAGCGCATCAGATTGGTCGGACTCGACAGCTGGTGCACGCCCGCTTCGAAGAACTCCTTCTGGTAGTACCAGCAAGGTCCCCAGGCGAGTACGCAGCCGACGTTCAGGTCCTCGCCGACGATGTGTCGCATCATGTCGGCCGGCGTCACCCCTTCGGTCGGCGACTCGTAATGGGCGCAACCGGCGGCATGCACATGGTGGTCTCCCGAGTACCAGTTCAGCGGCGCCAGATGGATCCACCGCGACAGCCGAAACGACTCGCGATGCGTCTCGGCCGCCGGCACTTCGATCGTCCGTCGTTCGATCCGATACTCCGGTCCGCGCGTCCAGGTCACCTCGTATCGGCCCGGAGGGAGCAGCACCGTTTCGCCGTCGCCGCGATAGATCTGATCGTGAAAGAAGAAGTCGGGAGCCAATCGCCGGGATCGCGCCGGATAGACGCGGCCGAGCGGATCGCGAAAGACGAAGTGCGCGATGGTCGGCTGTCCGTCGAAGTCGACGACATCAAGGGTCACAGCCACGGCCGGCCGCGGNNCCGCGAACGGAAGAGGATCGGCAGTTCGTTGCGGAAGCCGAGATCCTGCGTCCCCTGCCCGACGTCGAACGCCAACGTCGCCTCCCGCTCGCCACGATCGCGCGAGAAGAGCTGCACGATCCGATACTCGACTTCGAGTCCCGAAAGGTTCGGAGTCAGCGGCCGCTCGTCATGCATCCGGACATCCATCCAGCGATCCGACAGCGCCTCGGCGTCGATCGCTCTGTTGCCGCGAGCCGCTCCGGTGGAGCGAACATGAATCGGATTCGCGTTCGGACTCGATACGCGCAGCGGAGCGGTCACTCCCGCCTGGTTGTGCACTTTGACCAGAAAGACGCTCCACCCCTGTTCGACCAGCTGCGGCGGGGCGAGCCCGGCGTCGATCTTCACTCGACTCTCGGGATTGATGTGCACGTGCACCAGCACGAGCGGGTCGAGGAGTTCCTGTAGCTTCTCGGCCGACTGATCATCGGGAAGCGCGAGGGTCGCGGCGACTCGCTCGGCGAGCGCCGGTTCGAGCGGCTGACCGAGCAGCTCGAGCGCCTGGACGATCCGCTCGACCTGACTCTCGAGAGGCTGCCCCGGGACGTTCGGCACGACCGTGTCCTTCGTCGTCGCCGTCTCTTGTTGGCCACCGGCGGCGGTCGAGAGGCCGAATCCGGCGACCAGGAGCGCAGCGGCGAGCAGGACGATCAGGACGAGCAACCTGCGTCGCAGTGCCGGATGGGCCGGACGGCGCTGAGGCGATTCGCCGAGCAGCCCCGCCGACTGTCCGGAAGCCACGAACATCGGCAGAAAGTCGAACATCGCATCGGTCTCCGGTGGCGGAAGCGGAACGACGGACGGGCAACACGGCAGCGCGAACCGACGACGACCGATTTGGGGAACGGTCGAATCAGTCCCGCCGCGGAAACAGATCGGTCTCTCCCATCGCGCGGGCGACGATCACGGTCCCGACCGAATCGGAGAGGATGTTGACGACGGTTCGAGCCATGTCGAGCACGCGATCGAAGACCAGGATCAGTGCCAGACCGCCGAGCAGCGGCGCCTCGATCCCTCGCCCTCGCAACTGCGTCTCGAGCGCCTGAAGGATGATGATGATGGCGACGAGCGAGGCGCTCGGCACGCCGGCGACGCCGACGCTCGTCAGCAGCGCAACGATCACGACCAGCAGCTGATCGGCCATCGGCAGATCGATGCCGAAGAGCTGGACGACGAACATCGCGGCGACGCACTCGTAGAGCGCGGTCCCGTCCATGTTGACCGTCGCTCCGAGCGGCAGCACGAAGCTCGCCGTCCGGTTCGAGACGCCGACGCCGTTCTCGACGCAATCGATCGAAACGGGGAGCGTCGCGTTGCTGCTCGACGTGCTGAACGCAGTCAGCATCGCCGGCATCATCGCGCGGTAGTGTCTGAGCGGCGAGACGCGTCCGAAGAGGAACAGGAACGTCGGAAGCACGACGGTGACGTGCAGCGTCAGGCCGATGATCGTCGCGGCCGCGAACCAACCGAGACTCCCGAGGAGCGACAGGAGGTTCTCGGCCTGATCGGCTCGCAACAGCTTCGCCCCCTGCTCGGCCAGCGTCGCGATCATCAGACAGCCGACCCCGATCGGCGCCGTCTTCAGGATCGCGTTGGTGATCCCCATCGTGATGTCATGGACGATCTGCAGCAGGTCGGTCGCGAGCTTCGACAGATTCGGCGCCAATCGAGGGACCATCAACCCGATCGCGACCGCGATGGTGATCAGCCCGAGCAGATTCGTTTCGACCGCCGCCTGAAACGGATTGGCCGGAATCAGGTTGCGAAAGACGGCCAACAGATCGCCGGTCGAAGTGCCGGCGGACCGCGACTGGACCGTCTTCGTCTCGTTGCCGAGTCCCTCCTCGAGCCGCGAGACCGAGGCGGCGTCGAGCAGCGGCGTATCGGTCGGCGAGTCGCCCGGACGGATCAGATTGACGCAGACCAAGCCGATGACCACGGCGATCAGGCTCGACGTCAGGAAGTACCCGATGGTGATGCCGGCCATCTTGCCGAAACCCTGCCGGGCTCCGAGCCCCGAGACGCTCAGCGCAAGCGACGACACGACGAGCGGAACGACGACCGACTTGAGCGCGGCGAGAAAGAGGTCGCCGATCAGCTTGATCACCTGCAGCTTGAAGCCGGCGATCGACGCGAGCGTCCCTCCGCCGTTCTCGCTCCGCTCCCAGAAGACGATCAGTCGCGCCCAGATCAGACCGATCACCGCACCGATCACGACCGCCAACAGCACCTGCCAGTGGAACTTCCACCGCCAGACCTTCCAGAACGGAGCGGTTCCGGCAGAGGCAGAGCGGTCTCGCGGAGCCTCGGTCATCGATCGTTCCCGGTAGGCGAAACGGAAGGTCGGTCGTCGCTCGAACCGGACGGAGCGAACAGGATCGGGCAACCGGAGCCGCGCGGCATTCGAACCGGTCTGCGGCATCGGTCGGCAGCGCGGTCATGGTGACCGATTCGCGGACGCGATGCAAAGCGGTCACGCGATTTCCTGCGGCATTCGCCGTGCGCGACGACCTGCCGTCCGAGTTCGGACTACGGTTGACCGGTCGTCGTGCGCCGAGCGTGCGCCTTCGGGCAGTTCGCCGATGCGCGACGATGACGGAATTGCCGGTCCCGTCGACTCGATCGCGCGACTCGATCCCCGATCGTCGTCGCGATCGCTACGGTCCCGTCCGTCGAACCGTCCGCCATCTCTTGCCCCATCGATCGTGGAGCCCCGTCGCATGGCCTCTTTCGGTAACTCGCCCTCGGTTTCGCGTCGTCTGATGCTCGCTTCGTGCGCCGCGCTGGCGGCGGCCTTCGTTTCGGTCGGTGATCTCGGTCGCGCGGCTGCGATGGGGGGCGATCCGGCGACGATTGCCGAGCCGACCGGCTGCTGGAGCGGCGAGTGGCGCAGCTGTCGCTCGGGGCATCACGGTCCGCTGAAGGCGACGATCTCGCCATGCGGCGACGGAAAGTACCGCGCCGAGTTTCGGGGACGCTTCTTCGGCGTCTTTCCCTTCCGTTACGACGTCGTGCTGAATGTCGTCGGAGCGGACGAACAGGGGCTTCACCTGGCCGGCAGCAAGCATCTGGGGCGTCTGTTCGGAACGTTCTGTTTCGCCGCGACGGTGACCGATTGTCGATTCGAGGCGACCTATCGGTCGGCGAAGGACAACGGCACGTTCTCGATGGGACGTCGCTGAGGCGCACCGTCGGGAACCGCCGCGATCATCCCCTCTCCTCCTCCGCCTCTCGGCGCCGGACTCTCGGCGTCCGAAACGGTTCCGCCCACGAATCGCCCCTCGGGAAAGCACCGCGACATGCCTCGTCTCAGCTGGCTCACGTCGATCGATCGTTTCGCCGCGATCGCCGATGACTGGAACTCGCTCGTCCGAACCTCGCCCTGCCTGCGACACGAGTGGCTCGACGCGTGGTTCCGTTCCTACGGTCGATCGAGCGAGATGCGCGTCGCGTGGGTCACGGCCGACGACGGATCGCCGCTCGGCGGATTGGCGGCGGTCCGGACGCGACATCTGGTTCATGGGCGGCTGATGTCGCTCGCCGGTTCGGGACATGCCTGCTCGGACGGAATCGGCGTGATCGCCGCTCCCGGACACGAAGCGGAAGTGGTCGAGACGATCGCCGAGGCGTTTCTGCGCCGGACCGAAGCGGGTGCTCCGAGTGTCCGGTGGGACGAATGGGAGTGGGACGGCGTTGCCGCGGATGACCGAACGACCGGCCAGCTGATCGAGCGACTGTTGCCGGACGAAGGGCGACGACTCGAATGCGGCATCCTGTCGACCTGGCGAATCGCATTCCCCGATCAGCCTTGGGGGATTACCGACTACTGTTCGCGCAAGACGCGCCGCAAGCTCAAGCAACTCCAGCGTCGTTTCGACTCGGGAGAGGTAACGCTCCGGTTCGCGGAGGGTCGAGCCGAGTTCGAGCGGGCTCAGGATCTGGTCGTCGAGCTGCACCAGAAGCGACGCCGCTCGCTCGGCGAACCGGGCTGTTTCGCCGACCCGCTGTTCGGTCCGTTCTACGCCGCGGCGTCGTCGGCGCTGTTCGACCGTGGTCTCTGGAAGATCGTCTGGATCGAGCACCAGGGGAAACCGATCGGCATCCAGACCGGCCCCTTCTTCGATCGCTACTTCTACTCGTACCAGACCGGGATCGACCCCGAGTCGATCCGACTGGAGCCGGGTTGGCTCGTGCAGATCGGCCTGCTCCGCTCGGCGATCGACGAGCGATGGCGCGGCATCGACTACATGCGAGGCGACGAGGAGTACAAGCAGAAGCTCGGCTGCACCCCGACGGCCGTCCGTCATGTTCGCGGCTGTCACTCGCGCTGGACGGCTCGAAGTCGCTTTGCGATGTTCCAGTTGGCGCGCGACGCCAAGCACTGGTGGGATTCGGTGCCGAACACGCTCCCGTCTCTGCCGGTCGCCGCGACTGCCTCGGCCAACAGCGAAGCGAACGACGACTGAGCGACGAGTCGAACGGCTCGGCCATCGCGCCTTACGAGCGGACGCCGCTCGTCGACGTCGTCGTCGTCGTCGATCAACCGCCGATCTGATACATCGCTCGCTCCGGGCGTTCGAACGCCGGAGAGTCGATGCCATGTCCGGCCCGCTTGGCGGCGGTACAGTCGCGCAGCAATTCGCCGAGCGCCTGGTCGCTCGCACCGCCGCGCAGCAGCGCTCGGGCGTCCCACTCGACGGTCGAGAACAGACAGTTGCGGACCTGACCTTCGGCCGTCAGCCTGAGTCGATCACAGGCGCCGCAGAAGGGGCGCGACACCGGCTCGATGAAACCGACGACTCCCGAACCATCGGCGAATCGCCAGTCGACTGCCGGCTGAGCCGGATCGGATCGGTCGATCGGTTCGAGAGGGCCGAGCGCCGCTTCGATCCGCTGACGCAGTCGCTCCCCCGGGACGACTCGGTCAGCCGTCCAGTTCCGATCGCCGTCGAGCGGCATGAACTCGATGAATCGCATCTCGAGTCCGCGGGCGCGAGCGAACTCGACGAGCGGCACCGCATCGCGTTCGATCAGCCCGGCGATCGCGACCGCATTCAGGCGGATCTTCGGGAACCCGGCGTCGAGTGCCGCATCGATCCCGGCGAGGGTCCGTTCGAGACCGTCGCGACGCGCGATCTCGCGAAAGGTCTCGGGATCGAGCGTGTCGAGACTGATGTTGATCCGGTCGAGCCCCGCATCGCGCAGACCGCGCGCCTGATCGGCCAGCAGCATGCCGTTGGTCGTCAGCGCCAGTTCGCGGATCCCCGGAATCGCTCGCAGGAGCGCGACGAGTCGATCGAGACGTTCGCGCAGCAGCGGCTCCCCTCCCGTGATCCGGACTCGCTCGATTCCCCACCGAGCGGCGACCGATACGAACCGCGCGAACTCGTCGTCGGTCAGCAGTTCGGCGCGACGCCGGAAACGGATCGCCTCATCCGGCATGCAGTAGAAACAGCGGATGTTGCAGCGATCGGTGACGCTCAGCCGCAGACTCCGGTGAACGCGACCGAATCGATCGATCAGCGTTCGTCGATCGGCCTCGGCAGCGATCGGAGCGTCGAGCGGAGTGTCGAACGAGTTCGCGATCGGCGAATCGATCCGGTCGCCCGACCGAGTCACGATCGCACCTCGGAACCCGCTGCGTCCGCCGCACGGCTCGGCGCGACGATCTCTCGTGTTTCGCCTTCCCGAGCCTCAGCACCCGGCGAAGGGGCGTCGGAGGCAACGTCGAGCGAACGGTCGCCATGNNACGGCGAAGGGTCGTCGGAGGCCGCGTCGAGCGAACGATCGCCATGCACCCACGCCTGAGATCCGTCGACCCACGTTTCGCGCTTCCAGATCGGGACCTGCTCCTTGAGCGTGTCGATCAGCCAGCGCGCCGCTTCGAAGGCACCGTCTCGATGAGCCGTGCTGACGGCTACCGCGACACTCGCTTCGCCGAGCGCGACCGTCCCGAGGCGGTGGACGAGAGCGCAGCCGACGATCGACCAGCGGCGGCGCGCCTCGAGNNGCCTCGGCTTCCAATCGTGCGAGCTCGGCGAGTGCCATCGATTCGTAAGCTTCGTAATCGAGGCGCGAGGTGCGCCGACCTTCGGTCCATTCCCGAGTCGAACCGACGAAGAGAACCGTCGCCCCTGCCTGAGGCGAACCGACGTCGGCCAGCAGCCGCGACGTGTCGATCGGTTCTCGGGTCAGCAGGATCATGAATCGTCGACTCGCGGTGCGAGCCGGCCGCGGGGGAAGGGTGCGGTAGCGAACGGCTCGTCGCGTCTCAGCCGCCCGAGACGGGCGGGACAAGCGCGATCTCGACGCCGTCGCGCAGCTCATGCTTGTCGTCGACGAACCGGTTGTCAACGGCGAAGCGACTGCGTGTCGCGAGCGAAGCGAGTTGCGGAGCGACCTCGATCAGTCGGGCGCGGAGCGTCGCGATGTCGGCTCCGTTCGGAACGTCGACGGTGACCCGGTCGGCCGAGACCGCCTGCCGTGCTCCGGCGAACAAGAGGATGTCGAATCGCATGGTCAAGCGTTTGAGTCCGAGGAGGTCGCGGAGGATGCGGAGGGAGTCGTCGATCGCAGGAGGGGCGGTTGCGGAGGCCTCGGTCGTTCGGTGGTTCGGCCCGGTCGTTGGTGGCGCGGAATCGACCGATGCTGACCGGGAGACGATTCGAATGAGAACACGGGGAAATCAACCCCTCGCTGACGCTTCGGGCTGGCGGAGAGAGGGCGCCGCCGACCGGGAGTTCAGACGGTGGTTTCGCTGGCGTAGCGAGTCAGTCGCTTGTCGTCGGGAAGCAGGCCGTAGGACATCGCCAACAGCTTGATCGGATGGATCGTCGTCTTGCGCGACAGATGTTCGATCTGCATGCGGCAGGCGGAGCACTCCGAGACGGTGGCCGAGTAGTCGGCGCGCCGCAGCTCGACCGCCAACGGCTGGCCGATCCTCAGACTTCGTCGATAGTTCTCGCGTTTCATCCCCCACGT
>DMPQ01000409.1:0-10257 GCA_003455945.1 Planctomycetaceae bacterium
GGCCCACGTGAACCGCTCGGCCTCGGCGGGTACGAACCTGTCGACGACACAACCAGCCCGAAGCGCAGCGCCGGGATCAGGCCCTGAGGCAAATACTGCGACCGGGGGCGGTCGCACTACGGTGAACTGCGACCGGGGTCGGTCGCACGACGACGGCCAGGCCGACATCAGTGTCTACCGCTTGCCGTCGATCTTGCGGAGCAACTCGTCGTAGCGAGCCATCGAGGTCTGCAGCGCCGTGCGGAGCGACTCCGCTTCGGCACCGCGCATCTCGGTCGCTCGCATCAGCGGTTCCCACCAGCTCTGCAGCACCGTGAACTGAGCCTTGATCACGTCCAAGAACTGCCGAGGGATCTTGTTGACGATCTCGATCGACGGCGGCACCGACCAAGGAGGTGGAGTCGGAGCGGCCGGAGTCGGAGCACCGACCGGCTGCAGGCCGACGAAACGAGCTGACGGATCGTCGCTCTCGTCCTCCGCCGTCGCATGGGCTGATGCCGCCGGGGAAGGGGTCGCGGCTGCGTTCGGAAACGTTGCCGGCAATCCTTCGACCACGACCGGTCGCGGGCGTTCGTTCGCCGCCACGAGCGCCTCGAGCGCAACTCGGATCGCGTCGAGCTGACCGCCGAAACCGCCCAGAACCTGGACTCCCGACGCCAGATGATGTGCGGCCTGCCGTTCGGGATCGAGGAGCGACTTGTCCGGATGCGTCTCGCGCTCGGTCTGCGTCAGGAGCTTGGCCGAGCTGTCGAGCGCCTTGCGGATGCCGACCAGTCCCTCGCCCAGAACCGTCAGCTGCGCGATGACCTGACCGACTCGGTCGTCCGAACCGGCTCCGCCGAG
The DNA here is from genome assembly GCA_003455945.1 of Planctomycetaceae bacterium. Lineage (GTDB taxonomy): Bacteria > Planctomycetota > Planctomycetia > Pirellulales > Pirellulaceae > UBA11682. The sequence goes on from DMPQ01000409.1 coordinate 844, forward strand.
CAGCAGGTTGCGCTGGAAGGTGCGACGGATCTCGTCCCATCGCTCCCGCTCTTCGGGCGTCAGCCAGCCCATCAGTTCGCGGAACTTCAGCAGGTTCGCTTCCGCGCCGGTCGTCAGCGTCTGAGCCTGGTTCTCGAAGTGACTCATCAGCGCCGTGTCGAGCTCGGCGTCGTTCATGACGGCGACGATCCGCTCGGCAAGCTTGTTCATGTCGCGGTACGAGCCCTGCATCTTGAACGGCGGCTCGGTCCGATACTCGTCCGCCTGAGCGGCCGAAGCGATGTACAGAGCGTTGACCTTCAGCAGGACGTCGCGAACGCGGAGCAGCTTGCGGAGGACCGATACGATCTCGGCGATCTCGTCCGCCGCGTAGTTGCCTTCGAGTGCGTATCCTTCAGGGGCTCGATCCTCGGCCATCTTCAGGAACGTATCCAGATCGGCGCGACTGCGACTCTGCAGCAGCTGCAGTGCCGGGTTGCTCGACAGGGCGTTCTCCAGATAGCTCCGTTCGAACGCATGAGCGTGTTCGCCGACGACATCGCCGAGGTTATAGGTGTCGGCTCGGTTCGCCAGCATGTCGGGAATCCGAAACTTCGAACCCGACTCGGTGTACGGATTGCCGGCCATCACGACGCAGACCTTGCGTCCGCGGAGGTCGTAGGTGCGCGTCCGTCCGCGATAGACTCCTTCGATCCGACGCGAGCCGTCGCACAACGAGATGAACTTCTGCAGCAGCTCGGGATTGCAGTGCTGGATGTCGTCCAGGTAGATCATCACGTTGTCGCCCATCTCGAGGGCGAGGTTCAGCTTCTCGACCTCCTCGCGAGCCGAGGCGTTGGGGGCTTCGGCCGGATCGAGACTGGTGACCTGATGACCGATCGCCGGACCGTTGATCTTCATGAAGGTCAGGCCCAGACGATTCGCGACGTACTCCATCAGCGTCGTCTTGCCGTAGCCCGGCGGCGAGATCAGAAGCAGCAGTCCCATCAGGTCGGTCCGCTTCGCGTCGCCGACCGCTCCCATCTGCTTCGCCAGGTTGTCGCCGATCAGCGGCAGATAGACCTCGTCGATCAGCTTGTTGCGGACGAAGCTCGTCAGCACGCGCGGCCGGAACTCCTCCAGACGCATCTCGTGCCGCTTCGACTCCAGCAGCTCCTTCTTGAGCGCCTGATACCCTTCGAAGCCGGGGACCGTCTCGGTCCGGAATCGCTCGACGCGTGCCACGAACTCGTGATAGTCGAGCACATAGGGGCCCGCTTCCAGCCGCGGGTGGCTCCCGAGCAGCCCCTCGATCGTCCGCCGCGTCTCGCCGTGCAGGATCGGCGGATCGCCGTCTCCGAGGAGCGCCGCGGCGACTTCGTCGACCCATTCCGCTTCCTCGGGCGGTCCGAACTCGGCGACGTAGCCGGCGAGCCAGCGGCGAGCCATCCGGAACCGGCCGGCGACATCGTCGTCGAAGGCGGCCAGGGACGCGACGAGCGTCTCGTGCTGACCGCGCCGTTCGAGCTGCGCCCGAAAGCCGCGCAGCAGTTGTCCGGCATGAGCGTGGACCGCCAGACGATCCGCGACGCCGAGTTGTTCGAAGAGAAAGCCGGCGGCACCGCGAGCGATTCGCGTCTCGAACAGCGACTCGCGCTCCACGAACTCGGCGATCTCGACCGCCAGTCGCTCGAGCTGATCGTCCTCGGTCGGCCCCTTGGGGAAGAGCTGCCGGACGGTTGCCGCTCCGCGAATCCGCGCCATCCATCGGCGACGCCGATCGTCGTTCAGACCGGCGGTCCAGAAGAGCCGCGCGGCGGTACGAGCCGCCGTCGGATAGCGGAGATGACCGATCTGCCGATCGATGTCGCGCAGCGCCGAGACGATGAGCGCCGCGTCGTGATCATGCACGCCCTTGACGTACCCCTCGGCATACCGCGGCGCCATGAATCGCTGGATCGCGGCGACGCGACCGTCGAACTCCAGGTCGAGCAGCCCCGCCGTCTCGCCCGGCAGCGGATCGCCGGCGCGATGAACGAGCCACGCCAGATACTCGGCTCGATAGACCGAGGCGTTCTCCGAGACGATCTCCTGCTGCCAGAAGGCGCGCGACGCCTCCAAGCGCGGATCGGCGATCGCCTCCTGGAACGCGGTACCGGTCAGGTGATACCACTGGCGATCCTCCTTGAGGACCGTCGTCAGTTCGAGCTGCTGCAGATTGACCGAGAAGCGGTGCTTGCCGAGGCGGATGACGTTCGTCCCCTCCTCGAACAGCTCCTTCCTGTCTCGCAGCTGCCGGATCGCGTCCTCGCGGACCGCCTTGAGTCGCCCTTGGATCTCGTCGACCTTGACGGAGTCCTCGAGCTCGGCGAGCTTCGCGCAGAGATCGCGGATCTTCTCGATCATCAGATCCGACGCGAAGTAGGCGTGGATCTCTTCGGGAGTGTCGATCGCCGCGACTCGGGTCGAGATCCCCTTCAGGATCCGGTCGGCCGCCTGCTGCAACGCGGTGGCGCGGCGGTTGCGCGCTTCGACCAGCGCCAGACGTCGGGCGTCGAACGCCGCGTAGATCTCCTCGCGCTTCTCGGCGAGTTGCAGGACGAACTGATCGAACTCGGCGAATCGCCCTTCGAGCTCCTCGACCTGGACCATCATCTTGGTCAGGTACTCGTCGCAGCGCTGCGGCGAGTCGGCGACGTCCAGATAGTTGGAGGTGGCCTGCGAGAGGAGCTTCATCTGAGCGTGGAACTCGGCCGAGCCCTCGTCGCCGCGGAGCGCCTGAGNNCCTGAGTCCGCTTCCGCAACGCGGCTCGCGCCTGGTTCAGCTTCGAGTAGATCGACGAGATGCCGTCGACGATCCTCGTCCGCTGCGTCGCGTCGTCGATCTTCAGGTTGCCGACGATGTCGATCAGCATCTCGAGTTCCGAGGCCGATCCGTCGAGTTCGGCGCCGAGCTTGTCCGCCTCGGCGACCGTCGGCACCTTGTCGATCCGATCGCGCTGCGTCGCGACTCGCTGCTCGTACGGCTGGAGCGAATCGGGGCGCAGCAGAAATTCGACGCAACGTCGCGAGATCCGTTCCGAGTTCTCGGCGACCTGCTTTTCGAGCGCATCGACCGCGGCAAGATCGACGTACTTCAGATCGCGCAGCGCAATCGATTCCCCTCGCCCCTTGCGCAGTGCCGCGAGCGACGCGACGAAATCGTCGATCGAGCGGTACATCCTCGCCGCGGCAGCGGTGATCGTCTCGCGAACCGACGTCTCGGTCGCCGCGAAACGCTCGCGCGTGTTCTTGCGGACCCGGACGACCTTGTCGAACTCCTCGATGGCCGACGAGGCGGCATCGCGGATGCGGCGGACCGCCTCGCCGACCTTCGATGCCTCGGCATCGTCGAGCCAGAAGTAGCTGTCGGTCAGATCGGTCGTCTTGCGGACCAGGTCGACGTACAGGTTCGCGTACGAGTCGTCCTTGTCGACGAGCGACAGCACCTCGTACGCCTCGCTCATCGCCCGGACGATGTCTCGGTTACCGATCTTGTAGAGAAACGAGTTCGGATCGCCCGAGGTGGGATGGTCGGGGCCGACGAACGGCGTCTGCCAGATCTGGATCGCATGATGCTTCTGCGGTTCCGCATCGGCGCGGAACAGGAGCATCCGACCGTCCTCGAAGTTGGACCAGCCGTTGCACAGGATCGGGACGTCGACCTGCTGCCGGATCATGTTGTAGGGGAGCAGGACGTAGTCGGCCTTCTCGCGATCGTAGAAGGCGTACAGATGGTCTTCGCCGTTGGGCGAGGCGATCCGCCGTTCGAACAGCAGCTTGCCGACCGTGCTTTCGAACGTCTTGAACTCGCCGGTCTGCAGATAATAGCCGTTGGGGAAGATCAGTCCGTGCCCCTCGGGCAACAGGACGGCGGCGTCGGCGAGCGAGTCGACTCGAACGGCGCTCTGCACCTTCGAGTTGTAGATCAGGTGGCGGTATCCCTTTTCCTTGTACGGCCGGATCCTGAGCAGGACCAGATTGCCGACGATCGCGTAGTGGATCTCGGCATCATCGAGCGACTGGTCACGATCTCCGACCGGCTCCGAATAGATGCCGCTGCCGCTTTCGGTGTTGTCCTCGATCTTGATCGTCAGATCGCCGCCGACCGTCTCGACGAAGACCCGATCCTCGATCGAGACGTGCGGGAACTTCCCCGAGCGATGCTGTTCGCGGACCGTCCGCTTCCATTCGAACTCGTGCTGCGGCGGGTACCGCACTTCGTGGTCGAAGCGATTGTCCAGGTAGACGAGCTTCTCCCCGTGGAGCGTCCACTTGAACGTCTTGATGTCTTCCGCCGTCTTGCCGACCTGAAAGACCATGAACAGATGCGGGCCGTTCCGGAAGAAGCGACTGAAGGTCGTCGTCTTGTAGTACTTGTAGAGCTGCCGAAAGTCTTCCTGGAACCGCGCGTCTTCGATCGGCGCGAGCGACTCTTCGACGAACTGCCCGTCGACCAGGCGCCAGACCGAGAAGACGTCGGCCGGTACCGTCTCGCTGCGCAGTCCGAGGCGGACGTTGTAGCCGAACAGGAAGCGATCGCCGATCGAGACGATGTCGCGCGCGACGCAGTTGTTGGCGGTGGTGATCCGCTGCGTCGCCAGCAGCTGGTTGGGGATCGATCCGAAGACGTCTCGGCGCGCGGCGTCGAGCTTGGCCAGACGGGTCCGCAGCTCCGAGCCGCCGTCATTCAGCCGCTGGCGGATGATCTCGTAGGTGCTCTTCTCGAGATTCGCGGCGCCGCGGTCGTCGGGAGCGGTCGGCGTCTCGGTGACCTGGGACATGGCGAGACCTCGGTGCGTAGCGGCTCCGGCGACGGGCTTCCGGACATGAGGGGAGCGGAAGAGGCGGTGCGGAGCGAAGGAGCGGAGCGAGGTTCGGCGGGGGCCGTGCGACTCGTGACCTCACCGACCTTGCCGGACGGAACGGGCGAGAGGAGCGGCGCGGTTCGGTCCCGCGCCGCTCCTCGTCATTCGCTTCAGTTCCGCTTGGCGGCCAACGCGGTGCCGACGTCGGTCCGGGCGAGACCCAGGCGTCGGGCGGCGGAGAGCATTCCCCGTAGCTGTCCGAGCATGCCGTCGTCGTCCGAGCGGGTCATCAGCTGACCGATCAGCGCCGCGACGCTCAGGTTCTTGATGTCCTCGGTCGAGACGCCGAGGGTCGAGACGATGCCGCGGAGCTTGTCGGCGAACTCGCCGGCGTCACCTCCGAAGAACGTCTCCTTCACGTCGGTCAGGACCTTGCTGTTGCCGATCAGGCGATCGATCTGCTTGCCGGTCGTGACCGAGTTGACGATCGCGTCGAAGAACTTCGTCTCGCCGCCGACGATGTCGATGTGAGCCTGCTGCAGAGCGGCTCCGACGACCCGCGCCTGTTCGACCGCGACATCCTTCTGGACCGAGATCGCGGCGAGCTCGACATCCTTTTCCTTGTTCAGTCGGAGCTTGAACTCCTCGTGTTCGCGTCCGACGCCGTCGAACAGCTTCATCGCCTCGGCCTTCTGCGTGATGCCCTTCGCGTCGGCCGAGAACTTCAGCTCCATGACGCTCGCTTCGGCGCTTCCTTCCTTCTCGATCGCTGCGGCGAGTGCTTCCTTGCCGCGCGCCTCGGCCTCGAAGCGCTTCTGCAGGACTTCGGCTTCGGCCAGTCCGGTCTTCTGGATCGCGGCGGCCTGAGCCTCCTTCCCCTTGGCTTCGGCCTCGGCCTTGCGCTGCAGCACCATCGCCTCGGCGGTGCCGTGCTTCTCGATCGCTTCGGCCTTGGTCAGGATGACCTGCGCGTCGGCCAGGCCGGGGGCGGCCTGTTCGGCCTGAGTCGCTTCGGCGAGCATCTTCTTGGCGTCGGTCTGCTTCTCGGCAGCGGTCCGCTCCGCCTCGGCCTGGATGATGATCGTCTCGGCCTGCTTCGCCGCGGCCTGCTTCTCGGCCTCGGCCGCCTTGACCTGCTTGACCAAATCCCGCTCGGCTTCGGCTTCCGCCTCGGTGACGGCGACCTTCTTCAGTCGCTCGGCGCCGGCGAACTCGCGAGTGTCCTTGATCTTTTCCTCTTCCTCGACGACCGCCCGCTCGACCATGACGCGTTCGCGGATGACGTCCTGGATCTTCTTCTTCTCGACTTCGACCGACTTGTCCTTGTCGATGGTCGCCAGCGTGACGACTCGCTCGCGCTCGGTGACTTCGAGCAGACGGTCCTTTTCGACCCGCTCCGTCTCGACCGCCGACGTGCGCTGCTTGCTCTTCTCGGCGACGATCACCTGGCGCAGCTTGTTCTGCTCGGCGATCTCGATCTCCTCTTCGGCCGAGATGCGGGCTCGCTCGGACCGCTGCCGTTCCTGATGGCCGACGATCTCGGCTTCGGCGCGCTCGCGCGATCGGATCTCGGAGATCTCGCGCGTCTGCTTCTCTTCCGCCTGAGACTGCTGCTTCTGCAGTTCGAGGATCGCCTCGCGCGCCTCGACGTTCTGCTTGGTGATCGTCTTTTCCTTCTCGCGGCGGATCAGGTTCGCCTGGACCTGCTCGCGGCTGGTCAGGTCGGTGATCTTCTTGATGCCCTCGGCGTCGAGAATGTTGTCGGGATTGAGCTTCTCGAGCGGCGTCTGCTCGAGATAGTCGATCGCGCAGTCATCCAGACGGTAGCCGTTCAGATCGGTGCCGATCACCTTCAGGATCTCTTCCTTGAAGCGATCGCGCGAGTTGTACAGCTCGACGAAGTCGAACTGCTTGCCGACCGTCTTGAGCGCCTCGGAGAACTTCGCGTCGAACAGCTCGACCAGGCTCGACTCGAGCGAGGCACGCTTGCAACCGAGGGTCTGGGCGACGAGCGTGACGTCTTCGGCCGTCTTGTTGACGCGGACGAAGAACGCGACCTTGATGTCGGCGCGAATGTTGTCGCGGCAGATCAGTCCCTGCTCGCCCTGGCGGAAGATCTCGATCCGCTTGACCGAGATCTCCATCCGTTCCCAGAAGTGGATCACCGGCACGACGAACATGCCGGAGAAGCTCACCTTGGTCCCCCCCATGCCGTTGCGGATGATCGCTTCGCCCTGCTCGACCTTCTTGTAGAACTGCGAGGCGAGCGTGACGAAGGCGATCGAGACGACGACCAGGACGACGACCGCCCAGAGCAGGATCGACAGGATGTTGGACCCCTGACCGATCAGGGAGGTCGCGTCGACGAGCGAGGGCGCGAGCGGCGACATCATGATTTCGACTCCTCGGAGGCGATGTTGCGGATCAGATAGGTACGCGTGACGGGGTTCGCCTCGGCCACCCGCGCGAAGTCTCCCTTGCGAAATAGATCGCCCTTCTCGGCACGCACGTCGATGATGATCGGGGGCCCGTCGATTTTCACCTCGGCCTGACCGAATGTGTCGGTTACTTCGCTCGAGGTGACGATGCAGGTCCGACCGACGATCTGCGGCTGCGAGTCGCGCGAGCCGTCAAGAGACGAGAAGAACTTGCTGGTCGGCAGCAGTAACCCCTTGGTCATCAGCAGGCCGGCCAGCAGACTCGGACCGATCCAGACGAGCGACCAGAGGCCGGAGAATCGGTCGCCGAACAACGTCGCGCCGATCGCCGTCGCCGTCCACCAGCAGACGGCGAAGATGCTCAGCAGGATCATGAAGGGGACTTCGCCCAGGTGAAAGAACCGGAGCGCCGAGGTCATCGCGCCCCCCGAGTTCTCTCCCGCTCCGACTCCCCCGTCGATGTCGCCGTCGAGCGGCCCTTCGATCTCGATATCGAACAGATCGAGTCCGACCGCACCGACGATCACCAGCAACCAGTAGGCAACGACCAACAGCAGCAGGACGGTGATCGGAAGCATCACTCCCTGAAACGCGAGCTCGTACAACGGCATCGTTTCTCTCCTGCGACGATTCCCTGCGGCTCGGAACGGCTACTCCGCTCGGCCCGGCATCATCCGAGGGCCGACCGAGGTCGCTCGGTCGCCGGAACCGTGACCCGCCCGATCATAGCCCGCCCGATTCCCCGCCGGGGGGCCTCGACTCAGGTTCTCGCTCGACGCTCGCTCGTTCGCCGAGCGCACGACGGGGGCGCAGGCGCACGAACCGGATACCGACCGAAGACGAGAAGAGCCGAGGGGATCTTTCTCGAAAGACCAGCCCAGGCAGGTATTCGACGGAGGGGACAAGGACCGGAACCGTCGACGCGAGAGGGTTCGCCGCCGACGGTCCGATCTTGCTAGGAAACCCGCCGGATGCGAGTCGAGACTCCGGCGGGCGACGGCCGGTCGCTACCGAAACGAGCGACCGACCGGAACGAAGAACCGGGCCGTCGGATCGGCGGCCAGGTCCGTGTGAAGAACGGGTGAAACCCGCGTCGAGTCGCCGCTCAGCCGAGCAGCTTCCGCTTCAGGTCGGTCAACAGTCGAACCGCGTGGCCGATCTCGGCCTTCTGACGCTCGGGTTCCTGAGGGATCTCGCGTTCGATGGTCAGCGGGCCGTCGTAGCCGATCTCGAGCAGCGTCCGCAGGTAGTTTTCCATGCCGACCGCACCCGCTCCGAGCGGCACTTCCTGCCCCCATTCGTTCCCCGGCGAGGCGGCCCAGGTCGCGTCCTTGCAGTGGATGCTTCGGACACGCGACCCGATGCGACGCAACGCCTCGATCGGCTCGCCGGTCCCGTACAGGATCATGTTGGCCGGATCGAAGTTGACGAACAGATTGTCCCGGCCGACGTCGTCGATGAACTGCACCAGCCCCTCGGCCGTCTCCTGTCCCGTCTCGAGATGCAGGCTCTGGCTGTTGCCGCGGCAGTGATCGAGCAGGTCGCGAGTCACCGCAACCACCTCGCGATAGAGGTCCGATTCGCGGTCATGAGGGACGAAGCCCAGGTGCAGTGCGACGACCGAGCAGCCGAGCTGCCGAGCGAAGTCCGAGATCTCCTTCATCTCGGCCGTGCGAGCCGCCCGCGTCTCGGCCGGCACCAACCCGACGGTCCGACTGACGGTCGGGATGTCGGCGTAGCTCTCCCCCTCGAATCCGCCGAAGACGCACNNAGTCGTCCAAACGCTCGAGAAAGCGCGAGGCGTGGGCCGGGGTCCGCGTTTCGCGAGCCGGAGCGTGAAGCTGGATCGTCGGCACTCCGAGCTCGTGAGCGACTTCGAGCTTGACTCCGAGGCCGGCGTCGATGCTCGTGAAGACTCCGATCGGCCACTTCTCCATGACGTCTCTCCTCGCGCTGTGCAGGTGGGATTACCGGGGTATTCGGCGAGGGGGAGATTGTAGCCGATCGCGAACGATCCCGGGCAAGCGGAGGCGCGGAGGCGCTGAGAGGCACCGAGAGGTACGGTGGCCGCGGAGCGGAAGGCTCTCACGGAGTCGCTGAGGATCGCCAAGGCACGGGGTGGGACCTCAGTGCCCTCTCCGTGCCCTCCC
>DMPQ01000409.1:10276-10466 GCA_003455945.1 Planctomycetaceae bacterium
CCCTGGTGATACTCCTCCGCCTCGTAGAACGTCGTCGCTTCCTCGATCCGAGTGACGATCGGACGGTTCCAGATCTCGGCATCGTCCAGCTTGCGGATGATCTCGGTCGCGATCCGGCGCTGCTCGTCGTCGTGCACGAAGATCGACGAGCGATACTGCGTGCCGACGTCGGCTCCCTGACGATTGCGAG
>DMPQ01000409.1:10481-17518 GCA_003455945.1 Planctomycetaceae bacterium
GAGTGCACCAGAAGCATCCGCCGGCCAACGTCGCGACCTGCATCTCGTTTTCCTTCCCCTCTTCGTTCGCCTGCAGCCGGTACGAGACCGGTCGCACCTTCACTTCGATCTCCGGTCCGTTTTCCCCCGGCTGATCGGCCGGCATCGGTACGCAACCGACCGCCAGCGTCGCCGCGATGCCGATNNTGCCGACATCGGCTCCCTGACGATTGCGAGTCGTCGGGTCGTGCGTCTTGAAGAAGATCTCGAGCAGCATCTCGTACGTGATCACCGACGGGTCGTACTCGATCCGAATCGCTTCCGCGTGGCCGGTCCGTCCGGTGCAGACCTGTTGATAGGTCGGGTTCTCGGTCTTGCCGCCGATATAGCCGCTCGTCACCGAATGGACGCCGTTCACTTCCTTGAAGACCGCCTCGGTGCACCAGNNCGCGATGCCGACGACTCCCGCCAGCCAAGAGCGCCGAGCCACCATCGAGCCCGGTTCGGATCCCTTACTCATCGTTTCGTCTCCGAATCGCTTGCGTCCGAGAGGCTGACCGGACGGCCGACATCGACTCGCTCCGGCTCGTCAGGCCCGTCGAAACCGAATCGCCGGCGGAAACTCCCGCCGCTTCCGCGCNNAGCGCGGGCTGCCCGAGCGACGATCCGCAGGGCGACAGGCGGAAAACCTCGCTCGGCGCTCTGGTCCGAGTCGACGAACCGAAGGACATTAGAGGGGCCTCGGACCGATTCGAAAAGCTGAGCTTGCTCCGCAAGGCGACTCGCGAGTACCGTCCCGTCGGTCCGTCGCCGGTCCTGTCGGCGCCGACGATTCGCCGAACCGATCGGCGTTCCCTTCCATGTCCCGCGGATTCGCCGTTCATGTCCCGTCATCGAGGCTGGTCATCCGCCGTCCCCTTCGCTCTGCTGGCGGTCTACTGGTCTCTCTGTTTCCTGCTGACGCATGTACCGTTGCCGCGGAACGTGTCGCGCTCCCTGTTCCACGTCCCTCACCAGGACAAGATCGCCCACTTCCTGCTCTATGCCGGACTTGCGGCTCTGATCACCTGGATCCTGCACGACCTGTCGGGGCGGCGCCGAGTCGTCGCGCCGGCGCTTTACGCGATCCTGCTGGCAGCGGTGTATGGCGCCCTCGACGAGTGGCTCCAGTCGTTCGTGCCGAGTCGCTCGGCCGACCCGTTCGACTGGCTCGCCGACGTCGCCGGCGCTTCGCTCGGTGCGACCGCGATCGGGTTGCTGGCGATGGTCCGGTCGGCCGAACGCCGCGCCGACGCGACGGCGTGAGCGGCCGATTCGTCGCTCGGCAACGTTCGCTCGGCGGGACGGGCGGCAGCCGCAGCTGATCCGGACATCGACTCGGTTGCGAGCCGTCCGCGCGAATCGCGTCATCTGTCTCGTCACCGATCGGGTGGCTATCATGATTCGGCCGGCGGCAGACCTGTCGCCGGCGATCGAATGCCCCGATCGAAGCCGCCTTCGGACGATGAGACCGCCATGCACCACGCGATGCTTGCTCAGGCNNCTCAGGAGCTCTCTCCCTGGACGATCGTCATTCTGTTCGCGATCGGCTTTCTGGTCCTGCTCGGGCTGGCGTTCGCCTTTGCCCTGTTCAAGTACGGCAACCTCTGGCTCCAGGCGTATCTGTCCCGAGCCGACATCAAGTTGCTGAGCATGATCGGAATGGGGTTCCGTCAGGTCCGCCCCGAAGTGATCGTGCAGGCCAAGGTGATGGCCGTCCAAGCGGGACTGGACATCAATCGACGCTACGGCATCTCGACCACACGTCTCGAAGCACATTATCTGGCCGGCGGTGATGTGCTGAAGGTGATCCACGCGATCATCGCGGCTCATCGAGCCAACATCGATCTGGACTTCGACCGAGCCGCAGCGATCGACCTGGCGGGACGAGACGTTCTCGATGCGGTTCGGACGAGCGTCATCCCCAAGGTGATCGACTGTCCCGATCCGATCCGGAGCGGACGGGCGTTTCTGAGCGCGATCGCCAAGAACGGAGTCGAACTCCGCGTTCGAGCCCGAGTTACCGTTCGGACCAACCTCGAACAGCTGATCGGTGGAGCGACCGAAGAGACGATCATCGCGCGAGTCGGCGAGAGCATCATCTCGTCGATCGGCACCGCGGATCACCACATGGAGGTCCTCGAGAATCCCGATCGAATCTCCAAGGCGGTTCTCGCTCGCGGCCTCGACGCCCACACCGCGTTCGAGATCGTCTCGATCGACATCGCCGACATCGACGTCGGCGAGAACATCGGCGCTCGCCTGCAGGCCGATCAGGCCGAGGCGGACGTGCGAGTCGCGCGAGCCAATGCCGAACGGCGACGCGCCGAGGCGATCGCTCGCGAGCAGGAGATGAAGGCCCAGGTCTCGCTCAACCGAGCCGCGGTGGTGCTCGCCGAAGCCGAGGTTCCCAAGTCCCTCTCGTCGGCCCTGCGAGCCGGCCGGATGGCCGCGAACCAGTCGTAGTGCGACCGATGTCGGTCGCAGTGAAATGACTCTGCCCTGGCGTGGCCCCGGCTCGTCCCGAACCGCGGGCGCTGCGACGACGATACCGTTAACGCTGCGAAGCGTCACGAAGGCCCGAAGTCGCACGGCCGCGCGTCGGGGACGATTCGGGCCCACGAAGACGCCACACTATTTCGAACCGAGGCACGGAGAACCCCTGCACTTGGCGCTACGGGCTGGAAGGCACGGGGGCACGTAGAGCGACCGGGGCCCTGTCGCACGACGATGATCGTTCCCCCTCAGCACCACCATCGACAGGATTTCCGCCATGGACGGTTTCGATCGTTTGTCGCTCGATCGACGCACTTGGCTCGCGCGAACCACGTCGCTCTTCGCTGCCGGTCCGCTCGCTTGCGCTCTCCCCACGCTTGCCTCGGCGGGCAACGACCCGCGCGGAGTCAGCCTGTTCGAGCCGAGCCTCTCCGCTCGATCGGCCAAAGGGATCAAGTTCAGCTTGGCGGCCTACAGCTATCGCGATCTGCTGACCGGAGCGTCTCCGGCGCTGACGCTCGATGATTTCGTCGACGACTGTGCGAAGTTCGGCCTGCAGGGGACCGAGCTGACCAGCTACTACTTTCCGAGCGACGTCGACGACGCCTATCTGGTGAAGCTCCGTTCGCGGTGCTTTCGGAGCGGCCTGGACGTTTCAGGGACGGCGGTCGGCAACGATTTCGGATTCGCCGAGGGGAGTGCTCGTCAGGCGGAAATCGAATCGGTCCACCGCTGGATCGATCGCGCGTTGCTGCTCGGTGCTCCGGTCATCCGGATCTTCGCGGGACATGCGAAACCGGGAGACACGCCCGAAAAGACGCATCAGGCGATCGTCTCGGCGATCCGCGAATGTTGCGAGTACGCCGGCAGCCGAGGGATCCATCTGGCTCTCGAGAATCACGGCGGTCCGACGGCAACTCCGGACGGCCTGCTGGCGATCGCTCGGGAGATCGACAGCCCCTGGTTCGGCATCAACCTGGATACCGGCAACTTTCACGGTGACGACGTCTATGCCGAGTTGGCTCAGGTGGCCGATCGGGCGATCAACGTCCAGGTCAAGGTCGCGATCACGCCGAGCTCCGGAGTGAAGGAGCCGACCGACTACCGACGTCTCGCGGACCTACTCGGTCAGGCGAACTATCGGGGTTACGTCGTGCTCGAGTATGAGGAAAACGAGGAGCCCCGGGGCGCCTGCGAACGGCATCTGGAATCGCTGCGCGACGCCTTCGATCGGTGATCGCGCGGCTGCCGGAGCTCAGTTCGGTAAAGTTTCGGCATCGCAGCGTTACGGCTCCCGTCGGCACCTCCATTCGTCTTGCCCGCTCAGGGCGAATCGCTAGAATCGGACCCCATCATCGCGGACGTCCGGCGCAGCCCGATCATCTCCGGCTGTCGCACTCATCCGCAGGAACCTCGCGTCTCGGCGCGAGGTTCTTTCGTTTCGGGGTTGGACGGCAGCCGAGCCGATCCGAGTAGAATGCGGCGGGATCGCCGATCTCCGCNNAATCACCGAACGCCGCTCTCGTTCGTCTTTCGGACGAGGCCCGCTCCACCCCGCTCTTCCCCGAGTCGCCCTGCGCATGGACAAGGAACGCGAGCGAGTTCGCGCCGATCTGCTCGGGCTTCTCGAAGGAGAGGTGCTGGGCGATCCGCTTTCGCTCCGACTGTATGCCTCCGACGCCAGCATCTGGGAATGCCAGCCGCTGATCGTCGTTCGACCGCGCAACACCGCCGACGTCTCGGCGACGCTCCGCTATGCCGACGACAACGGCCTGTCGATCCATGCTCGCGGTGCCGGAAGCGGTGTGGCGGGGGAGTCGTTGGGGAGTGGGATCGTCGTCGACTTTACCCGGTACATGAATCGGCAGTTCGGCGAGTCGCAGGGGGACGATACGGTACGCGTCCAGCCCGGACTGGTGCTGGCCGATCTGAATCGCCGCCTGGCCGCAGCCGGCCGGTTCTTCGGCCCCGATCCGTCGACTCGCAGCGTCACCAGCATCGGCAGCGTCATCGCGCTCGACGCGTCGGGAAGTCACTGGTTGCGATACGGTTCGACGCGCGATCACGTCCGCAGCGTGCAGTGCGTCTTGGCGGACGGAACGGTCGTCGAACTGTCGCAACACGAGCTGGCGGGAGAGGCGACCGGCGCGGACGGATCGGTCGATCCCGCACGACGCCTCGGCAAGCAGACCGCCGGCATCATCGAACGGTATCGCGGCGATCTCGACGCGGCGCGCCGCAAGAGTCGTCTCGATCGAGTCGGCTATCGGCTGACCGATCTCGTCGCGGAGGGGCGGATCGACCTGGCGCGGCTGATCACCGGTTCGGAAGGGACACTCGCGCTGATCACCGAAGCGACGCTCGCGACGTCGCCGTTGCCTCAACGACGCGGCGTCGTCCTGCTCTTCTTCTCGCGACTGGATACCGCGGCCCGAGCGGCGGCGGATGTGGTGAAGGCGGGAGCCGACGCGTGCGATCTGATGGACCGGCGGCTGCTGAGCATCGCTCGCGAGCTCGATCCGGAATACGAGCGGATCATTCCGCCGGTCGCCGAGGCGATGTTGCTGGTCGAGTTTCAGGCCGATACGTCCGCCGAACTGAACCTGAAGCTCAAGGACCTCGCGACTCGGGTCCGCAAACGGTACCGCGAGACGTTCGAGGCGCCGATCGCGCTCGAAACCGAACAGCGGAACCGCTTCTGGCGATTGGCACGCCGAGTCATCCCGACTCTCTATCGACTGAAGGGAGCTCGCCGAGCGGTGCCGTTCGTCGAGGATATCGCCGTTCCGCCCGAACAGCTCCCGCAGTTCCTGGTCACCGCGCAGAACATCTTCAAGCAGCATCAGGTCACCGCTTCGATCTTCTCGCATGCCGGACATGGGCAGTTGCATCTGCGACCGTTCGTCGATCTGGCCGATCCCGCGACGCCCGAACTGCTGGTCCGATTGGCCGAGGCGCTCTATCACGAGACGCTGGCGATCGGCGGGACGATCTCCGGCGAGCATGGACTCGGATGGAGTCGGAGNNTAGTCGGAGTTGGTTCGCGCGGCGGCAGCTCGGCAACGCCTGGCAGGCGATGCAGGCGGTCAAGCAACTCTTCGACCCGAAACGCCGTCTGAATCCCGACAAGGTCTTTACCGACGAGACGCAGCCGCCGCGCCGTCAGTTGCGACAGGTCCGAGCGAAGATCGCCTATCGCGCTGCGACCGAGACCGACGACGAATCGGTGCTCGACGACTTCGAGTCGGCAAGTCGCTCGGTCGACGATCCGTCGAGCGTGTCGAACCTGATCGTTCCCGAACGGGAGCCGGCGACGGCAGTCGGCGAAACGCCGACGCTGCCGATCCTCGATCTGAATCTGGTCTGGAAGCCGGACGAGCTGACGACTGCGGCGCGAACCTGCAACGGCTGCGGTCGCTGCCGGACCAACGGATCGGAAGAGCGGATGTGTCCGATCTTCCGCGGCGATCCGCGCGAGGAGTCGACGCCGCGCGCCAAGGCGAACCTGATGCGGGCGATCGCCACCGGACAGCTCGAACCGGACAAGCTCGCGACCGGCGAGTTCAAGCGACTGGTCGATCTCTGCGTCAACTGTCACCAATGCCGCATCGACTGTCCGGCGAACGTCGACATCCCGAAACTGATGATCGAAGCGAAGAGTCAGTACGTCGGAAGAAACGGCATGACGCCGTCCGATTGGGCGATGGCTCGAATCGATCTTGCGATGGCGCTCGCATCGCGCTTCGCCCCTCAGGCGAACTGGCTCGTTCGCCGGCCGTTCGTTCGCTGGGGACTCGAGAAGTTCTTCGGGATCGCCGCCGCTCGCCCTCTCCCTCGATTCCAGAAGCGGAGTTTCCTGCGCGAAGCGGCTCGTCGCGGACTCACCTCGCCGCCGCGCCGCGGCGGGCGTCGCGTCGCGTACTTCGTCGACTCGCTCGCCAACTGGTGCGATCTGGAGCTCGCCTGGTCGGTCGTTCAGGTGCTCGAACGACAAGGGATCGCCGTCTATGTCCCGCCGAAGCAGCGGCCGTCGGGAATGAGTCTGATTTCCAGCGGTGCGCTGGAACGTGCCCGCCGCTACGCCGAAGCGAATGTCGAGCTGCTCGCCGAGTGCGTCCGCCAGGGATACGACATCGTCTGTTCCGAACCGGCAGCGACCTTGGCGCTGAAGCACGAGTATCCGCAGCTGCTCGACGACTCGGACGCTCGCCTGGTCGCGTCGCGCACCGAAGACATCCAGGCCTATCTGGTCGGCTTGAAGCGAGAGGATCGGATGGAGCTCGACCTCAAGCCATTGAACTACACGCTCGNNACCTGTCATCAGCGGGCGCTCTACGGCGAGTCGCCGTCGCTCGAACTGCTGTCGATGATCCGCGGTCTGCAGGTTCGCCCGGTCGAGAAGGGGTGCAGCGGCATGGCCGGGACGTGGGGGATGAAACGCGAGAACTATCGACGAAGTCTGAGGATCGGCCAGCCGTTGGCGGTCGAGCTGCGGCGCGCCGACTACTCGGCCACCGTCTCGG
>DMPQ01000397.1:0-5955 GCA_003455945.1 Planctomycetaceae bacterium
GGCACGCGGTCGATCTGGCCGACGGACCCGTCGAAATATTTGAGGTCGGAGACCATCACCTCGTCCCAGAGATCCCTCGCCTTCAGGTCGCGCACGAGATGTTCATTCACAACCGTGAAGTCACCGGACATGTTCGATTTGACGTAGAGGTTCTGGTAGGCGGGCTCGATCGACTGCGCGACGCCACAGATGTTGGAGATCGTCGCGGTCGGCGCGATCGCCATCACGTTGCTGTTCCGCATGCCGTGCTTCGCCACGCTCTGACGAACCGGTTCCCAATCGAACGTGCTGGAGCGATCGACATCGATGTCCATGCCACGCTCGTGTTCGAGCACGGCGATGGTGTCGATCGGCAACAGGCCGCGGTCCCACTTCGATCCGGGGTAGCTCGAGTAGCGACCGCGCTCGGCGGCCAGCTCGGAGCTGGCGAGGATCGCGTAGTACGAGATCGCTTCCATCGACCGGTCGGCGAACTCGACCGCCGCGTCGCTGGCGTACTCGATGCCGCAGGCGGCGAGCGCGTCCTGGAAGCCCATCAGCCCCAGACCGACCGGCCGGTGGCGGAGGTTCGCGTTCCGCGCCTCGTCAGTCGGATAGAAGTTGATGTCGATGACGTTGTCGAGCATCCGAACCGCCGTCCGCACCGTCTCTTCGAGTCGCTCGAGATCGAGCCGCCCGTCGACGACGTGGTTCCGCAGGTTGATGCTTCCCAGGTTGCAGACCGCCGTCTCGTCCTTGCTCGTGTTGAGCAGGATCTCGGTGCAGAGGTTGCTGCTGTGGACGACGCCGCAGTGATCCTGCGGGCTGCGGAGATTCGACGGATCCTTGAACGTGATCCACGGATGACCGGTCTCGAAGAGCCGGGTCAGCATCTTGCGCCAGAGCTGGACCGCGGGGAGGGTCCGATGCAGACGCATCCGCCCTTCGGCCGCTTCGCGCTCGTAGAACTCGTACCGCTCCTCGAACGCCCGACCGGTCAGGTCGTGCAGATCCGGCACCTCGTCCGGGCTGAACAGCGTCCAGTTCCCGTCCTCCATGACGCGCTTCATGAAGAGGTCGGGAATCCAGTTGGCGGTATGCATGTCATGCGTCCGCCGCCGCTCGTCTCCGGTGTTCTTCCGCAGATCGAGGAACTCCTCGATATCCAGATGCCACGTCTCGAGATACGAGCAGACCGCCCCCTTCCGCTTGCCTCCCTGGTTCACGGCGACCGCGGTGTCGCTGACGACCTTCAGGAACGGAATGACCCCCTGGCTCCGGCCGTTCGTTCCCTTGATGTGCGCGTTGGTCGCGCGGATGTTCGTCCAGTCGTTCCCCAGGCCGCCGGCCCACTTGCTCAGCTTCGCGTTGTCGCTGATCTGCTTGAAGATGTGGTCGAGGTCATCCGAGACGGTGCTCAGATAGCACGAGCTGAGCTGCGGGTGGAGCGTTCCGGCGTTGAACAGCGTCGGCGTCGCCGACGTGAAGCGGAACGAGCTCAGCATCTCGTAGAACCGGATCGCGCTGCCGGTCCGGTCCTGCTCGCCGAGCGACAGGCCCATCGCGACTCGCATCCAGAAATATTGAGGCGTCTCGATGCGACGACCGTCGATGTGCAGCAGGTAGCGATCGTAGATCGTCTGCAGACCGAGGTAAGGAAAGAGGCAATCCCGCTCGGGACGGAGCGCCGCGGCGATCCGGTCGAGATCGAAGCCGCGCAGATCGGCCGAAAGCCGTCCCGCCGCGATCCCCGCCTCGATGTAGTCGCCGAACCGCTCGCGACAGGCCGCCGCCAGCTCTTCTCCTTCGGCCGTCCGTCCGAGCGCTTCGCGATAGATGATCGCCAGCGTCAGACGCCCCGCGACGCCGTCATAGTCGGGATCGACCTCGATGCGCGAGCGAGCCGCGAGGACCATCGCGCGGGCGATCTCCTTCGGCGTGATCTCGGGATAGAGCTGCCGCGCCACGTCCTCGAACAGCTCATCGGCCGAACAGTTCTCCTCGACGCCCCGACAGGCGGCTCGCAACTGCAGGCGGAGCTTGGTGAAGTCGAAGTCTTCGAGCCGATCGGCGACCCGAACCATCACGGTCGGGAACGGCTGATCGCTCTCCATCACCTCTTCGGCCCGGAGCTGCCGGATGCGGGCATGCTCGGATCGGTAGAGGATGTAGCGTCGAGCGACCGAGAAGTACTGCTGCTGCATCAGCGCCTGTTCGACGCAGTCCTGGATCCGCTCGACATCCAACGTCGCTCCGTCGACCGCCACCTCCTTCGCCTGACCCACGACCGACCCGACGATCCGGTCGATCGCCTCGCGGATCCCCTCGGCCAGCTCGTCGACCGTCGCGAGCTTGTGCTCCGCACAGAACGCCTTCTCGATCGCACGCCGAATCAGAGCCGATTCGAACGCGACGACGCGACCGTCGCGCTTCCGGATCACCAACTCCTGCGCCACCGACTGCCCCAGCATCTCCTGCTGCTTGGCCTTCTCCATCGAGTCGCTCTCCTTTGAGCCTGGCAAGGAGGTCCTGCGAATGCTTCGTGCGGCGTCCGTCCGACGCCCCTGCGACGATGCCGACCGGTCGCCCGCACGACCTGTCCGACGTCGCCGCCAGTCGCTTCACCTCGAGATGAGAATCAATGCACTGCGACCGGTTCGGACAAGCTCCCGACCCCGCCACCCAGCCTCACTGCCGTCGCTTCGAACCTCCGATCACGGCGCAGCGCGATCCCGCACTGGACGCTGACGAGGGAGAATTCGGAGCGACGAACCGGCCCGAAGTGCGGAGTCATTCTCCGCCGCCTCCGTGCCGACCTGATCCACGAGAACGTGGCCGAGATTCCTGTGAGTCTCTTCGAGGTCCGCTCGAAGAGGGGTGTTGCGGTCGGGACTCGTTCGAGCCACCGATCGACGTCGTTCCCCCTGCTGATGCCCTGTCCGGCCCTCCGCTTTCCGCTCCCGAAACCGACCCGATTCCGACTCGTCCGAGTCGCATCGTGATTTCGGAAGTTGCTGTCGATCTTCGACTTAGGTGAGGAGCCGGCCGACACCCTCAGGTGCGACGACGGGGCCCAATATATCGGGGCTTCATCGAAAGTCAATACAACATCTTGTGCATGCATTGGCGCTGAACCCCTTGCGCCAGCATCAGAAACGCTGAAGCCAGTGAGTGGTCCGTATCCGAAAAAGTCATGCGCAATTGGCTCGCTCCTTNNGCTGTTGATAACCTCTTCATGACCGGTCACCTCAGCCCCGTTTTGCTCCCTTCACTACCTCACCGACCGTCGTTCGATTCCGCCTCGAGCGAGATCGAACGACGGTGGTAATTTGTTCACCATCATCGTATCGGCGAGTGGACAATTGGTCAGTAGGCGGCGGCAGCGCTTTTTTCGAGATGCTGCTGCCGCGACGGCCCGGCACGACCTCGGCTCGTCGCGGTCCGGTGCCTTGCCACGTCCGCCTCGTACACCGAGCGAGGAGAGCGACGATCAGGCGGCGCCCGCGAGCGTTTCGCCGCCGCACCGCCGACTCCTGACTTGACGTGACCGGGGGAACGCTCGGACGATAGTCCGGTCGAACGACCGTCACGCTCCTCTTCCCACGCCGCGAGATCATGGACGAGTCCCGCCGCCGCGCCGTCGAATCGCATCTGCTGACCACCTCGTTTCCCGCTCCGGAACGGGAGCGGATCCGGCAGCGCATCGGTCAGCGGGTTCTCGACGAAGGGCTGGTCGATTNNACTCGCATTTCGCAGCGCGCCTTGTCGGTGCTGGGCGAGGCGTACGATCGGGCGTTCTTCGGCGGGACGCTCGGGCCGCTGCTCGACTTTCGCCGCGGCGACCTGCGCTATCGCCTTGCCCCGCGACTGACTCGGACCGGAGGGAAGACGACTCGGCTCGAGTTCCCCAAACCCGATCGCCATGGTCGCAGCGCCAGCTTCGAGATCGCGATCGCGACTCAGATTCTCTTCCAGTCGTTTCGCGATCCGCAGCAGCCCGAGGTGGTGACCGGCGTCCGGTGCCACCACCGCCTGGACGCTCTCCAGCGGATCTTCGAACACGAACTGATTCATCTGGCCGAGATGCTCGTCTGGTACGACTCGAGCTGTTCGGCCCAACGTTTTCGCGGGATCGCCGAGCGGTGGTTCGGCCATACCGAATCGACTCACCGCCTGCCGACCGCCCANNCAGAGGGGGAGGTGTACCGCGGGTTCGTCAATCGGATCAGTCGCCGCGCGACGGTGCTGGTCGAGCACCCGCAGGGGACGCCCTACGACGACGGTCGCCGGTACAAGAAGTTCTATGTCCCTCTACAATTGCTGCGGGAGGACGGACGCCCATGAGGGAAGGTCGCGGATGAGTCGCGTGGTGCTGGCGATGAGCGGCGGGGTGGACAGCAGCGTCGCTGCGCATCTGTTGCTGCGCGCCGGCCATGAGGTGATCGGCGTCTTCATGCGGCATGGTGAGGAGTCGACTGCCGCCTGTTCGCTCGACGGTTCGACCGCCGCCAGCCCGTTGTTGCCGATCCTCGAAGGGCGTCGCGACCACAAGCAGGGGTGCTGCAGCGCGAGCGACGCCGACGACGCGCGGCGCGTCGCCGCGCGACTGGGCGTTCCCTTCTACGCGATCGATCTACAGCGCGAGTTCGGCGAGATCATCCGCTACTTCGTCGACGAGTACGTCTCGGGGCGGACGCCGAATCCGTGCGTGATGTGCAACCATCGCCTGAAGTTCGGCCGCCTGTTCGACTATGCCGATGCGGTCGGAGCGACTCATGTGGCGACCGGCCACTACGCTCGTCTGGAGACCGACCCGACCGACTCGGCGGTGCCGCAGTTGCTGCGCGGAGTCGACACGACCAAGGACCAGTCGTACGCGCTCTTCGGCATTCCTCGCGAACGCCTCGGCCGCATGCTGCTGCCGGTCGGCGACCGGACCAAACGCGAGATCCGCGAGATCGCGGCGTCGATCGGACTGAACGTCGCGGCGAAACGGGACAGCCAGGAGATCTGCTTCGTCGTCTCGGGCGAGCATGACCGCTTCGTTCGCGAACGGACCCCCGGGACCGACCGGAGCGGCGAGATCGTCTCGGTCGACGGCCGCGTTCTCGGTCGGCACGAGGGGATCGAAGGGTTCACGATCGGCCAGCGCCGCGGACTCGGCGTCGCGCTCGGCGAGCCGACTTATGTGGTGCGGATCNNCTGCCGCGACTCGCCGCGTCGTCGTCGGTCCGCGAGCCTCGCTCGGGCGCACGAGCCTCGTCGCTCGCGACGCGAACTGGTTGGCTACCGACCTGCCGCGCGAGTTCGATTGCCGCGTCATGGTCCGTTACAACTCGCACCTGCACGCCGCTCGGGTCCGCCGCGGTGACTCCGGATCATTTGAGGTGACGTTCGTCGAGCCGTGCGAAGGGGTGGCGCCGGGGCAAGGGGTCGTCTGTTACGACGGCGACCGCGTGCTGGGAGGAGGTTGGATCGCCGAGACGAACGGCGGAGCCGAACCGGACGCGGCCGTCTCCGTCTCCGATCGGTCGTCGCTCGACGAGCGAGCCGAGNNACTATCTGAAACGCCGTTACGACAAGCCGGGGAACGTCTTCATCGGCGTCGTCAGTCGCCTCGATGCGTTCGTCACCGGAGTCCTGCCGCTCGCTCGAACGAGCAAGGGAGCGGCTCGATTGAGCGCCTCGTTCGCCGGCGACGAAGTGGCGAAACATTACATCGCGTGGCTCGACGGGATGCTGCCGGCGGAGCAGGGGAGTTGGCGCGATCGGCTGAGACACGACGACCAGGCGCAGCGCGTCGTCGTCGAACGAGGAGCCGGCGGGCAGGAAGCGGAGCTGCATTGGGAGCGGATCGCGACGATCGACGAGCGCGATCTGGTCGCGATCCGACTGGTCACGGGACGCAAGCATCAGATCCGCGTCCAGGCATCATCGCGACGGCTGCCGATCGTCGGCGACGTGAAGTACGGCGGG
>DMPQ01000397.1:6119-6347 GCA_003455945.1 Planctomycetaceae bacterium
AGACGCATCGAAGCGTGAATGGTATTTGAGCGAACCCGACCTCGGGCTCGGAGAGCCCGGGGCCACGTAGTACGACCTCCTTAGGTCGCACTGGATTGTCGTCGTGCGACCGACCCCGGTCGCAGCGGGTTTCCCGAATCGAGGCACGGAGGTACCCCTTGCTGACGCGGCGGGCTGGAGGTCACCGAGATCCCGGCGTTTCGCGTCGGGCTGGTTGGGTTGTTGCAG
>DMPQ01000498.1 GCA_003455945.1 Planctomycetaceae bacterium
CGACGACCGCGGCTCGGATCCCGGCCATCAAGAAACGATCGAGGCCGGGTCGAAACCCGGCCTCATCGTCATTCGTCGGCGGACCCTCCGATCGCTCGAAGGTTCCGTCTCCTCGGCGGATCATTCGCGAGGGCGAACCGCGCCGGTCAGACCGGAATAGTCGCGACGATCCTCGGTGTGCCAGAGCGGCAGACCGAGCTCGACTCGGCGGCGCAGCTCTTCGATCTTCTCGGCCGAGCCGGCCGGGGCGTCGGTCGGAATGAAATCGGTCGACGCCTGCGGAACGAAGTCCTCGTCGTGACCGAACTTCAGGATCGCCTCGAACACGTTCAGCGACTTCTTGCTCATCTTTCTAAGGCCTGATTCGAAAAAAGGTGGGGCACCGATCGGCCGGAGTCGCGGTCGTCGGAAGTCCGGTCATCGGCTCGGGAAACCGACCCGCCGTCGAGATTCGCATCCCCAGCGGACGATCCCCCGTTTCCGACCGGAACACCGAGCCGTCAGACTCGTCGGCCGCAGTTTGCGGGTGGAAAGATCGAGAGATTATTTTCGGGATCCGTGACGAGTCAAGGAAAAAATGGTCAAGAGCGGTTTTCCCTTATTCTTTTTTCGACGAGCCGTCTCGCTGCGGGATCCCGGGGGTGCCGGACACTCGCGAACGAGGCGGATCGCACGGAAACCTTGAAGAACTTCGTGCCGTCGTTCACGGATCCCCCGGCCAAACGGCTCGCCGAACCAACTTCGGCTTCGGCCCGCCAAGGAGCAAGGGGAAACAGCTGTCCCTTGAGTCTGACTTACGGGGATCGCGGTCGTCCTCAGGCTCCGAGCCCCACTTGACGCCTCTTCCCCGGAAAAAGCCGACGTCTCTTCGCTCCGCGAGCGCCTTNNTACCGGTCACTTCTTCCCCGCAGCTCGCTTCCGGCGAAAGAACTCGGTCAGGATCTCGGCACAGTCGGGCTGCATGACGCCGGAGGTCACTTGGAAGCGGTGGTTCAGCCGCTCGTCCTCGCCGATCCGGTAGAGCGATCCGACGGCGCCCCCTTTGGGATCCCAGGTGCCGAAGACGACTCGATCGACACGAGCCAGCACCAAGGCTCCGGCGCACATCGGGCAAGGCTCGAGCGTCACGTAGAGCGTGCAACCGTTCAGACGCCAATCGTCGACCGCTGCCGCCGCCTGAGTGATCGCGAGCATCTCGGCGTGCGCCGTCGGGTCCTTGAGCGTCTCGCGGCCGTTGTGAGCCGCGCCGATGACCGTGCCGCGGCGGACGATCACCGCGCCGACCGGCACTTCGTCCTTTTCGAACGCCTCGGCCGCTTGCCGCAAGGCGATCCGCATGAAGTGCTCGTCGCTCTCTCGGTCGAGGAGCGCCCCGTACCCGACCCCTTCGTCTTCGTCGAAGAGCTTGCCGTCGCGCGAATCGTCGGCTCGCGAAGTATCGATCATCGACTCGACTCGCTTGGGAAAGGCTCTTCGGACGCGATCAGGATCAGGCGATTCGAGCCGGCGCCGATTCGTTCGCCTCGACGAATCGACAGGTCGGCGACCAGAGGCGACTCAGCGGTCCGAGTGCGACTCGTCGTCCGAGTCGCCAGCGATCGGGCGCCACGTCAGGTTCCGATAGACCCCTTCCGTCTCGAACGTGCAGAGTCCGAGCGGACGGGAGAGCAGCACCTCGCCGCGGACCGAGAATTCGATGTTCCCGCGCGGCTGATCGATCACCTGTTCGTCGTCGATCCACGCGGCGATCGCCTGTTCGGTCACCCGGACCTTGATCCGATACCAGCGGTCCTTCTCGAAGGTCAGGTAGCGTTTGGTGTCGTTGTGAGCCGCATCGTTGCCGTCCAGGCACGAGAGACCGACGAGGCTGCCGGCCCAGCCGCCGACGATCAGGCTGCAATGCTCGTCGCCGACCGGAAAAGTGAGCCCGCAGAAGAAGTCGATTCCGCGCGTCTTCTTCGCTTCGAGCGTCAGCTCGTACTCGCCGCTCGGCGCTTCGCCGCTCCNNTTCGCCGCCGAACTTGGTCGGCTTCCAGTCTCCGAGCGATTGTCCGTCGAACAGCGATACCTCGGCCGGTTTCTCGCCCCCGTCGTCCGCTCGTTCCTGCCCCGGCAGGGTCGACGCTGCCGCCCCGAGAACGAACATCACCAACCAGCCCGCCGACCATCGGAATGAGGAGAGCGATCGGTCGACGAGACGCATGGTCGTGACTCCGAAGGGGGTGCGCGGTGGAGTGAGGGAAGGGGAGGGGGGGCGAACTCGGGCCGAGATCGCTCCGACCGGTCGATCGCTTCGGGAGCGATTTTCGGCGGTGGTTCGCGACGATCCCCGTCGCGCCGAGGTGAGCGATTATGATAACGCTCCCGAGACAGGATCGCGCCGAGGATTCGGTCGGCAAGCGGCGATCTCGGAGCGGTGCGGTCAAGGGACCGGCCGACGAGCGACAGGCAATCGCGAGGGGGATCGGTGGGACGCACGCTTCGGCAATCGAGAACCTGGCGATTGGGGGCGATGGCCGTCGCGTACGTCGTGCTCGCTTCGGTGCTGACGCATCTTCCTCTGGGGCATCGGACCGCCAGGCTGGTCGGACTGATCGACAAGCCGCTCCACTTTGCGCTCTACGCGGGGATGGTCGTGCTCTTTCTGGCGGCGTTCGGGCGTTCGCGCCGTGCGATCGTCGTCGCGGTCGGCATCGCCGTCGCGATGGCGTCGTTGGATGAGGTGCTTCAGTCGACCGTACCGAGTCGCACGGTCGACTGGCGCGATTGGATCGCCGGCGTAGCGGGAGCGGTCCTGGTCGGCGCGGTCGCGCTGCTGCTCCCCGCCCCTCGACCGATTCGCACGGGGGCCGACGAAACGGCTGCTTGACCCTGCTCGTCCGCTCGGCCGAAGATGCTGACTCGCGTCCGATCGACGGCCGACCGTTCGTCGTCCGTCCGCAACCTCGCCGCATGATCGTTCCGCGATCCGGCGACGCTCCGAGGGAACGAAGGGAGACGAACCGATGACCGCTGTCGCTGCCGCTGATCGTGACGATTGCCGATCGAATCGACGCATCGGATCAGCGTTCGGTCGCTCGCCGGCGCGAATCGTTTCTCGGTGCCTGCTGATCGCTGCGGCGTTCGGCGCGGCGGCCTCGGTCGCTCTTGCGGTGGTCGCTCCCGAGCGACTGGCGGCGGACGAGCTCTGGCTCACCGACCTGGATGCCGCCAAGGAACGTGCCTCGGCCGAAGGGAAATCGATCCTGGTCGACTTCACCGGATCGGACTGGTGCATCTGGTGCATCCGCCTGGATCAGGAAGTCTTTGCGACCGATGCGTTCGTGGCTGCGGCTCCCGAGAAGTTCGTGCTGGTGAAGCTCGATTTTCCTCGCGACAAGTCGGGGCAATCCGCCGAGATGCAGGCCGCTCACGAGCGATGGTCGACGACCTATGCAGTCAGCGCCTTTCCGACGGTGCTGCTGCTCGACGATCAGGGACGTCCCTTCGCTTCGACCGGCTATCGCGAAGGGGGCCCCGAAGGCTACCTGCAGCATCTGGACGAGCTGCTTGCCGCTCGGACTCGACGCGACGAAGCGTTCGCCAAGGCGTCGGCGGCCGAAGGGACCGAGCGGGCGCAACTGCTCGACCAGGCGATCGCCGATCTCGATCCGTCGATCGTCGATCGGTTCTACGCCGAAGTGATCGAGGAGATCGGGACGCTCGACCCCGACGATGCGGTCGGCCTGCGGACGAAGTACTTCGCCGCGCGCGATCGCGAACGACAACAGGCGCTGCTGGCCAAGGTCGAGCTCGCGGCCCGATCGCTCGAGACCGACCGTGCGATCGAGACGATCGATCAGGTGCTGCAGGAGGAGCGGATTCCGGCCGAACTACGCCGGCAGATGCTGCTGCAGCGACTGGGTGCCTTGAAGCGAGCGGAGCGGACCGAGGCCCAGCTCGAGACGATCGACTCGATTCTGGCGATCGAGGGACTCGACGCCGAAACGTACGAGAAGGACTTCGTGATGAAGGCCTACGCGCTCGTCGCTTGCGATCGCGAAGACGATGCGATCGCGATGCTCGGTGATCGGATCGGCACGACGCTTCGCAATCGCGAACTCTATCGGACGCGCGCCGAACTCTTCTCGCGGATCGGCCGCTTCGATCAGGCGCTCGAGGATTACGCCGTGGTCCGCGCCGCCGCACAACGCGAACCCGAAGTGATCGTCGAGACGGTGCTGGCCGAGGCGGATTGTCTGCTCGAGCTGGAACGCGAGGATGAGGCGATCGCCGCGATCCGGACGCTGCTCGAACGGAAGGATCTGCCGAACGAATCGCGGGCCGACGTGCTGATCGAACAGGCGATGATCCTGCGCGAGCTGGGGCGGGACGACGAGGCGGTCGAGGCGGAGGATGCGGCGCTCGCGCTGACGACCGACGCCAGGCGCCGCGCCGCGCTGCTCAAGGTGATCGAATCGCTGCGCGACAAGGACTGAGCCGCCAGGAGCGGCGTCTGTCCGGGGCAGAGTTCGCCTTGATGCGACTCGCCCTGCGTCGATCGATCGGCTCGACGTCCGCCAGTCGCTCGTTCAGCTCTTGGTGCGACCGGCGCGCTGCTCGACCAGCCAGCGATAGTAGTCGATCGAGCGTTCGAGCCCTTCGCGGAACTCGATGCGCGGATCGTAACCCAGATCGCGACGCGCCATCGTGATGTCCGCCATGCTGTCGCGGACATCGCCGACTCGGGGCGGAGCGTGCTCAGCGCGGATGTCGGTACCGAGGAGTCGGTTGAGCTCGTCGATCAGCGTCAACAGGCTGGTCGACGCACCGTTGGCGACGTTGAAGATCCTGCCGCCGATTCCCGGAACGCTGGCGGCGAGCAGATTCGCCTGGATCACGTTCGCGACGAACGTGAAGTCTCGACTCTGCTGACCGTCGCCGTAGACGACCGGTGCCTTGCCCGAGAGCATGCGAGTCAGAAAGATCGGGATGACGGCCGAGTAGGGGCTGTCGGGATCCTGGCGAGGACCGAAGACGTTGAAGTAGCGGAGCCCGACCGTTTCGAGGCGATACGTTTCCCAGAACGCTCTCAGGTAGAACTCGCTCGCGACCTTCGCGGCGGCGTAGGGACTGAGCGGCGCGAGCGGATCGGTTTCGCGTTTCGCGAGCGTCGGCTGATCGCCGTAACAGGCGCTCGATGCGGCGAAGACGACTCGCTTCACGCCGGCTCGACGCGCCTGATCGAGAACGACGACCGTGCCGGTTGCGGTGGCGGCGTGCGAGCCGATCGGATCGTCGACGCTGGCCGGTACGGACGCGATCGCCGCCTGATGAAAGACCACTTCGACCTGGTTCATCGCCCTGGCAACCGCGTCGGCATCGGCGACCGAGCCCTGCAGGAACTCGACGTCGTCGGCGACGTCGGCCAGGTTCACGAGGGTCCCCGACGACAGGTCGTCGAGAACGCGGACGCGATGCCCCGTTCGGACGAGCGCCTCGGTCAGGTGCGAACCGATGAAGCCCGCCCCTCCGGTCACCAGCACGACAGCCATCAGACTTCCTCTTCGAAGGCGTTCACCACGATCGAGCCGACGATCCGGGCTCCATGATCGCGCAGGTGAGTCACGACCCAGCGACTGCGCGCCACGCGCGACGATCCCAGATCGACGATCATCAGCGTCGCGTCGCATCCGGCAGCGAGCGCTTCGCAAAGTTCGGTCGCTTGGCCGTCGACCAGCCAGAGCGAGCACCGATCGGCGCGGCGATCCTCCCGCACGGCAGAGCGCAGGGCAGCTCCCGAGAAACGACTCGCCTCGCTTCCTTCGATCGCCAGTTCCAGAGTCGTCAGTCGACGATCGGTCGCTTCTCGGAAGACTCGCGCTCCGGCTCGCCACGCGTTCCCTTCCTCCTCGACCGACGCTTCGGGGAGGTCCTCCCAGAGCTTGGCATCGCACGATTCGATCGAGGTCAGACGGACGTCGCGGTCCAGGTGCCACGCGACGCTTCGGCCGAGGCATTCGACGGTGTCGAGCGCCCGACGAACTCCTCCGGTGGCGACGAGCAGCAGCGAGGTGGCGTCCGAGATCGCCGGCATCTCGAACAAGGAACGGACGATCGTGCGCGCATGTCGCTCGCGCGCTTCGAGACGCCGCGCCGAGGCTTCGGCGACGAGTGTCGTCGGGGCCGGAATCGGCGCCTCGGTTTCGACGTCGCTCGATGTCTCCGTCGTACCGGGATTGTCGGAAGCCGCGTCGATCCCGTCGATCGCGTCCGTCGATTCGGTCGCAGGTCGATCGTCGATGATCACGTCGTCGATCGACATTCCGGTCGCCACGCGATCCGACCTCTCCGTCGACGGGTTCGTCTCGGTTTCGTTCGGCTCGGGAAGAACTCGGCGCGGCGCAATCGAGCGATGCGACTTCAGGATCTCGGCTTCGGCACGGCGCTCTTCGTCGCGCGGCGACGGAAGGTCGTCGATGATCAGATCGGGAAGATCGTCGGCGCGAGCCAACTCGATCAGCATGTCGGCCGCTTCGTCGATGCGATCGGCGACACGAGCTGCGGCGGACCGGTCTTCCGGTTCGGCCGCTCTCTCCACCTGCTCGGGCGAATCGAACTCGCGAGCCTGGCGACGGTGACCGGAGGCGTGCGGTCCGGCCAGCGGCGTACGGTTCGTTTCGATCCGCTCGAGACTGTCCGATTCGCTGGCCGGTCCGGCAGAGCGACGGTCGCGCGACGTCGCCGCGTTCGACACGGCGATACCGAGCGCATGCGGAGGGGCCAATTCGGTGTGGCCGAGATCAGGCACCGAAACGATGACGATCTCGGGGAGATCGACGTCGGCGATGGCGGGAGCCGCCTGGCGGTCGAGACCGGCGAGCTTCGACTTGGTCAGCAAGGACGACGCGGCGTTCTGACGGCGAGTCGTTTCCAGGATGTTGTCCATGACCGGTTTCCGGAGGTCTCGGGTTCGATTCGGCGACTCGGTGTTCAACGATCCTGATCCCCTCGCAGTCGCGAGAAGAGCGAGCGGTAGTCTTCGCGATAGGCGAGCGACGGAGGGCCGATCGGTGCTGCCGATTCGACCTGAGGGGGGGCGGCGACGATCCGCAGCGAGTTGCGCGGGACCGGATCGTCGATCACGATCAGATCCTTGTCGTCCGCAACGGACCCTCGGGGACCGAGGCCGGTGATCGTGCGAGGATCGGCCTTCGCACCGGATTGTCCCGACGCCTCGGCCGAGTGCGGGCGGAAGCCGATGACCTGCCCCGCTCCTCCTTCCGGCCTTCCGGGAGTGTCGACTTCGAGCGAGTGACGCAACGCGTCCGAGCGTCCGGTCGCGCGCGGATCGACCGGCGTGAAAGGGGGGCCCGGCATCAATGACTGCTCGACGTACTCGCCCGAGTCGTCGAACGGATCGATCACCTGCTGCAGGTCCTCGAGCAGGAACTGCTCTCCCGGTTCGTCCTCGACGAAGCCGTCATCGGGTCGAGCGACGAAGGCCAGCGTCGAGGGGAGTCGAGTCGACTCGGCATCGTCGAACGACGACTCGACGACGAACTCCACCGCGGCGTTTCGCGGAGCCGGCGTCGTCGGCCGAGTCGGCGTCGTCGAAGAGGTGGTCGTGGATGGACTCGGCGTGCGGAGCATCGACGGTTCGACCGAGACTCCCTTCGGCACGACGACCCATTCCTCGTCGTCGAACGAATCGCCGGCGAACGGGTCGACGAACTCGGGTTCGGCCGGCGGCGCCGGAATCGCCCCGAACTCGACCGACGCCAGGTCATCCGTTTCGAGATCGACCTCCGCGTCGGCGTCGAGCGCCTGTTCGGCGAGTGCCGACATCGATTCGAGTCGCTCGAAGGCGTCGGCTTCCAGCGCGCGAAGGGTCGATGGGGGAGGCGTATCGTCGAGCGTGCCGAACTCGATGACCGCACCGGTCGGTCGCGAGCCGCTCGGCGTTTCCCGTTGACCGACCTGCCATGGAGTCGGCATCTGCTGGAGATCCGACCACGCCTCGTCGATGGCTTCGGCCCCGATCGTCGGACGACGTCGAGCGTTGGCGAGCATCAGGGCATGATCGCAGAGCTGATTGGCGAGCCTCGGAATCCCGTCGGCCGCCGAGTGGATCCGATCGAGCGCGGCTGCATCGAACGGCAGCGACGTCTCGTCCGCGATCGCCTGGGCCCATTGCCGCGAGACGAATCGTCGCGTCTCGTCGCGCGTCATCGGATACAGGTAGCATCGCGACGCGATCCGTTGCTGGATGGCATCGAGCTTCGGATGGTTCAGTCGCTCGTCCAGCGATTGGTTGCCGACCAGAACCAGATGGGCTCGCGGACGACCGTCGCGGACGATGTTCGTCAGCGCTCGCAGCTCTTCGAGCAGTCGGGGAGGCATCGTGTGCGCCTCGTCGACGAGCAGGAGCAGACCGGCCGTCCGGTTGTGCCGCGAGCGAAGATGATCGAGCAGCCCGAGACGCAGCTCTCCTTCTTCCCGGTCGCGATACGGCAGTCCGAGCTCGAAGAGGATGTTCTGCAGCAGCGCGCGACGGGTCACGAGTCGACTCGTCGCGAGCAGCACCACCTCATGCGATTCGGCCAGGCGCTCGGCGAGAACGCGGCAGAGCATCGTCTTGCCGAGTCCCGAGGTGCCGATGACGACCGCCGCGCCTGCTTCGCGTCGCACCGCACCGGCCGTCGCATCGATCGCCGCTTCGATCGACTCGAACGGAACGTAGTTGGCGGTGTCGGCCGCTGCGGCGAAGGGGCGGTGCCGGAATCGGAAGAGGTCGGTGGTCATGTCGGTATCCGGACGTGTTCGAGGAGGCGGTTTCGACTCGGTGCGGGGGATCAGCGACCGAGGATCACCTGAAAGACTCGTGCGAGGCCGTCGAGCGGATGATCGACCAGCAACTGGAACAGCCGCGGCTCGACCAGCAGGCCGAGTCCGACCAGGAGCACGGTGCCGACGAGAATCGCTTCGCTCAGCCACTGGATGCGCCGCTCGTTCCGCTTGAGCGAGACCCAGAAGCCGCGCGGCGGCGTCGCGTCTCCCGGAACGATGCCGAGGACCGGCAGGTCGAGTGCTTCGGAGACATCGCCGGTCGAGAAGAACCGATCGGGCTGACGATTCAGGTTCCAGCCGTAGGCAAGACCGAGTCCTGCCGCGAGCAGACTCATCAGCAGCCAATGCCCCGAGCGGATCGCGGCGCCGCTCGGACCCGGCTCGACCGCCAGTTCGACGACGCGCACCTGAGCCTCGTCGGTCCCTGATCCCGAGAACCAGCTCGTCAGTTCGTCGTCCAGCTGCGTTTCGTCGCCGAGCAGCCCTTGGGCTTCGCCGCGAAGGGCATCGAGCGCCTGTTGCGTCGAGCTGAGCTGCTCGATCGCCGCATCGGTCTCGACCTTGGGCGTCGTCGTTTCGGTACGGTTGGCGGCGTTGTAGAACTCGTTGACCTGCTCGGTCGCTCCGATCGCGACGAGNNCCGAGCGGGTAGTCCGACGGTCGGCGACCGGCGGCGACCAGTTCACGAGTCGCCTCGGAGCGGAGCGTGTCGACCTGCGCGGCGAGGTTGCGATACTCGGGATGCGACGCGGTCCAGCCATTGGTACGGGCAAGCGTCTCGAGCTGCTCCTGCCGCATCTGCAGCTCGACCAGGATCAGCTCGACGCGCGTCGGAAGCGGCGTCTCGATGCCGGGCGAGGTTGCCGCCGAAGTGCCGGACGACGAGGGGGCCGAGGTGCCGTTCGAGAGTGCGGCCGACGCGGTGAAGACGCGAAGTCCGTCGGACTGGCGATCGATCGTCCGCTCGAACTGCTCGAACCAGCGACGGCGACGGTTGAGCGAGTCCTCGAGTCGCGCCTGTTCGCGCTGCCAGCGATCCTGCAGCTTCTCCTGGAGCAGTCGGCGTTCGAGGCGCGAGGCGAAATCGAGCGCGGCTCGATTGACCAGGTGGGCGATGAACGGATCGCCATGGCCGTCCGCTCGCACCTCGACCGCCACGTAGTTGCCGATCGGATCGTCGAGCTTGCGGAACTCGAGCGCCTGAACGAGCCAGGCGGACCATGCGTCACGGTCGAGCGACTCGGCCGAGCGATGCATGACGCTCCATTGGTTCCAGGCCAGGTCGATCGTTTCGCGAAGCGCTTCGGGGGCGAGCGTTTCGCGCTGCACATCGTCGATCAGCTCGGGAAGCGGCCGCGCGGTCGGCATCTGCTCGGCATAGGCGAGCTCGACCGTCGCACCGCACGGGATCGGCGTCTTCTGTTTCGGCCACACCGCGATCGCGATCACCAGGATCGCCAGCGCCAGCACGGCGGTCCGGTAGAGTCGCACGGTCCGCTCCGCGGATCCGAACGCCTCGGAGGCGTCCTGGCGAGGCTGTCGGTCCGACGTCATGCTCGCATCCTTGCGATCGATGTCCGATGAGGCGCCGCTTCGCCTCGTTCCGTCCCGATTCGGATCGGGAAACGCCGCGGCGCAGCGGGCGCGCACGGGACCGGATCCGTTCGTCTCATCGTCCCCGTTCGAGCGATCGCTTGAGAGCGATTCTGCCGGTCGTGACGATTCGGCACGCGCTGCGGGGAGGCGAAGAGTAGCGACCGAGCACGTCGGGACCAAGGTCGGTTCCGGCGGGGGCGCTGCATCCCGTCGTTCGTTTCGGCTCGTCGACTTGCAGGCCGCGTCGAGCGGGCCGGCTCGACGAGAAGGGGCGCGAGTCAGCGCAGGAGCGGGACTCGGACCACGAGTCAGACCGCGACTCGTGTCGATCGCGTCGAGAAGCGATGACGGTGCGAGATCAGCTTCCGGCGACTCCCTCGTCCCCGACGGCGTCGCGCTTCCGATCGATCCGCACCAGCGTGACGAACTCACCCTGCTGACAGACCTGACCGTTCTGCTTGACCAGGCGATGGTTCCAGACCACCTGCCCCGAGCGACGACCGGTCGCTTCCTTGCCGATCACCGAGCACTCGACATGGATGGTGTCGCCGGCGAAGAGCGGATGGAGGAATTGCCAGTTGCGGATGCCGAGAAAGGCGACGGTGTCGACTCGCGGTGCCCCCGACTGAAGACCTGCGACCCAGGCAAGTCCCAGCAGTCCGTGAGCGATCGGCTTGCGGAACGGAGTCCGCGATGCGAAGTCGTGATCGACGTGCAGCGGATTGAAGTCGCCGGTGGTGCACGCGAAGTTGACGATATCCGCCTCGGTCACCGTTCGCCCCGGGCTGGTCCACGAGGCGCCGACTTCCAGGCGATCGAAGGTCAGAGGGTCCACGAGGCGCTCCGGACAGAGGGCGATCGTCGCTTCACGGCGACCGAGACGTGGTGGATCGAGGCGAAGGGGACCGTTCGTTCGGCAATCGTTGGGCGATCGTTCGACGATCGCGAATCGCAGGCCGTCGTTTCGACCCTCCGCGCGAGGACGCTCCGACGCCGAAACGAAGGAAGACGACCGGCGGCCGGTCGTCTTCCGAGTCGGGGTGATAGGATTCGAACCTACGACCCTCTGGTCCCAAACCAGA
>DMPQ01000432.1 GCA_003455945.1 Planctomycetaceae bacterium
CGCGCCCCGGAGCGTTCGCACGGAATCGACTGAGGGCACGGGGAGAGGGCACGGGGAGTGGGCACGGGGACCCCTTGCTGACGCGGCGGGCTGGGAGGGCACCGAGTGCCCCTGCGCTTTGCGCTACGGGCTGGGAGACACGGCCGGGCCGTGCGATCTGACCGACTCAACCAGCCCGAAGCGAAGCGCCGGGATCAGCCCCGTCGAAAGACGCCGCGCCCCGGAGCGTTCGCACGGAATCGACTGAGGGCACGGGGAGAGGGCACGGGGACCCCTTGGTGACGCGGCGGGCTGGGAGGTCACCGAGTGCCCCTGCGCTTTGCGCTACGGGCTGGGAGACACGGCCGGGCCGCGCGACCTGACCGACTCGACCAGCCCGAAGCGTAGCGCCGGGATCNNCCGCGGTGGCCCCGGTCGATCGTTGACAGTCGGGGCGGCGGTTTTCTAGCATGACGGGTTTTCCCGGCCGGATCGGCTGATCTCGGGGAGACTTGCCGCGTTGGAACAGGCCATTCAGAAAGCGGACACGCTGATCGAGGCGCTCGCCTGGATCCGGAACTTCCGCGACAAGGTGACGGTCATCAAGCTCGGCGGGAGCGTCCTGGACGATCGGGATGCGCTCCGACACCTGCTGCTCGACATCCTGTTCATGGAGTCGGTCGGCATGCGGGTCGTCGTCGTGCACGGCGGCGGCAAGCGGATCAGCAAGGCGATGGAAGAAGCGGGGCTCGCTCCGCGTTTCGTCCAGGGGCGCCGCTACACCGACGCCGCGACTCTCGAGATCGTCGAGAAGAAGCTCGCGACCGAGACGTGTCACGAACTGGCCGACGAGTTCGAGAAGCTCGGCGGCCGCGCGATGACGCTCAACTTCGAATCGACCAACGTCCTCTTCGGCGAACGACTGAAGCTCGCCGACGCGGCGGGGGAGCCGCTCGATCTCGGGTTCGTCGGCAACGTCACCTCGGTCGATCGCCAGGTGATCGAGAACCTCTGCTACGCCGGCCAGGTTCCGTTCATCCCGTCGATGTGCATCGACTCGAACGGCCAGAAGTACAACGTCAACGCCGACTCGGCCGCCACGGTCGTCGCTCAATCGCTCGGCGCCGAGAAGCTCGTCTTCCTGAGCGACGTTCCCGGTGTCCTGCGCGATCGGAACGACCCCTCGTCGATCCTCACCACGCTCGACGAACCGACGGCGCGGCGCTACATCGCCGAGGGGATCATCGAAGCGGGGATGATTCCCAAGGTCGAAGCGTGCCTCGACACGCTCGAACGGGGTGTCCGCAAGATCCACATCATCGACGGGCGCCTGCGCCATTCGTTGCTGCTCGAAATCTTCACGACGACCGGCGTCGGGACTCAGATCGTCCGCCGGTGAACCTGCGAAGGGCCGATTGGCTCTCTGCTCCGATCGTTTTCGTGCTGCCGAACGTATTGGTCTCGCGGATCGAGTCGATCTCGTTCGACACCGCTTGTCCCTCTCGGGAGTTCGCCCCATGACTCAGGGTCATCATCCCTCCTCTGCCCGCACGCAGGAGTTGTTCGATCGCTTCGTGATCGGCAACTATCGGCGCTACCCGGTCAATCTGGTGAAGGGGGTCGGTTCCGAAGTCTGGGATGCCGAGGGGCGACGTTATGTCGACTTCTTTCCCGGATGGGGCTGCAACCTGCTCGGGCACTGTCCGCCGAAGGTCGTTCAAGCAGTGCGGGATCAGGTGGGGGAGCTGATCCACGTCCCGAACAGCTGGCTGACCGATCTCCAGGGACGCTGGGCGCAGCTGCTTTCGGAGCGATCGTTCGACGGTCAGGCGTTCTTCTGCAATTCGGGAGCCGAAGCGAACGAGGCGGCGATCAAGCTGGCTCGGTTGCACGGCAAGGGGGACCGCTACCGGATCGTCTCGTTCACCGGCGGCTTCCACGGCCGAACGCTCGGGGCTCTGACCGCCACCGCGCAGCCGAAGTACCACGAGGGGCTCGGGCCGCTCGTCGCCGGCTTCGACTACGCCCCGTTCGGCGACCTCGATGCGGCTGCGCGACTGATCGGCGACGAGACGTGCGCGATCCTGGTCGAACCGATTCAGGGGGAAGGGGGCGTCCATCTGCCGCCGGACGGCTTTCTCGAGGGGCTCCGCGCCTTGTGCGACGAGCACGGACTGCTGCTGATCTTCGACGAGGTGCAGACCGGGTGCGGGCGGACCGGCGAGTGGTTCGGCTACCAGCGATTCGGTGTCCTGCCCGATGTGATCACGTTGGCGAAGAGTCTGTGCGGCGGGATCGCCGGCGGCGCCTTGCTGGCGCGGCGCGAGATCGCTCCGTCGCTTCGCCCCGGTATGCATGCGTCGACCTTCGGCGGGAATCCGATCGCGGCAGCCGCCGGCATCGCGACGATCGAGACGATCGAGGACGAGGGGCTGCTGGAACGAGTCGGCGGTCTGGAGGCCGCGTTCCGCGAGCGGATCGAAGGGTGGCGCGAACGATTCGACTTCATCGATGAGGTTCGGATCGCCGGCATGATGATCGGCATCGCGCTGTCCATCGAGGGAGCTCCGGTCGTTCAGGCGGCCCTCGACAACGGTCTGCTGATCAACTGCACGCAAGGGACCGTCCTGCGACTGTTGCCCGCGATGAACCTGGACGACGAGCAGTTCGAGGAAGGATGCGATCTGCTCGAAAAGTCGCTGACTCAGGTCCAGGCGACGTTGGCCGCGACCTGAGGCGGCGACGACGAGCGCCGAACGATTCCGAACGCCGACCCCGAGAGACCGTCATGGCACGACATGTCCTGGCGCTGGCCGATCTGAAGCGCGACGAGATTCTGGCGATCCTGAATCTGGCTTCGGAACTGAAGCACAAGCTCAAGATGGGCGTGCGCGAAGCGCTCTATCCGGGCTACGTGATGGCGCTTCTGTTCGAGAAGCCGTCGCTGAGGACGCGCGTCAGTTTCGAGACGGGGATGAGGCACCTGGGCGGATCGAGTCTGTTTCTCGGCGACGATGTCGGCTGGGGCGGACGCGAATCGATCGAGGACTTCGGCCGCGTGCTCAGCAGCTACGTCGACCTGATCGTCGTGCGAGCCAAGTCGCACGGATCGGTCGAGGAACTGTCGCGACACAGCAAGGTGCCGGTGATCAACGGACTCACCGACTACTCGCATCCGTGTCAGGCGCTGGCCGATCTGCTGACCGTGCGCGAGAACTTCGGCACGCTCGACGGCCAGAAGGTCGCCTTCGTCGGCGATGCCAACAACGTCTCGCGCTCGCTCGCCGTCGGCTGCGCCAAGCTCGGCGTTCCGTTCGCGATCGCCGGTCCGGCCGGCTATCAGTTCGAACCGTCGTTCTTCGAACGATTGAAGGGGGAAACGGGGACCGAACTGGTCGCGACCACCGACCCGTTCGAAGCAGTGCGAGGGGCGACCGTCGTCTATACCGACGTCTGGGCGAGCATGGGACAAGAGGCGGAACAGGCGGAGCGGCGCGAGCGGTTCGCCGACTATCAGGTGAACGAACGGCTGATGGGCGCCGCGACGAAGGAGGCGATCTTTCTGCACTGCCTGCCGGCTCATCGCGGCGAAGAGGTGTCGGCCGGAGTGATCGACGGCGCGGCGAGTCGCGTGATCGAACAGGCGGAAAACCGTCTGCACGCCCAGAAGGGCCTGCTCGCCTGGTTGTTGGGCTGAGCCAGAGGTAAACCACTCCGCCAGCCCGCCGCGTCAGCAAGGGGACTCAGTGCTCTCCCCAGGCCCTCCCATTCCAAATGCTGCGACCGGGGTCGGTCGCACTACGGCAACCGCGACGCCCCGACGTGGTGAGCGCGTCGTCCC
>DMPQ01000057.1 GCA_003455945.1 Planctomycetaceae bacterium
GCCGATGTCGCTCGCTCGACGACCTTGTCGGATCCCGAGCGTCCTCCCGAGTCTCGTCGCGTTGCTGGCGGCAGTCGTCCTCGGTCGCTTCGCAACGCCTCTGCGCGCACAGACGTCGCCGGTCGATTTCGATCGAGAGGTCCGGCCGCTGCTGTCCGATCGCTGCTTTGCCTGTCATGGCCCCGACGCCGGTCACCGCCAAGCGGAATTGCGACTGGATCTCGACGACGGCCTGACGGAACGTCGGATCGTCGTTCCGCGAGACCGACCGGCGAGCGCGCTCTGGGAACGGATCACGTCGGACGATCCGTCGCTCCGGATGCCTCCGCCCGATAGCGGCAAGGAACTGCGACCGGACGAGATCGAGCGTCTGGGGCGCTGGATCGACCAAGGGGGCGAGATCGAGTCGCACTGGGCCTACGCGCCGCTGCGCGAACCCGATCCGGCCGAGTTCGCACCGGGCGATCCGCAGCGCGATCCGATCGATCGACGCCTGGAGTTCCGCCTTGCGCAGCGAGGCCTTCAGGCTGCCGGACCGGCTGACGAAGCGACGCTGCTGCGCCGCGTGACGCTCGATCTGGTCGGCCTACCGCCCGATCCGGACGACGTCCGTGCCTACTTCGAGGATCCTGATCCGAATCGCTATGGCCGCTGGGTCGAGCGACTGCTCGACTCGACCGCCTATGGCGAGCGGATGGCGATCTTCTGGTTCGATCTGGTCAGGTTCGCCGACACGGTCGGTTATCACGGCGATCAGGAACATCACATCGCGCCGTATCGCGACTGGGTGATCGATGCGCTGGCGCGCGACATGCCGTTCGATCGTTTCTCGTCCGAACAGCTCGCCGGNNGAGCCGATGCCGCAGGGACGGCCACCGACGACGACGGCCCCAGAATCGCGACCGGCTACCTGCGCGTGCTGCAGACGTCGCACGAGGGGGGGATTCAACGCGGCGAGTACCTGGCGAAGTACTCGGCCGATCGGGTCCGCAACTTCGGCGAAGTCTGGCTCGGCGCGACGCTCGGCTGCGCCGAATGCCACGATCACAAGTTCGATCCGTTCACGCAGCGCGATTTCTACTCCCTTGCCGCCTTCTTCGCCGACCTGGACGACGTCAGTTCGTTCGCGGGGACCGACACGTCGCCGACGCGACGCGAGCCTGAACTGGAAGTCCGCTCTCCCCTCGATCGCCGTCGTACCGAACGCCTGGACGAGGCGATCGCCCGCACGTCGTCGGCGCTCGAGGCACTCGGCAGCGATCCGCAGGCGACGGACGAGCGTGAGGCACTGCGTGGCGAGATCGATGCGCTGCAGCAAGAGCGAGCTCGG
The DNA here is from genome assembly GCA_003455945.1 of Planctomycetaceae bacterium. Classification (GTDB taxonomy): domain Bacteria; phylum Planctomycetota; class Planctomycetia; order Pirellulales; family Pirellulaceae; genus UBA11682. The sequence goes on from DMPQ01000057.1 coordinate 1,331, forward strand.
CTGGACGAGCGACGATTCCGGACGATGGTCGCGAAGAGCGTCGAACCGCGGACGATCCGGATCCTGTCGCGCGGCGACTGGATGGACGAATCGGGCGCGGTGGTCGAACCGGCGGTGCCGGCATCCCTTCCCGCGCTCGTTCGCGATCGGGGAGCGCGTCTCGGGCGGCAGGATCTGGCCGATTGGCTCTTCGGTCCCGCCGAACCGATCGTCGCGCGAGTTCTTGCCAATCGCCTCTGGGCACGTCTGATGGGACGAGGGATCGCGGCCGACCTGACCGACTTCGGTGCTCAGGGGAGTCCGCCGAGCGATCCCGAACTGCTCGATCATCTGGCCCGTTCGCTGATCGACGGCGGCTGGCGACTGAAACCGTTCGTGCGTCGGATCGTGCTGACCGAAACCTATCGCCGCACGGCGCTCGGCAACGCGGCATTGCGGCATGCCGATCCCGAGAACGAACTCTTCGGCCGGCAGCGGCGAATCCGACTGGAGGCCGAGATCATTCGCGATCAGGCGCTGGCCGCGTCGGGACTTCTGGTCGACGAGCCGGGAGGGGATGCGTGTCGCCCCTACCAACCCGACGGCTACTACGCGTCGCTCAACTTTCCGCTCCGGACCTACGAAGCGGACCGAGGGAAGGAGCAGTATCGTCGCGGCGTCTATGTTCACCGACAGCGACAGTTCCTGCATCCGATGTTCCGGGCGTTCGACGCGCCCAGTCGCGAGGAATGCACGGCGCGCCGCTCCGTTTCGAACACGCCGGTCGGCGCGCTCGCCGCGCTGAACGATCCCTCGCTCGTCGAAGCGGCACGCGTCGCCGCGGAACGACAGGTGCTTCGAGACGACTGGCGTCCCTCCGATCCGCGATCGGTGCGCGACGCGATCGATCGGCTCTTTCGGTCGGTGCTGGTCCGCGAGGCGGACGAAGTCGAACTCCGGACCCTCGTCGAACTGCATCGATCGATCCGCGATGATTATCGCGCCGATCCGGCCGCTGCGGCGGAGCTGCTGAAGGTCGGAGCGATGCCCGCTTCCTCGTCAGCCGATCCGATCGAGACCGCCGCACTGACCTTCGTGATGCGCGCGATCCTGAACACCGACGAATCGCTGATGCGCCCCTGAGCGGCGCGAGCGATCGGGAGACGACGGCGATGCTCTCCGACAGGGACTTCGATCTCGAACGACAGCAACTGCTGCGCCGCGCGTTTCTGACTCGCAGCGGCCTGGGACTCGGCGCCACGGCGCTCGGCCTGCTCGCCGGCGCATCCGTTACCGATGCCGACGCGGCGAACGGAACGAATGACCAAGCGGCTCGGCGGATCGCATTCCCGAATCATGCTCCCCGAGCCAAACGAGTCATCTTCCTGTACATGTCCGGCGGTCCTTCGCAGTTCGAGACGTTCGACTTCAAACCGAAGCTCGCCGAACTCGATGGACAGCCGATGCCCGCATCGGTCACCGCCNNAGCCGATCGCGCAGCTCCAGGGAGCCGAACTGAAGGTGCTCGGGCCGCGTTTCCGATTTCGTCGCCACGGCGAATCGGGCCAGGAGATCGCCGACATCCTGCCGCGGACCGCCGAGATCGCCGATCGGATCTGCATCGTCCGTTCGATGACGACCGATCAGATCAATCACGATCCGGCCCATACCGTCATGAACACCGGCTCGTCGATCTCCGGGCGACCGAGCATCGGATCGTGGGTCANNCTACGGCCTCGGAAGCGACAGCGAGGAACTTCCCGGCTTCGTCGTCATGACGAGCCAGGGAGGACGCAATCCGCAACCGATCGCCAGTCGGCAATGGGGAGCCGGTCCGCTGCCGGGGCGTTTTCAGGGGGTCGAACTTCGGTCTCAGGGAGAACCGCTCCACTATGTCCGCTCTCCGGCCGGAGTCGCGACGTCGCAGCAACGACGACTGATCGAAGCGATCGGAGCGCTCGACGCCGCGCGGACCGAGAGCGCCGAAGACGGTGAAGCGGCGACGCGCATCGCCCAATACGAACNNCTCTATCATCGCGGCTGGGACCATCACGGCGATCTGGTGCCGTACATGGAAGTCTGCTCGCGGTTGTGCGACGGACCGGCGGCGACGTTGGTCCGCGATCTCGAGCGTCGCGGCCTGCTCGACGAGACGTTGATCGTGTGGGGAGGGGAGTTCGGGCGGACGCCGATGTTCCAAGGAAAAGGGGCTCAACCGGGGCGCGACCATCACATCCGTTGCTTTTCGATGTGGCTGGCGGGAGGCGGGATCCGCGGTGGGACCACCTATGGCGCCTCGGACGAACTCGGCTACCACGCTGCCGAGAACCCGGTCCATGTCCGGGATCTGCACGCGACGATGCTCCACCTGTTGGGCATCGACCATCGTCGACTGACCGTACGGCTGCAGGGGCTGGACTGGAAGCTGACCGGCGTCGAGCCGGCACGGGTGATTCGCGAGTGGCTTGCCTGATCCGATTCGGATCGCGGCGAACGGGAGGAGCAAGCCTAGGGGACACGTCAGACGATCGGCAGCCGAGCGAGATCGAAACGGTCGCCGCTAGTCGTCGACCTTGCGTCAGCGCCTCGCCCTTAGGCGATCAGAATCGATCGACGATTCGGAAGACCCACGAATCGGGAAGCTCGTAGGGTGAGGCGAAGGCGCGGTATTCGAGGCGCCGGCCGGTCAGGTAGCCGATCTCGATCGCGTGGCGTCCCGAGGCGCCGGCCGTCTCGCTTCCGAGCCAGAGCGCCAGTTCCCGATAGGTCACGACGTCGTCCGCTCCGACCTGCGTGCGGACATCCCACGTTCCGCCTCCCAACTCTCCTCGCAGATAGAGCGCCCGATCGCCGTTGAGCCAGCGGATCATCGGCCGCGGAAACTCGGCGTGAATCTGCAGATCGGGGCGAGGCTCCCAGCGAAATCCGCCGACCGGCAGCCAGGCGAAATCGTCTCGATCCAAATACTCGCCCCCGGCGACCCAGCGGAGGCGCGAGGTGACCGGGCCCGACAGGACCGCGTGCCCCGGAAACCGGATGCCGTCCGTGACGCTCCCCTCGAAGTCGGTGAAGAAACCGACCGTGCCGGCCAGATCGAACGACCANNACATCGCGCGATGCTGATAGGCGAACTGCAGATCGTACAGACGCGGATTCAGATCGGGCTTCAGCGGGCCTTCGAGCCAGCGCACCGCGGCTCCCATTCCGACTCCGCCGTAACGCGTCGGATCGATGTACGGATCGTTCTCCCAAGAGGTGTCGGCGAAGCCGGCTTGGCCTCGGGTGACGAACCGCCAGGCAGAGGTCGAAGCGCGATAGAAGAAGGGGGCTTCGAGCGAATAGGGATCGGGGGTCGCGATCTCCGCCATCCTTTCCAGCGTGCGGGGATCGAGCGGGGGATCGAGTCGCGGTTCGCCGATCCCCGGATACGACGGCGCCGGCACGATCTCGCCGTAAGGGGCGATCGAGCCGTAAGGGACTGCCGAACCGTACGGCTCCTGGGGGCCGAACGCCGCACCGAATCCCTCACCGCCGGGACCGACTTCGATACCGGCCGGCGGATAGCCGTAGGAAAAATCGTTCGGAGGCGCGTACGACGGCAGCCCCGGGGTTCCGACGGGCGCCGTCCCCGTGACGTCGGCGGTCGACGCTCCGTTCCAAGTCGATCCCATCGGAGCTGCGAACGGAGCTTCGCCGCCGACTGCGGGAAACGGTCCGTTCGTCGCCGGAAACTCCTGGGATGCGACGGGACGAGTCACCAGGAAGGCGAGCAGCACCTTACCGGCCCATCGCAGAACGGCTCGCACGCGGTCATCCGAATGACGACCGACGATCGCCGGCAGAGCGAAGTGATGGGGGACCATGGCGACTCCCGACACGAGCCGAACCGGAGCTCGCCCGCGGCGCAGACCGAGGTCCGACGGAGCCGGGGCGGGGAGGGCTTGTAGCGGGAGGGAGAAGCTCGGGTCAAGAGCAGCCGGCGGGCTCGTCGCGCTCGCCCCGCTCGCTTCCGACGTCGCGTCGCTCCGAAAGCGAGGGGGGAGGGGAGGAGAGGGGAGCGAGGTCAGCTCGGCGGCGCGGTCCCCATCGCGGTATTGAGCTCCTGTTCGAGCTTCTGCAGCGTCGAGTTGTCGACGTACTTCGCGAGGAGTTCGGTCAGGCGCGAGAACATCGCGTCGATCCGCTTCTGTTCCTTCGCATCCTTGGACGACACCAGCCGGCGCTGCTGTTCGATGTTCAGCAGGAACTGCTCGCTCGACGGAAGTTCGCGCATCTGTTCGATCAGCTCGCGCGCTCCGTCGAACTCCTTCGCCTCGATCCGGAATCGGACGCGTTTGGCGAGCACGTCGCGGCGAGCGACGAGATCGAGAAACTGTGCCTGCAACCCCTGGATGATCCCTTCGGCCCGCAACCGGATGTCGTCGGCAAGCATCGGGGCCGACACGCGATCGTAGTAACCGACGACGATCGGCAGCCGACCGAGGACGCGTTCGCCGTTCTTCACGTACAGCGTCCGGAAGATCCCCTCGCTACCGTCGATCGTCACTTCCCCCTTCCAGTCGCTCTTGGCGACCAGTCGCGGGAGTTCCTGATCGGTGGCCGGATCGCGATCGACGTGAAAGACGCGGTAGCCCGACAGAGGCTGCGGATTGTCGCCGCGCGACACGAGCACGACCCGAGTCGTCTCGTAGGCCGGCTTGGCGACCATCGCGATCCGCAGGTGTCGTCGGTTCGCGCGCCCCGCCAGCGGCGTCGTGAAGAGCGAGTGGATGTTGCAGTGGATGATCTCTTCCTCGCGATGGTCGACCTGCAGACAGGTCCACTCGTAGCGATGGATTTCGGGGCGGTCGAGTCGCAGACGGCCGACATGCTTGACCATCGGCATCAGGATGTCGGTGTCGCGCACGTAGGTCGGCGGAGGGACCCAATCGGGCGAGCCGTCCGGACCGGCGATCAGCCCCGACGCCTTCATCAGCAACTGGGCGGTCCGCTCGTCCGAATCCTCGATGCGGGTCAGCGGCGAGAACGCTGCCGCCATCACCTGATAGGCATGCCGCCCCAATCGATGCTGATACAGGCACTCGTCCTGATGCACCGGACCGAGCAGGTCGGTCAGCGCGTCGTACTCGCGAGCCAACAACCGGAACTCGCCGGTCCCGGGCCGGACCACGACGATGATCACCTTGTCGAATCCGCCTGCGAACGCCAGTCGATCGGCGCGCTCGGCCGGCAACTCCAGCGTTTCGATGCCGTCGACCCATGCGTCCCGCTGCGTCAGCGGAGCCGTTTCGGCATCGATGACCCAGCCGCTGAGGTCGACCTGCTCGGCCTGCCAGACGATCTCGTTGCCGACCGTTTCGGTCAGGTCCGGAGCGAGATCGGGACTGGCTCCGATCGCGACATACACCTTGACGCGGTACGGCGCGAACTCCCAGACCGGCTCAGCCTTGGGAGCGGCGACGTCGAGCGGCTTGCCGTCGGTCGTCGTCGCAGCAGCGACATCAGCCGGCGCGGCAGGACCTGCGCCGGCAGTCGCCTCCGATGCGTTCTGCGCCGGCAGCAGCGCAGCGACGACCAGCGATGCGACCAGCAACGTCACGAGGGGGGCGAGACCGAGCAGCAGCCTTCGCGAGCGAGCGGCAAGGAGCGAACTCGAACCGGGAGCGATCGTGATCATGGGCGGTTCTCCGAGCCGATGGTCAGCTCCCAGCGATCGAGATTCTCGTAGAGCGAGCGGGTGTTCGATCCGACTCCCTCGAGCCCCTTGCGCCGTGCCTGATAGACGGGCAACTGCCAGAGCGGAATGACCGACACGTCGTTATAGACGAGCAGATGCAGTTCATAGAGCGCCCGCCGGGCTCGCGACCACGACTCGGCCGTGTCGAGACGACGCAGGGCGAGATCGATCGGCGCGAGATCGATCCGAGCCAGCCCGCGTTCCGAAAGCAAGCGACGCGCATCGGTCAGCGGCTCGACCATCACCACTTCGGTAAAGAGCAGATCCCAGTCGTCGTCCGCCGGACGCGTCTCGCCCAGCGGCAACGGCCGGAGCACCACCTCGATCCCGAGCTGCTTGAGTTGCTTGACCATCGCGTCGCAGGCCAGTCGTGGGACATCCCCGTGGGGATAGGCGAGCACCAGTCGGATCGGCGGCTCTTCGGCCGTCTCGACCGCAGCCGCTTCGCCGCGCGCGACCCGTTCCGCCTCGAGCTGATCCTTGAACTGGATCTTCGACAGTCCGACGAGCGCCTGGCCGAGGCGAGGTTCGTAGGGAAGGGGTTCGAGGCGGAAATCGTAGGCGTAGTTCAGCGGATCGGATTCGTCGATTCCCAGCGGAAACGGTCCGCTCGTCAGCGCCGCCCCTTCGAGCGACGCGCCGCCGAGCAGGACCTGATTGAGAATCATGTCGCGGTTGATGCCGTACAGCAGCGCCCGACGGAACGCCGGAAACTTCATCAGCACGTTGCGGCGGTTCGGCACCAGCAGATGCTGGACCGGAAGCTGGTACCGGTCGACGATCAGGTTCGAGTCGCCGCGCAGACGAGGCACGTCGGCCGGAAAGACCTGTTCGATGACGTCGATGTCGGATCGCTGCAGCGCCGTGACCGCATCGAGATGCGAGTCGTAGACCTGTTCGACGATCTCGGGCCAGTTCCGTTCCGCCGCGTCGCGGAACGACGGCCGAACCGCATACCGCCGCTCGCGCGCCTGAGGGTCGGCATCGAGCGGTGCGTAGAGACCGTCGGCCGGAGGGAGCGAGTCGGCCAGGCGAGGCAGGACATGTCCCGAAATCAGCGATTCGGGCAGGACGTGCGGAAACCGCAGGTCGACTCGCAGACGGTTCGCGTTTTCGATCTCCAGCCGTTCGAGCAGTCGAGCCCACGCCGGAATCCCGACCGCCTCGTTCGGATCGGCCAGATCGAACAGCCGCCGCGAAAGGTCGTAGATGTCGACCGGCGGGCGAAGCGGATCGATCGGCGACGCGTCGAAATCGAAGGTAAGGGTGCGGCGATCCTCGANNAAGGAGAGGGTGCGGCGATCCTCGCTCAGCGTCAGTCGTCCGTGAGTCAGTTCGTAGACGCCGCCGTCCTGCCCCTGGCCGCGGTAGTCGAGCAGGGTCCGGTACGACATCGCTCCCAGTCGGCGATTGGCCCAGCCCTCGATGGCGAGCGGATCGGGATGATTGGACGTCTGCGAGACGGCGACCAGAACGAGCGGGAAGCGCCGGAGCACTTCTTCGGCGACTTCGGTTCCGCCATCGAGATCGCGCAGGATGCCGAACATCTTGCGGACCGCCTGGTGCGCCCCTCGGCCGTCCCCCGCCTCGAGACTCGCCTTGGCCTGATTCATGTAGCCGATGGCGACGGCGCGAATCTCTCCCTCCCATCGCTCGATCACCGGCTTCTGCGAATCGCCGTACTTGGCGGCGATCAGCGTCATGTAGTTCTCGGCTCGATCGAACTCTCCTTGTTCGACATAGCGGCCGACGATCCGATCGAGCACGCTCCGCAGCAGTTCGGCGACGGTCGGTTCGTTGACCGACGTCCGGAACTCGCGATCGACCCGATCGAGTTCGTCGAGCACCGTGAGCGCTTCGTCGATCTTCTCGCGATCGAGCATCTGTCGGGCGTTGACGTACAGGAACTCGAGTCGCATGCGATCGAGGCCGCGCGTCTTGGGATAGTCGCGCATCAGCCGTGCGACGGCCGGGTAGGCCTTGTCGAAGTCGCGCGCCGCGACGAACTCTCGTGCCTCGGCCAGCAGCATGTCCTGATAACGTTCGACCTTCACGATCGCGGCCCACGGCACCTCGAACAGATGCTGCGGACGATCGAGCAGGCGGAACCTGAGCCACGAGCCGGTTTCCGGTTTCTCGGGAACGACTCCGCCGGGCAACTCCAGCGGCTGCGTTTCGAGGATCGCGTTGTCGTTCTCGGCGTTCAGATGGATCCGGTCGAACGGCTCGCGCTCGCCGATCGACAGTTGAGCGGTCGGGACATCGTCCTCGGTCCCGGTCTCGTCCTGCCGTGCGGCGAACGGGCCGGCCGCGCAGGCTCGGTGAGCGAGCGTTGCAGGAGCCGCGGCGCCGGCCAACCACGCCCCGAGCAGCGCCAGCCCGATCGAGGCGACGGCCGACGGGGAGGCCGAACGACCGACCGGAGCGGCTCCGGTTCGGCCNNATGCGAGAGGTTCGAGTCGGATTGCGACATGGCGGATCTTCGCAGGAAACTTCGTTGGGACGCGGAAGGGACAGCGGGGCGAAGAACGGGTCGGATCACGGGAGCGGCAGGACACAGAGCGTCCCGTCGAAGGCCGGAACCAACAGCCGTCCGCCTTGGACGAACGGATCGCCTCCGAGCGGTTCGCCCACGATCGTCCGCTCCAGCACCGTGCCGTCCTCGGGACGACACTTCACGACCAGACCGGACGAGAGCGAAACGTAGAGGACCCCATCGTGCTCGAGCGCTCCGACCGCGAAACCGCCGTCGAGCGGAATGCTCCAAAGCGGCGAGCCGTCTCGTCCCAGACCGTGCAGCGTTCCGTCGGTCGTTCCGACCAGAACCGACAGTCCGACGGTGCGCGGACCGAAGTCGATGCGGGCCGGCAGCGGATGGACTCGGGTCTGAGCCAGATCGGTCGCGTCGACGGCGGTCAGTCCGGGCGTGTTGCCGGCGACCGTTCCGAAATAGACGAAACCGTCGCGAGCCGCCATCGGCGTGACGATCGAGACGCCGAGTTCGGCCTGATCTTCCTTCGCCAGACCGTTCTCCTGACGGACGACTCGATAGAGATTCCCAGCTTGGTCGCCGATCACGAACGAGCGTTCGTCGAGGATCGCCGGGCGGACCCAGCGGACCTGGGAATCGGGGCCGACCGCGGGCTGGAACGGAGTTCCCTGGGCGCGACCGCGGAGCGGATCGAGCAGGAAGAGCGGTCCCTGAGTCGAACCGGCGAGGGCGCGATCACCCAAGCGGATCGGCGGGAACGCGAGCGTTCCCGGAGGAATGTCGCTGTCGGAGATCGGAGCGGTGTTGACTCGCTCCGCCGGATCGATGCCGAGCACGCGCTGCTTCTCGGGAGGGCCGAAGCAGAGGACGCGACCGGCGCCGAAGTCGACCGTCGTCTCGAAAACCAGATCCTGCTCGGCGCTGCTGCCGCGCCGCCGCGGTTCGAAACCGACGCCGGCATCGATCAACGTCTGATCGATCACGTACTGATCTCCTTGGCTCGTCAGCGCCACGGTCGTCCCGTCGAGTTCGACGAACGGGGTGCCGGCCAGCGGTGCCGCCAGATCGGTCCGCCAGAGTTCTTCGAGCGTCACGGCATCGACGGCCGAGACGGTGACCAGACGCGATCCGGTGCGGATTCGAGTCTGGACGAGCGCGTTGCCGTACAAGCCGAACGGTGCGACGAACTGCTCGCGGCCGAAGTACGCGCCGCTCCGATCGAGCTGACCGCGCTGGACCTGGATCTGGAAGGTGCTGAGCCCTTCGTCACCGATCCACATCTTCCCCTTCTCGGCCAGGAAGAAGCTGTAGGTGCCGGCCGGCGTCTGGCGATCGAACGGCGCGAGCGTCGATACCGGCTCTTCCCCTTCGGCGGTCGCATCGACGCGGAAGAGTCGAATTTCGCCTCGGTCGGTCATCACCATCAGCGTCTGCGGTCCGTACAGTTCGGTCGCCGCGAGCACCTCGCCGCGCAGGCGGATCGGCAGCTGAGCCGGCACCAATCCGGTGCCGCGCTGAGTCGGCTTCAGGATGTGGAGCGTCGAGTAGTCGATCCCCGAGTTCTCGACGACGAACAGCAGCCCCTGAACGAGGATCGGCGGGACGGCGATGCTCCCGGCGCGATGCCCCAGATAGTAGACCTCGCGACACTGCAGCTGCTGGTCGGTCGATCCTGCCTCGAGCACGTACAGATTGGCCTGCAGACCGGGCTGGTACAGGAACTGACCGCTACGGTCCGAGGCGGGACCGGTCGTCAGCTGCTGCGGCAGGCGGACGCCGTCGACTTGGCCCCCCGCTTCGATTCCCGCGGCGGCATCGAGCGCCAATCGGACGAGGCGTCCGCTGCGCGTCGCGACGAGAACGGTCTGTCCCGAAATGACCGGCGGCGTGAACGGTTCGCCGATTCCGGTACGCCAGACGACCTGGCCGCTGCGCCCTTCGACTCGCAGCACTTCGTGATTCCGCTGGTCGGCGATCAGCAGATCGCCGCCGCGCTGGTTGACCCAAATCGGCTGAGTCCGCGTCTCGTAGCCGACGAATCGTCGCCAGAGGACGCGACCGTCGGTGACGTCGAACATGTAGACGGCCCCGCGGATCAGGACCGGATGGATCTCTCCGGCCTGATCGGTCAGGGTTCCGCCGACGCGCGTCGCGAGGGTGATCTTCGGCAGTTCGCCCGCTTGGTCGGCACCGGCAGCACGAACCCCTGCATCATCGGCGACGACCAGTTGCTGTTCGGTGGTCGCTACCTGCTTCGACGCCTCGATCAGCCGCGGTTCGCTCTCGAGCACCGGGAACTCGCGAAGCAGTTCCTTGCGGATCTCGAACGCGCGAATCGTCTCCCGATTCCCCATCGCCTCGGTCATCCGCACCAAGGCATCGACGAGTTTCCGCTCGCGCAGGATGTCCCGTTCGACTCGGGCATAGTCCTCCTTGAGCTTGGTGAGCGTTCCGTCGATCTGACGACGGATGCTGGTCGGGATGAAGTTCGAGTTGTCGACGTAGACCATCGCCTGGCCGCATAGGTCGAGCAGCCGCTGCTTCGTCTCGACATCGGGCGAACGATCGGCCTCCGACACGAAGCCGTCGGCGATTCTCGGCAGGATCGCTGCGAGATCGGGACGCCCTTCGGCCGGGAACGCCTCCTCGTTCTCGATCGTCGGCAGGACTTCGGGCAGGAGCTCGAGCGCCTTCTCCCATTGCGACGAGTCCGAGAAGATCCGGATCCGCCCCATGCCGCTGCGGACCTTGGCGAGCGAGACCTTGGGGTTGTCGGGGTACAGATACGCGAACTCGGTGTACTCCTCGATCGCCTCGGCATACGCCTGACTCTTGTAGTGCGCGTCGGCGGCGTCGAGGATCTTTTCCGCGCTGCGGCGGACGAGCACGAAGTAGAGGAACGCGGCAGCCATCGCCAGGACGACGACGAGCGTCGGCCCGATGATCATCCACTTCGATTCCCAGCGATTGGTCAGGACCTTACGCGCCTGGAACGGAACGAGCGGCTTGCGTTCTCCTTGTCCGTCCCCCGCGTCCTCCAACGGGACGAGCGGCTGGAGCGGCGAGTCGACGGCTCCGTAGCCGCCGGCCTCCTCTCCGAACGCCATCGCTCCGAGATCGACCACTTCCTCGACGACATCGGCTTCCGACAGCTGCATCAGGCCGCCGCCGGCGCCGCGTCGGAACTCGTCGAGCAGCGTGCGCGCCTGCTGGCGGTCGAGCTCTCCTTTTTCGACCAGGTACTTGGCGAGGCGTTCCGGCGAGATCGGCTTGCTCGGATCGGCGACCTTGCGCCGAAGCCGATCGGTCTGGGCCGCGGAGAGCACCCCCTTGGCCTGAAGCATCGCCAGAAAATCCAGTCCGCTCATCGATCACCTCTCGAAGCCGCCCGTCGTCGAGCGGGTCGGTCGTGGTTGCTGCTCGTGGAGTCCCGTTCTTCCGCTCGTTGCGCGGCGAGAAGTTCGGGGGTCTTCGGACGCCTCGGGGCGTCGGCTCAGAACGCTTCGCGCTCGGTCATCATCACCTGGACTTCCTGCAGTCCGACTTCGGTGCCGGCATCCATCGCCAACACCACCTTTTCGTGAGTCGCGTCGCCGTGCGCCTCGACCAACAGCTTGGTCGGCGGTACCGGCGTCGACCCGATCGCCTCGCGCAGCCGGACATACAGTTCCTGAACGCTCGGCGCTTCGGCTTCGACCGGTCCGTAGATCACGGTGTACGTGTCGAACTCGTCGATGAAGACGACGACCTGGTCGGGATTGTCCTCCTGCTCGGTCACCACCGTCGACGGCTCTTCGGAGCTCGGCGGAGGCTGTCGGATCGTCTTCATCATCGTGAAGCTGGCGGTAACCATGAAGAAGATCAGCAGCAGGAACGTGACGTCGACCATCGGCGTCATGTCCATCTCGATCGTCTCGCGATCGACCTTGCCGCCGAAGTCGACCGCTTCGGCCGCCTCTTCCGGTTCTTCGGCGGCGCCGGGGATCAGATCGGAATCGTCGGCGACTTCCTTCCACCGCCCGCCGGCGCCGCGTTTTCCTCCTTCACCGGCAACGACGACATCCTCGGCCGACAGCATCGGGAGGGGCGAATCGTCGGCATCGGCTCCATCGAGACGCGGCAGCTCGTCCGGCTCGGAGGGATTCGAAGAGTCGTCGGGCTTCATCAGGGCCTCTCCCGGCGGAGCTTCCAAAGGGCGGACATCGGCGTCGGTGATCGTGACGAATTCCAGGCAGTCGGCACAGCGGATCCGGCGTCCGACGATCGAGGCGATCGCNNCGATCGTTCCGCGGCTGGCGCCGCAATTCGGACAGCGGAACAGGACGCGTCTCACGTCAGGGCTGCTCGATCACGGCGGTATGCACCTCGACATCCCCCTGGTCCATGACCGCTTCCTTCACGGCCCGATAGATCCGATCCATATGGCGGAACTTCACCTTTCGTTCCCCCTTGATCAGGACGTATCGCTTCGGACGGGCGCCGTTGAGATCCTCCTGTACGAACGCCCGGATCTGAGCCTCCTGCTCTTCCACCGAGCCGCCGACGCGGCGATCGGGACTCTTGCTCGGCCCCAGATAGATCGACGGGTCGTCGGGGTTGTCGAAGACGACGACCAGCACGACCGCTTCCTTCTCGGGGATCGCATCGCCGTGTTTGGTGGTCGGCAGGTCGACCACCATCTGCGGATCCATGCGCGATGCCACGATGAAGAAGATCAGCAACAGGAACGTCACGTCGATCATCGGCGTGATGTCCATTTTCGGCTCTTCGAGCTTGCGACGCTTGCGCATCGCCCTCAGATCGTCGATATCCGATTCCACGACGGACTCCCGGTCGAACGGACGAAGGAGATGCTGCGCGAGCGAGGGGGCGGAGCGAGCGTCTCGCTCCGCCGCGGCTCACTTCTGCTTCGCCGCAACCTCGCGGAACATGTCCAGGAACTGGCCCAGACCGACCGCGATGAGGTCCTCGAGCTGCTTGATCTTGTTGTTGACCGAGGCGGTGGCGACCACCAACGGAATCGCGATGATCAGACCGAGAGCGGTGGTGATCAGCGCGATGTTGATGCTGCCGGCGAGCTTGGTCGGATCGACGGTGGCAGCCGAGGCGAGCTTGTCGAAGGCGCCCATCATGCCGATGACCGTTCCGAGCAGCCCGAGCATCGGTGCCGCGGCGATCACCGTCTTGACCCACGTGACCCGATAGTCGAGATCGGCGAGTACGTCCCGCTCGAAGCGGTCCATCAGCAGTTGCTTGACCTTGGTGTAGCCGAGGTGTCGGTTGGCGATCGCCATCTGCACCATCTGCACCAGCGCCCGAGGATCTCGTCCGCAGACCTCCATCACGCCGTCATAGTCCCCTTGGCTCAGCGGTTCCTCGATCGCCTCGAGGAACATTCGCTGCTGGGCTTCGTTCCGGAACCGCTTGGCTCCGACTCGACTCCAGACCATCACCACGCAGAAGACTCCCCACAGCGCGGTGATCGCCATCAGCACGTAGATCACGTTACCGATCTGATTGGTTATCGCTTCACTCATGACGTCGGATCTTCGCTCCGTTGGAAGAGAGTCGTTCGGTTGACGATCGGGTCCGAAAGAGGGCAAGGGGCGAGGCGCCGATCGGATCGGCCATGCATCGCACCGCCGGACCGCGGCTCACTTGAAGGACTGGTCGATCACGTAGAACTCGTAGCCGCCCCCTGCGGGTCGCACGCCGAAGACGGTCCGGAAGACCTCGTCGACATTCCGCCCGCCGAGCTTGCGCTGCTCGAGCTGCAGGAGCGTCTGCTGGATCTGCGGGGGGTAGAACTGGACGAGGATCTTGTTGCGCAGATCGATCCCCGCCTCGGCCATGAAGTCCTGATCCCATTTCTGGAGGACTCCCTGGTTGTAGTTGAAGAAGACCCGCTTCTCCTCGCTCTTGCGACCGGCTCGCGTCGAGCGGTTGGTCGAGAGGTTCTGCAGGTAGACGATCTGCGGCGAGTCGCGCGAGATCGCTCCGAGTTCGATCCCCAGGGAATCGAGCTGCGCCGCGTAGGCCTGCTGGCTGGCGGTCGTGTAGCGGATCTCCCACCGCTCCCACGGACCTTTCCCCTTGCCGTTCCCCAGGCCGCCGCCGTTGCGGGTACCGAGACCTCGCCCGGCTCCCATTTCGGCTGCCGAGCCGTCGACTTCGCGATCGCTGGCCGAAATGCTCGAGACGGCCGAGGTAAGCGCTTCGAGCGAGTCGGCGAGCTGCGGCGTATCGACCTCGGGAAACTCGCTCCCCGGCTCTTCGATGTCCTGCGCCTCGCCGAGCGGCTTCTCGTCTTCCCCTTCCTCGACCGACACGAGTGCCTGTCTCTCGACCCGCAGGTCGAGCGTCATCTCGGAGAGCCAGATCAGGAACATGATCGTGACGCAGAAACCGAGCAGCGAGACGATCGCCGTCACCATGCCCGAAACGCGTTCATAGCGCGAGACGGTCGTCTCGACCGTCAGCTTGGGCTTCAATCGCGTTCCGCCGGCACTCATCGGCCCGCTCTCCGTCATCGGGAATCGTTCGCTTCGGTCTCGGCCCCTGCTCAGCGCGCCTGAATCGACAGGCTCGCTCCCGGACGCACCGACAGGTACCACTCGATCCAACGGTTCCGCACCTCATCCGCCTTGGCTCGCTGGAACTCGGTTCCCAGGTCGAACTTCGGATCGTCGAACTTCCGCGAGATGCGTCGGAGCGATTCGTTGGCCATCCGGACGACATCTTCTGCCGGATCGGTCATCAGGAAGAGCAGGCTCGGGACGTTATCCAGATCCTGGACCTTGCCGAGCGCCTTGGCGGCGAGCCAACGGACGTCGAAGTTACGGTGCGCCACCCATGAACGGACGAGCGACAGCTGCTCGCCGAGCGCCTGGGGATCGTCGGTCGTGAAGGTGATCGCATCGATCGACTGAAGATCACCGAAGTTCGTGTCTCCGGTGTCGGCGTCGAGCAATCCCTGCAGATCGGCGACCGACCGCTCCGCTTCGAGCGTCACGAGTCGCCCGCCGCGCATCGCCAGCTTGGCATCGTCCGAGAGACCTTGGCCGCCGAGCAGGCGACCGTCGGACCAGGCGCCGGCGTCGAGCGACTTCTTCGTGCTGCGAACCAGGAACAGGATCGCGAAGGCAGTATGGATCGAAGCGGGCTCTCCCTGTCCCTGATCGGCCTGCGAGTCGAACGACCCGTTGGCCGCCTGCTGCCCTCGCATGAACTCGACGCCATCGTCGTACCACTGCGGCGACGCATCGACCTTGCCCGACGACGCTTCGACGAAGCTCGCGAAGCGCTCGTAGCCGTACAGGTAGTAGTACTGCCACTCCCCAGCGATCCGGACCGAGAAGTTGTTGTTGAACCAACCGTTTGAGCGCCCCTGAGCCGAGCGCAGCGCCCCTTCGTTGATCTCGATCTTCTTGCCTCCGGCGCGCCCCTGAGGCTGTCCCGATTCGTCGACCACCACCAGCCGGACGCTTCGCGGAAGACCTTCCTCTTCGGGACGCCGCCGCACCGCCGCCTCGTCCTCGCCGTAGCCGAGCCAAGCCGCGATGATGTAGAGCGTGCCGCCGCCGCCGGCGCTCATCGACGGCGTCACGCGATTGTCGTTGATGATCATTCCCTGATACGAATAGCCGCCGTCGGGGGATTGGCTGCGGACCAGGTACTCGAGCGCTCGCTTGCCGATGTTCGGATTGACCTGAAAGTCATGGCGATCGGCCGTCCAGAACGCCAGACAGGCATACTGCGTCTGGGAGACGTCGGCGATCGTCTGCTGATAGTAGGCAAACCCGCCGTTCTCGATCTGACGCGAGGCGAGCAGGTCGAGACAGGCCTGAATCTGCGGTCGAAACGCCTTGTCGTCGACTTCGCAGAGCAGCATCACCGCCAGCGCCGGCGCGTAGGTCGACGACGGATCGTTTCCCGCGAGCCCTTCGTTGATCCGCTTGACGACCTTGTTGACCGAACGGACGACGCGCGGATCGTCCTTCGGCATCCCGGCCTTGAGCAACGCGTAGCCGATCAGCGTCTCCTGCTCCCAGGTCCCGTCGGCGGTCCCTTTCAGGTACCCCACCGCCGCATCGACCATCGGCTGGACGACCGCGTCGCCCGGCTCGTGAGCGGCGAGCGACATGACGAGGGACGCGGGCCCCGCCAGAAACATTGCTGCGAACGTCGCCACCAAGATTCGAGACGATCGAGCGAACGGAGGCTGCAGGATGCGAGCGATGACTCGTCGGAACGAAGGGGCTCGGAAATGGCGAAGTCGATCCGTCCGATTCGACCTGATCACGTTCGTTCCCTCCCGACATCGTTCTGCGACACGTCGCACGTCCGTCGATCCGCCGTCCGCGTCGAATCGACATTCGCCTGACATCCGCATCGACCTCTCTCGTTCCGAAGGCTGACCGGCTCGCCTCGGCGATCAATGCTCCCGGAGACTCCCGAGTCACGCAGACCGCTCAGTCTAACCGCCACCGATCACCAAGGTGTCGCGTCGAACGCGCGATCGCGCTCAGGAGCGACGAGATCGACCGAAAGGAGACGAGAAGCGGTCCGACTCGTACTCGTTTCGCGCCGCCCGAGTCGACAGAAGCGTTGCCGAAGCAGGGGAGAGCGAATCGAGCCGCGTGCGGTACGTCGAGCGGCGCGGCGGCAAGGGACAAGGCCACCGAACGCTCGCGAAAAGACCGGGCGATCGGTGCTTCGTGAGGCATCGGCGGTGCAACGGTCAGAGTAGTTGAATTCGGTGCGATCGTCCACGAAGCGGAATCGAGGTTTCGGCCACGAATCCGACCGCGCGTCGGCGTGCGTCGTCGGACCGGCCGATCACGACGAAAACGAGGGGACCGAGGCGAATTGACAGTCCGCCGACCTCCGCTTAGGATCTCCGTTCCTTCATCGGTCAACGGGATCGCGACGGCGTAACGCCTGGTCGCGGTGCCGATCGATCGGGTCGGTCAGGTAGCTCAGTTGGTAGAGCAATGGACTGAAAATCCATGTGTCGCCGGTTCGATTCCGGCCCTGACCACTTTCGACGACCTCCGAGTCATCTCGGGGGTCGCGTCGTTTCTTGACCGACCGCGGGTTCGCGAGTCCCCGTCACTCGACTTCCCGAGGTCGATCTTCCCGAGCCGCCGGGACGCTTGGCGTACCGTACCGTCTCGCGACTCTGCATGGCCTTCGCGACCATCGCGGTGAGCAAGACGTTCTTCTTACCACCGAGTCACGGAGACAAGTCGGTCGATGCACTTCAGCGTGCCGACGACCGACAACGATTCGACCGAGCGGAATCCTCGCGCCGGCAAATTCGCCCGACGATCGGCGTCCGACCTCGTCCGCATCCTTGAACCGCTTAGCGATTCCAGGGCATCCGAGCCAGGACCAGGGCCATGCCGCAGGTATTCGAGACTCCGGCAAAGACGAGTCCGGCGCCGACGAAGGCCGAGAGCCCGAGCCCGATCGTAAAGCCGGTCAACCAGAGGCCGATTCCGCCGAGCACCAGCGAACCGGCTGCGATCCTGACCTGCCGTTCCATCGAGATCGCCCGGCGACCACGAACGATCGTCAGACCGGCTTCGTCACAAGCGCGAGTTCCCCCTTCGACGACGATCGCGTCGTCGCGTCCCGCCTTCGACAGCGCCTCGCCGGCCTGAGCGGCTCTCGAACCTCGTTCGCACAGCAGCACGATCGGGCGAGGATCGGTCCGACGATCGTCGACCCAACGACGGTAGTCGATCCGGTCCAACGGCACGTTGGTCGCTCCATGCAGGTAGCCGCTTCGGAACTCGGCCGGCGTCCGCACGTCGATCAGTCGCAACCTCTCGCCCCGGTCGAGCCGCTCCTGCAGCTCGGACGGCATGATCGCCTTCGCCATCTCGACTCCTCCTTGTCGTTCCCTCGCTTCGCCACCGATCGCCTTTCGGAACCCGCCGAAAGCGACCGCCCGCCGGTCCGCTCAGCCGTGACGGATCGCGCCGAGCACGTCGCACATCCGATCGATCTCGCCGAACGTGTTGTAGATCGAGAACGAAGGACGAACGGTCGACTCCAACCCGAACCGCCGCAGCGAGGGCTGAGCGCAGTGATGACCGGCCCTCACGGCGATTCCGTGACGTCCGAGATGCTGCCCGATCTGCTCGGTCGTGAATCCGTCGATGACGAACGAGATCACGGCGACCTTTCGGGTCGCGTGCCCGATCGTCCGCAGTCCCGGGATTCGAGTCAGTCGCTCCGTCGCGTAGCAGAGCAGGTCGTGTTCGTGTCGGGCGATCCTCGCGAGGCCGAGTCGCCGGACGTAGTCGAGTGCGGCCGAAAGGCCGATCGCGTCGGCGATGTTCGGCGTCCCCGCCTCGAACCGCGCCGGCGGATCGGCATAGGTCGTCTGCTCGAACGTCACGTCGCGGATCATGTTGCCCCCTCCCTGCCACGGCGGCAGTCCGTCCTGCAGTTCGGGCGAGACGTAAAGCGCGCCGATGCCGGTCGGTCCGAAGATCTTGTGCCCCGAGAATGCATAGAAGTCGACACCAAGCGATCGAACGTCGACCGGCAGATGGGCGACCGACTGAGCTCCGTCGACCAGCACTCGAGCCCCGTAGAACTTGGCGAGCCGCGTCATCTCTTCGATCGGCAGCACGGTGCCGAGGCTGTTGTTGGCGTGCGCCAATGCGACCATCCGGGTTCGAGGTCCCAGGAGTCGACGATAGTCGTCAAGCAGGATCTCCCCCGACGGATCGACCGGAGCGACCTTCAGCACCGCGCCGCATCGATCGGCCAGCATCTGCCACGGCACGATGTTGGCGTGATGCTCGAGAACCGTCAGGACGATCTCGTCACCCGACTGCAGAAAGCGGTTCCCCCAGACGTTGGCGGCCAGATTGATCGCCTCGGTCGTCCCGCGAACGAAGACGATATCGCTTGCCGACGAGGCGCCGAGGAACGTCGCGACATTCGCTCGGGCCGCTTCGTAGGCGTCGGTCGATCGAGCCGCCAACGTATGGGCACCGCGGTGGATGTTGGAGTTGTCGCGTTCGTAGTAGTTCGAGATCTCGCGGATCAC
>DMPQ01000471.1 GCA_003455945.1 Planctomycetaceae bacterium
AAGGTGACCGAAGCAGGCGCGAAGTTTCGGTCGCATATCGACGGGAGCTCGGTGGAGCTGGGCCCGGAGCGGGCGATCCGGATTCAGGAAACGCTCGGGTCCGACATCGCGATGGTCTTCGATCACGTCATCGGTCTGCCGGCTCCGGCCGTCGAGGTCGAAGCGGCCTGCGAGCGATCGATCCGCTGGGCCGAACGCTGTCGGCTCGCGGCGACCCGCGCCGATCAGGCTCAGTTCGCCATCGTTCAGGGAGGGCTCGATTCGCGCATGAGAGTCGATTGTGCGCGGCGGTTGGTGGCGCTCGACTTTCCCGGGTACGCCGTCGGCGGGCTGAGTGTCGGCGAGACGGCGGCCGAGATGCATCGGATCCTCGACGCGACCGTTCCCGAACTCCCCGAGGATCGACCGCGGTATCTGATGGGAGTCGGTCGGCCGCAGGATCTGCTGAACGGGATCGCGCGCGGGATCGACATGTTCGACTGCGTCATGCCGACTCGCAACGGACGCAACGCGACCGCATTCACCGATGCCGGTTCGATCAAGCTCAGGAACCGGCAGTACGAGCGAGACGCCACGCCGCTTGACGCGGCGACTCCGGGGGTGGGGAGTCGCTATTCGCGAGGGTACCTGAGGCACCTGTTTCAGGCCGGCGAGATGCTCGGGCCGATGCTCCTGTCGCAGCACAATATCGCCTACTACCAGCGACTGATGGCCGAGACGCGCGCGGCGATCGAAGCGGGGGAGTTTCGCGAGTTCTATCACCGCCGGATGGCGGGCTGGGGAGTCGAGCCGGATTGGCCGGCGCCGGGGAATGCCCCCGTCGGCGCGATCGGCTGACGCCCCCTGCGCTTCGGACGCCGCGGAGGAGGGCAGGGGCGCGACGAAGCGTGCGGGGCGCGAGCCGAACGATGCTCGCCCGCTCGGCCCGATCGCCCTCGGACAGCCCGTCTTGTCCCTTTCGAGCCCCTTTCGTAAGATGTCCGACTTGTTTCGCTGCGGGAGGGGTGCGTACCTGAGGGGCCGTACCCGTGTACTCCCGGCGGGCTCTCGCTCGGCCCATCGCCCGTCCGTCGGGCCGACCGGCCTGGGGTGGCGGCTTCCGGCCGGCAGCGGTCTTCTTCCGGATCGGGACCCGGTTCATGTCGGATATCGCCTGCCCGTGCTTCGCGTTGCTGGCTCAGGATCCGAATGCCGGAGCCGGCTCCATCATGACGATGCTGCCGATGATCGGCGTCATCGCCGTGCTCTGGATCCTGCTGATGTGGCTGCCGCAGCGAAAAGAGCAGCAGAAGACTCAGGCGTTGTTGGATGGGCTGAAGAAGAACGATCGCGTGCTGCTCGCGAGCGGGATTCTGGGGATCGTGGCGTCGGCCCAGCCGGGCGACAAGTACCTGACGGTCAGGATCGACGAGGGGACCGGGACGAAGATCCGGGTGCTCCGGACGTCGGTCGTCCGTGTCGTAACCGACGAGGACGAAGCGGAAGCCAAGTGATGCGCAGCGGGCTCCGCGTTCGTGTCCCTCGGAGAAGCAGGAAGTTTCGGGAATGAACCATTCGCTCATCGGCGGCGTTCTTTTGGCTCAGGCGGCAGAGACGGTCGAAGCGACCGTCGAAAGCGTCGCCTGGTATCGGGAGCCGTTCGTGGCGTTCCTGATCATCGCCGCTTCGGCCGCGATCTGCTTTGCGGCAGCGTGGTCGTACACCAAGGCGATCCGGATGAAGGATCACTGGTGGCGACTCGGACTGACCCTCGCCTGTTTCGTCGTCGCGGTCGAACTGATCGCGCTCGGCTGGCCTCCTCGCTTGGGAGTCGATCTCAAGGGAGGGGTCGTGTTCATCGCCGAGCTCGCTCCGGCTGCCGAAGGTGAGGCGGTCGATCCGGCCGACCTCGTTCCGCGGCTCAAGGAGCGCGTCGACCCGACCAACACCAAGGAGATCATGATTCGGCCGTACGGGCCGAAGATGATCGAAATCGTCATTCCCGACGTCGAGAACCAGGAGGCCGATCGGATCTGGCGAACGCTCGTCCAGGCCGGCTTCATGCAGTTCCGGATCGTCGCCGACGGCGTCAAGCACTCGTCGCTGATGGAGTTGGCTCAGGCCGACATCGACGCGGGACGGATCGCGCGAACCGTGACCGACACCGACGGCAAGGCGGTCGGACGCTGGGTCGGCATCGGCCGCCGTTACGACGTTCAAGGGAACGCCCGCGAGTATCGCTGGATCCCGAGCCCCGCCAACCTCGTCCGCGACGGCCGCACCGGTCGCATCGTCGACTTCGCCACCGCGAACTTCGGTGTCGAGGATTTCGAGGCGTTCACGAAGTGGTTGCTCGATCAGAAGATCGAAGAGCCGGAGGTGCTGGTAGCGCTCGACGAGCAGAACGTCACCGGTGACAACCTGGCCAACCCTCGACCCGGCATCGACGATCGCGGTCGCCCCTGCATCAACTTCCAGTTGAGCGGCGCGGGGATCAAGAAGTTCTATCAGCTGACCAGTCAGAATACCGACAAGCCGCTCGGCATCGTCATGGACGATCGCCTGTTGTCGGCACCGAACATCAATTCGGCCATCTCGCAGAACGGTCAGATCCTCGGCAACTTCACCGAAGCCGAAGTCGACGAGATGGTGAACATTCTCAAGAGCGGTCGTCTGCCGGGAACCCTCAACAAGAATCCGGTCAGCAAGGATCAGGTCGACTCCAACATCGGTCGGCAGCTTCGCGAGAGCGGACTGGCCGCCATCGGCATCTCGTTCCTGGCCGTCATGGTCTTCATGGCGATCTACTACCTGCGAGCCGGCGTCGTCGCCTGCATCGTGCTGCTGATCAACGTCGCGCTGATCGTCGCGCTGACGATGCTCATCAAGTTCCCGTTCTCGCTCACCAGCCTCGCCGGCCTCGTGCTGACCGTCGGCATGTCGGTCGACGCGAACGTGCTGATCTTCGAGCGGATCCGCGAGGAACTGGCCAAGGGGACGACCCTCCGCATGGCCATCCAAAACGGCTTCGCTCGTGCGACGGCGACGATCATCGACGCCAACCTGACGACGCTGCTGACCGCGATCGTCCTCTACCTGATCGGCACCGAGCACATTCGCGGTTTCGCGGTCACCCTGATCCTGGGCATCGTGATGAGTCTCTTCACCGCGATCTTCTGCGCCCGCGTGATGTTCGAGATCGCCGAACGCCAGCGCTGGCTCGGCAAGCTCCAGATGCTCCAGATCTTCGACGGTCGACCGATCGATTTCGCCAAGCTCTGGCCTCGCGCTGCCGCCATGTCGGTCGTGCTGATCGTTGCCGGACTCGGCGCGGTCGTCGCTCGCGGCACCGGCATCCTCTCGCACGATCTGCAGGGAGGGACCAGCGCCCGCATCGTGCTGACCGAGGCGACGCCGGCCGAAGAGGTGCGGAAGATTCTGGTCGACCGCTTTGCCGGAGCCGGTTCGTTCGCCGAACTCGGCCCGATCGTGACCGACTNNCCCGCCACTCGGTCGAAGTCGCCGGGATCACGGCCGAAGGTTACGAGAACGGTCGCGTCTATCGGATCGACACGTCGCTTCGCGGCTGGTCGGGCGAGGGAGAGGTGCCGGCCGATTATCCGCAGTTCGATCAGGTCCTTCAGGAAGCGCTGAGCGACAAGCTCGAGCGCTACCAGGTCTCGTTCTCGCCGGTCGAAGTCAAGGGGCGCGGCGACGCTGCCGCTCCTGCCGCGCCGAGCGACACTCCGGCCGCTCCGGAAACGCCGAGCACCGGCGAAACCGGTTCGGTGATGTGGCCGAACGGTTGGAGTTTCGTGTCGACGCCGGCTCAGGAGCCGGCCAGCGATCCGGCGGCTGAGCCGACGACCGAGACCCCCGCTCAGGAGACTCCTGCCGAGGCGCCCGTGCAAGGCGATGAGCCGGCGACGACCGATGCACCCGTGACGNNGAGCCGAGTCGCGAGATCGTCACCTGTGCCACCACGATCACCTTCAGCCACCCGATCACCGAGGATGGGGTGCGACAGGCGATTCGCGATGTCGCGGCGGCCAAGAATCTGGCGATCGACTCCGAGATCGTTCGCCTGACGGCGATCGCCGACGAGGCGAATGCCGGTGGTGCCCGCTGGGGGCTGGAAGTCGACACGACCGATCCCGCTTCGGTGTCGTCGCTGCTCGACGGGCTGGTCGACGACCTGAACAAGCGTCCTTATTTTTCCAGCCTGGCGGAGGTCGGTGGGCAGATCGCCGGCGATGCCCAGGTCGACGCGGTCGCCGCGCTCGTCGTCAGCCTGATCGGGATCGTGCTCTACATCTGGATCCGGTTCCAGAAGGTCGCCTACGGCATCGCCGCCGTCGTCGCTCTCGTGCACGACGTGCTGCTGGTGCTCGGTGCGATCGCCGTCAGCAAGTGGCTCGCTCCCGTACTCGGCTTCGTGCTGGTCGACAACTTCAAGATCAGCCTGCCGGTGATCGCCGCCTTCCTGACGATCATCGGTTACTCGCTGAACGACACGATCGTCGTCTTCGACCGGATTCGCGAGATGAAGGGGAAGAACCCGAAGCTGACGATGGCGATGGTCAACGGCAGCATCTCTCAGACGCTCAGCCGAACGGTCCTCACCTCGTTGACCACGTTGATCGTCGTCGTGATCCTGTACTTCATCGGTGGTGAGGCGATCCATGCGTTCGCCTTCGCCCTGATGGTCGGAATCTTCGTCGGTACCTACAGCTCGATCTTCATCGCCGCTCCGAT
>DMPQ01000343.1 GCA_003455945.1 Planctomycetaceae bacterium
GACACCGTTCACGCTGCGAAGCGATTTCGGTGTCGCCACGAAACCATGCCTCGGCCACGGAGTGGCCGGGCCCACGTTACCGACCTCGGTCGCACCGCGTGCCCAGGGCCCACGTGACCGACACCGGTTACCAACCCGCCGCGCCGATCGATTACGCTGAGCGACTCCCCACTCCCCTGCCTCGTTGCGGATCGCTCGATCATGCTGCGCTTCGTTCGTCCCGCGCTGCTTTGCGCGTTGTTGTCTCTGACGCTCGTTCGCCTCTCGGTCGCCGAGGATCCGATCGTCCTGACGTTGTTCGACGGCCGGACGCTCGACGGTTGGGACTTCGACCCGCGCTACTGGCGAGTCGAACAGGGGGCGATCGTCGGCGAGATCCCTCCCGGCACGTCGCTCGACCACAACACCTGGTGCGTCCGCAAGGAACTCGAGCTGCGCGACTTCGACCTGCGGTTGCAGTTCCGAGTCACGGGTGAGCCGGCGGCCAACTCCGGAATCCAGTTCCGCTGCCAGATCGACTCGATCGATCACGTCTCGGGCTATCAGGCCGATCTCGATCTCGGAGCGACGTGGCTCGGACGGATCTACGACGAACATGGTCGCGCCCTGCTCGTCGAGCGCGGTCGCGAGGTGCATCTGCTCGAAGACGGCTCGCGACGCGAACGGACCTTCGCTCCGGCCGGTCAGTTCGGCGTCCTGATCCGCGACGGACGCTGGAACGAGTATCGGATCACCGCGATCGGCGGTCAGGTCCGAGTCGAGATCAACGGGACGCGCTTCGCCGAACTGCTCGACGAACAGACGGGCGAAGTCGATTTGGCGGGAGCCCTCGCGCTGCAGCTTCACAGCGGCCCTGCGACGAAGATCGAGTTCCGAAACCTGACCGTCGAACACCTCTCGTCGGACGACGGACGCCTGACGCCGCTGGTGATCGAGCCGGCCGAAGATGCCGCAGCGACCGCAGCCGAACCGGTCGGCGTCGCGGCGGTCGATGCCGACGGAAACGATCTGAACCTGGGCTTCGAAGCGGGGGATCTGACCGACTGGCGCGCCACCGGCGATGCCTTCGACGGACAGCCGGTCGCCCAGGACGGGATCGGCTCGCGCTGGCCCGATCAGCAGAGCGGCAAGGTCGGCGACTGGTTCATCGGCGGCTACGAGAAGGTCGGTGACCAAGGGATCGGCACCCTCGTGTCGGCTCCGTTTCGCGTCACGCATCCGTACGCCAGCTTCCTGATCGGCGGCGGCAAGGGGCCGGCGACCCGAGTCGAACTGGTCCGGCCGGCGACCGACAGCGATCCCGAAGAGATCGTCTTCGTCGCGTCGGGGGACGAACGGGAACAGATGCGGCGTGTCGTCGCCGATCTGCGCGAATCGTTCGGCGCCTGGATCGAGATCCGAGTCATCGACGAATCGCGCGGCGGCTGGGGGCATCTGAACTTCGACGACTTCCGTTTTCACGAGACGCCTCCGGCCACGATCCCCGGCCCTTCGGCCTGGCGGAGCACGGCCAACCCGCTGCTCGCTCATCTGATTCCGAATCCGGTCGATCCGGCGGACGAATCGTCGGCGGCCGAGACGCTCCGGTCGATGGCGGTGCCGCGCGACTTTGCGGTCGACCTGATCGCCGCCGAACCGGAACTGCATCAGCCGATGGCGTTCACGTTCGACGCGCGCGGTCGGATCTGGGTCGTCGAGGGGAACTCGTATCCGACCAAGCGCCCCGACGGCGAAGGACTCGATCGGATCCTGATCCTCGAGGATGCCGACGGCGACGGAACGTTCGAGACGCGAAAGGTCTTTGCCGAAGGGCTGAATCTGGTCAGCGGCCTGCAGGTCGGATTCGGAGGGGTCTGGGTCGGAGCGGCTCCGGAACTCCTGTTCCTTGCCGATGCCGATCGGAACGACGTGCCGGACGGACCGCCGATGGTGATGCTCGACGGCTTCGGCTACGCGGATACGCACGAGACGATCAACAGTCTGATGTGGGGCCCCGACGGTTGGCTCTACGGCAATCAAGGAGTCTTCAATCGTTCCGAAGTCGGTCGACCGGAAACGCCGGCCGAAGAGCGCGTTGCGCTCGCCGCCGGCGTCTGGCGCTTTCATCCGACGCGCGGCATCTTCCAGGTCTTCGCGCACGGCGGCAGCAACCAGTGGGGCCTCGACTACGACGACCACGGCGAGCTGTTCATGACCCATTGCCGCAGCTACTGGGGCGAAGGGCTGACGACGCACGTCATGCGCGGCGGGCATTACTGGAATCAGGTCAACGCCGGCTACGCGCCGTTCATCTGTCCGACGCCGGTCGCCGGTCTGCCGACGATGCGCAACTATCTGCTCGCCTCGGCTCGCTACGGCCATGGCGAAGGGGGCGCGGGCAAGGCGGGATCGGGAGCGGTCTTCGGCGGCCACTCGCATGTCGGCACGATGATCTATCTGGGAGACAACTGGCCCGACCGGTATCGCGATCACCTGTTCACCCACAACCTGCACGGCCATCAGCTGAACCATCAGATCAATCGCCGCGAAGCGGGAGGCTTCGACACGATCCACGCCGGTGAGGATCTGCTCTTCGTCGGCGACCCGCAGTACGTCGGCGTCCAGGTGCAGTACGGCCCCGACGGCGCGGTCTATCTGAGCGACTGGTACGACCCTCGGCACTGCCACAGTCCCAACGCCGAGCAGTGGGATCGGAGCAACGGGCGGATCTACCGGATGCGGTACGTTCCGACGTGGAAGCCGACGACCGTCGACTGGGACGCGGCCGGCGACGCCGAACTGATCGAGGCGCAGCAGCATCGGAACGAGTGGCACGGGCGCACGGCGCGACGAGTGCTCGCCGAGCGAGCGGCGCGCGGAACGCTCGACGCGACGACGCTCGATCGCTTGCGCGCCTTGGCGCTCGACGATCCTCAGCCGACCCGGCGACTGCGCGGCATCTGGTCGCTGATCGGCTGCCGTGCGATCGATGCGGAGCTGCTCGCTCGCGCAATCGCCGACTCGGACGAGCAGGTCCGCGGCTGGGCAGTGCGAGCGGCAGTCGAAGCGTACGAGCAGGGAATCGATCGAGAGCGGATCGCGACGCTGCTGATCGGCACGGCGGAGCGGGACGATTCGCTGCTGGTGCGCCGCGCCTTGGCCGGAGCCGCTCAGTTCGTCGATCCGCCGACGTCGTGGGCGCTCCTCGAACGACTGATCGGTCAGGCCGAGAACGAACAGGATCGCGACCTGCCGTCGATGATCTGGTTCGCGCTGGCGCAGCGAGCGGCCGACGATCTGCCGCGCGCTTTCCGAACGGTCGATGCGGGGCGACTGAAGCGACTGAGCGATGATCTGACCTGGTATGCGCCGCGACTGTCGGCCGAAGGGCGGGAGCTCGTCGCGGCTCGAATCGAATCGGGTTCTCCGGACCGACAGCGACGGACGATTCAGCTTTTCGCGGCCGGCCTGGCCGGGTCGCGCGGTCTGGAGTTGCCGCCGAGTTGGGAGCGCTCCGCGGAGCGACTGTATCGCGCCGACGATCCGAGTGTCCGCCGCGCTGCCGAATCGATCGGAGCGGTCTTCGGCGATCCGGTCCTGATGCGGCGGATGCGAGAGATCGCCGGGGACGGGAACGCCTCGACCGATGAGGTCCGTCACGCGCTCGGGATCCTGGCCTACGACTCGTCGGACGAACTGGTCGAGACGTTGTTGCCGCGACTGGACGATCCGGCTCTGGTCGACGATATCCTGCCGCTGCTCGGCGCGTTCGGCGACGAGCGGATCGGAGTCGCGTTGGTCGAGCGATTGGGGGCGTGGGAAGGAGCGCGGAGCGATCGGGCGCTCGGGCTGCTGGCGGGGCGAGTCGCATGGGGAACCGCGCTGCTCGACGCGATCGAAGCGGGAGCGATCGACAAGTCGCGTCTGACCGCGTTTCACGCGCGGCAACTGGCCGGCCTGGGCGATGCGTCGCTCGACGAGCGACTCGAACGGGTCTGGGGACGACTGGGGCGTTCGAGCGACGAGCGACAACGCGAAATGGAATCGCTCGCGAATGCCTATCGCGAGGCGCCGCTCTGGGCGTACGACCAGGGAGCGGGAGCGGCGACGTTCCGCAAGCTCTGCGCGAACTGCCATTCGGCCGGCCCGGGGGAAGAGTCGATCGGACCGCGTCTGGAAGGGACCGGCGCGAAGGGGATCGATTACATCGTCGAGAACCTGCTCGATCCGAACGCGGTGATCGGCCGCGATTTTCAGGCGACCGTCATCGCGACGATCGACGGCCGAGTCGTGTCGGGGCTGGTGATCGACGAGACGGAGAGCGCGATCACGCTGCGGCTGCCGACCTCGACCGAAACGATCGCGAAGGACGAGATCGAAGAGCGAGCGGTGTCGGAGAACTCGTTCATGCCCGAAGGGCTGATCGAACCGCTCAGCGATCGGGAACGGATCGAGCTGCTGAAGTTCCTGATGGCGCTGTGAGGGACATGCGACCGATAGTCGGGGCAAATGTGGGCCCGGCCACTCCGTG
>DMPQ01000453.1 GCA_003455945.1 Planctomycetaceae bacterium
GGCCTGCGAAGATCATGACGAGAAGGAGTGACTGGAAAACGAAACGAAACATCAAGGCTCCTGAACAGTGACACGGAGTTCGGAAGTGAGAGAGCTGGGGTGACGAACCCATCGGGTAAAAAAGAAAAGGGAAGGAAGAAAAGGTTCTCCCTCGGATCCGACTTCTGAATAGAATGAGTATGGAGGATCGATCCTCAAGACAGCAAACAGTTTCCGCGAAAAAATCCGAGTGAGGGACATGCTCCCGAAGGCTGAACCTCCGCGCAAACGGGGGTAAACAACCAAGGTGTGAGTTGAGAACTCCCAGTCTACGATGGATAATCAAGCATTGATGTGTCGTGAACGAGAATGAGGAGTAGGCAGCATGAAAAGTCGTGCAGTACGGTGGGTATTCTGGGGGCTTCTGGNNACCAGCGAGACGCGGCTCTTGAGATGCAAGCGATCGTACCGGGGAACGTCGAGGAGAGTGCACTGATTCAGCGGATCCTGAGCGAAGAGCCGGAAGAGGTGATGCCTCCTCCCGCGACGAAGAAGAGTCTGACTTCCGAGCAGAAAGAGATTTTGAAGCGGTGGGTAAGCCAGGGGGCGGAGTATCAGCCGCACTGGTCGTTTATCGCTCCGGTGCGACCGGTTCCGCCTGCGGTGCAAAATTCGGGTTGGGTGAAGAATCCGATCGATTCGTTCGTTCTGTCCCGATTGGAGCAGGAGGGTTTGNNCTCCAGAGATGGTGGAAGCCTTTGTGAACGATCCGGCTCCGAATGCGTATGAGAAACTGGTCGATCAACTGCTGGAGTCGGAGAGCTGGGGGGAACATCGAGCGCGTTACTGGCTGGATTACGCTCGTTATGCCGATACGCATGGGATCCACTTTGACAATTTTCGAGAGATGTGGACCTATCGGGAGTGGGTGATCCAGGCCTTCAACAAGAACATGCCTTACGACCAGTTCACGATCGAGAGTCTGGCGGGGGACCTGCTCCCGAATCCGACGCAGGATCAACTGATCGGTTCCGGGTTCAACCGCTGCAATATGACGACGAACGAAGGGGGGATCATCGACGAGGAGTACCTGGTCCTCTACACCCGCGATCGGACCGAAACGACGTCGCAGGTCTGGCTCGGTCTCTCGGCCAACTGCGCTACCTGTCACGACCACAAGTTCGACCCGCTGTCGCAGCGCGAGTTCTATGCGATGGCGGCGTTCTTCAACAATTCGACTCAGGGGGCCCGCGACGGCAACGTCAAGGACTCGCCGCCGATCGTCGCCGTCCCGCTCGTCGAGGACCGCGATCGCTGGGTGGCGCTCCAGTCCGAACTGCCGGCCGCTCGTCAGGCGGTCGAAGCGCGTCGAGCCGCGGCTCGCGGCGAGTTCGACACTTGGCTCGAACAGGTCGACCCGGCGGTCTTCGCGTCGCGCATTCCGACCGACACCGTGCTCGCCGCGCCGCTCTCGGAAGGCGAGGGGCTCGAGACCGAAGTGACGATCGACGGCGCTGCGCGGCGCATCGCGATCGATCCGAGTGCCGTCTGGCAGCCGGGACATGTCGCTCCGAGCGGGATCGAGGTGAACGGTCCGGGGATCGCCCGAGTCGACGACTTCGGCGACTTCGAGGCGGACGAGGCGCTGACGGTCGCCGCCTGGGTTCGCCTGGCGGCCAACGACGGCGCCGGAGCGATCGCCGCCAAGATGGCTCCCGGCCCCGAGTACCGCGGCTGGGATTTCTGGGTCCAGCAGCGTCGAGTCGGCATGCATCTGGTCGGCAGCTGGAGCAACGACGCCCTCAAGGTCGTGACGCGCGATCAGTTGCCGGCCGATCGCTGGGTCCACGTGCTCGTCAGCTATGACGGCAGCCGAAGTGCCGAGGGAGTTCGGATCTGGGTCGACGGAGCCCCTCAGGCGACCGCCGTCGAAGCGAACTCGCTGACCGGATCGATCCGCAACGAGGTGCCGTTCCACATCGGCCAGCGGAGCGACGGTCAGTCGGTCCCCGGCCTGCGGCTGCAGGACCTGCGGATCTGGCGCCGGACGCTCGACCAGGCCGAAGCGGCGTCGCTGTCGCAGAGCTCGCGCTTCGCGTCGATCGTCGCCAAGCCGAACGACCGGATCACTGCCGAAGAGAAGGACGAACTCTACGCCTGGTGGCTCTCGGCTCTCGATTCGCAGTTCGGCGAACTGACGGCGACCGCCGATCGACTCCAGCGCGAGCAGGACGACATCCGCTCGCGCGGGACGATCGCGCATGTGATGGAAGAGCGGATGTCCGAGGCGGAAGCGTTCGTGCTCAATCGCGGCGAGTACGATCAGCGGCGCGACCGAGTCACCGCCGACACGCCGGCGATCCTGCCGCCGTTCCCCGCCGACGCCCCGCGGAATCGTCTGGGATTCGCCCGCTGGCTGCTCCTTCCCGAGCATCCGCTGACCGCTCGCGTGACGGTCAATCGGTTCTGGCAGGAGGTGTTCGGGACGGGGATCGTACGGACGACGGGAGACTTCGGGATTTCCGGAGAGTTGCCTTCCGATCAGAAACTGCTGGACTGGCTGGCAGTGGAGTTCCGCGAGACAGGTTGGGATGTGAAGCGGTTGTTCAAGCTGATGGTGATGTCGTCGACATACCAGCAGTCGGCGACGGCGACGCCCGAAAAGTTGGAAAAAGATCCGCAGAACCGTCTGCTGGCGCGGGGGCCGCGATTCCGGATGGACGGCGAGATGGTGC
>DMPQ01000182.1 GCA_003455945.1 Planctomycetaceae bacterium
CCGGTTCCGGCAACGGCGATCGTTCCGACCGGCGGACCGCAGGATGAGATCCGAGCTGCCGTCGCCGCTCAGCCGGCTTTCGGTCGTGCCACGATGGCCGACCGCAACGGCAATCTGATCACGATCGACCTGCTCGAAGCGTCGATCGAGCGAGTGCGAGTCCGCGTCATGCCGGCCGCGGTCATTCTCGACCTGCCGTAGTGCGAACGACTCTCGGTCGTGGGCCCCNNGTGCCTCCCAGCCCGCAGCGTGAGCAAGGGGTCTCTGTGCCCCTTCGTGCCTCTGCACCTCGTCGTGGCCCCGGCTCGTCCCGAGCCGAGGGCGTGTGGCTTCGACACCGATCGAGCTGCGACGCTTGTCGAACGCGCGGCGTCTCACGGCCGCGCGTCGGGGACGACGCGGGCCCACTCCGAGGCAAGGTTTCGCTGCGCTGACGAACCGGCACCGAAGCGTGAACGGTGTAGGAACGAAACCGACCTCGGGCTCGGAGAGCCCGGGGCCACCTGATGCTCCCTCGACCGCAGGCATTCCCTGACAGTTCGCTCGCGG
The DNA here is from genome assembly GCA_003455945.1 of Planctomycetaceae bacterium. GTDB lineage: Bacteria > Planctomycetota > Planctomycetia > Pirellulales > Pirellulaceae > UBA11682. The sequence continues at coordinate 550 of DMPQ01000182.1, forward strand.
CGCTGGGTTCGATCGGTTCGAACAGGTGACACGCGGCGGTGGACGGTTAGACTGGGCGGTTCCCGCCTTGCCTCCCACCTTCTCCGGAATCCGCCCATGACTCCGGTCTCGCGGTCGTTGCGGCGCCGGCTCGCTGCAGCGCCAGTCCCTTCGCCTCGACTGACGGCACTCGTTCGTCGCATGGCGTTTCTCGCTTCGCTGATGGCGCTGTCGCTCGGATCGTCGTCGCTGGTTGCTCAGGAGATCGACGACGCGTTCTTCGAAAGTCGAATTCGGCCGGTGCTCGTCGAACGCTGTTACGAATGTCACAACTCGGCAACCCGAGCCGAAGGAGATCTGGCGCTCGATTGGCGCCAGGGGCTGCTCGACGGCGGAAGCAACGGAGCGGCGATCGAACCGGGGAACGCCGAGAACAGTCTGCTGTGGCAGGCGCTTCGCTTCGACGGCGAACTTCGGATGCCCGAAGGGGGCCCGCAACTCGATCGCGCGATCGTCGAGGACTTTCGCCGCTGGATCGATGCCGGCGCTCACGATCCGCGCGACACGCCCCCCGCCGCCGAAGAGATCGCCGCCATCACCTCCTGGGAAGCGATCCGCGATCGTCGCATGACGTGGTGGAGTTTTCGTCCGCCGGTCGCTCACCCCGCACCGAACGTCGCTTCGGACATCTCGCCGATCGGTTCGATCGACGCCCATCTGAAGGTCGAACTCGACAGGCTCGGCCTGCCGATGGCTCCGCGAGCGGATCGACGGACGATTCTGCGCCGCTTGGCCTACGTGCTCACCGGGCTGCCGCCGACGGTCGAGGAGCTGGCTCGATTCGAAACGGGGAGCGACGACGCCTGGATCGCATCGGGTTACGGCGGCGCGATCGATCATTACCTGGCGAGCCCCGCGTTCGCCGAGCGTTGGGCTCGGCACTGGATGGATTGGTTCCGCTACGCCGATTCGCATGGCGGAGAAGGGGACCCCGCGATTCCGAACGCGTGGCGCTATCGCGACTATCTGATCCGCGCGATCGAACAGTCGGTGCCGCTCGATCGCATGGTGGTCGAGCATCTGGCGGGCGATCTGATCGACGATCCGCGCATCGATCGCTCGACCGGCGCGAACGAGTCGATTCAAGGGCTCGGTCATTGGCGGTTCGTCCAGCACGGCTACGCACCGGTCGATCCGACCGACGAACGAATCCGCTTCACCGACAACCAGATCGACGTCGTCAGCAAGGCGTTCCTGGGGCTGACGATCAGCTGTGCCCGCTGTCACGACCACAAGTTCGATCCGGTCAGTCAGCGCGACTACTACGCTTGGTACGGCATCTTCGCCGCGGCTCGTCCGGCGCTCGTGCCGATCGACGATCATCTGGAACCGGCCGAGACGATCGAGCGGCTGCGCGAGGGGAAGCGCGCGATCCGCAGCGGTTTGGCCGATGCGTGGCGCCGTGCGATTCCCGCGGCGATCGCCAAGCTGGAAGCGGGGGGCGACGGATGGAGCGAGCGGATCGCCGGTGCGTCGAGTGCCGACCATCCGCTGGAGGCGTGGCGTCGCGCCGCCGGACTGGCGGCAGCGGAACAAGGTCAGGCGATCGAGGCTGCAGCGCGCGACGAGATCGCGTTCCGAAGCAGCGCCGAGCAATGGCGATCGACCGACTATCCGCTCCGCTGGAGCTTCACCGGACCTGACGCCGCCGCGACGACGAGCGACTGGTATCGCCATGGCCGCGGGCTGGATGCGGGACCGCAACCGGCCGGCGCCTTTCGAGTCGAATCGACCGGCGATCGGGTCGTGAGTGCGATTCACGGGCCGGGCGAAACGACGTTCGACGTCTCGGCCCGCCGAGGCGCACTTCTCGCTTCGCCGACCTTCACCGTCGACTTCGACGAACTCTGGGTCGCCGTCAGCGGTCGCGGCGGCGCGAGAATCCGCTTCGTCGTGCAGAACTATCCGCGCGTGATCGGTCTGCTCTACATGGGGACCAATCCGCAGAGCGACGAACCGACCTGGGTTCGCTGGGACATGCGGTACTGGAAGGGAGAAGAGGTCCACATCGAGATCGCGACCGAGGGGGATCTGGCGGTCGGCGCGGGGAACGAAGCAAGTCGCTCGTGGTTCGGCATCACCGAGGTGGTCGGACGCAACGCCGGTCAGCCGGAACCGCGACTGATCCGAAGCGGCCTGGCGGGCGCTCTGGGCGATGCGGCCATCGAGCCGCCGGCATCGCCCGCTACGCAGGAGCTGTCGCCGGTCGCACGCGCCTATGCCGCGGCGCTCGGCCGGTCGATCGACCGCTGGGAGAACGGCGAGCTCGACGCGTCGGGCGCGGCGTTCCTCGACTACTTCGTCCGCGAGCGACTGTTGCCGACGTCGCTCGATGAAGTGCCGGAATTGCGTGCGACGGTCGAGCAATGGCGCGGACTCGAAGCGAGCCTGCCGGTCGTGCATCGGACTCCCGGAATCATGCAGGAGCGGCCGAGCGATCGACCGCTGCTCGTTCGCGGCGATCCGCGCACGCCGGGCGAGATGGTGCCGCGAGCCTTTCTCGAGGCGTTCGATGCGACCCCCGTTGCCGCCGACTCTCCCGGGCGATCGGAACTCGCTCGGGCGATCGTCGACGACAATCCGCTCTTCGCGCGCGTGATGGCGAATCGCCTGTGGCATCACGTCTTCGGACGTGGGCTCGTCGCATCGTGCGACAACTTCGGACGACTGGGGGACGAGCCGACTCATCCCGAGCTGCTCGACGAACTGGCGCTGCGACTGTCGGGCGCCGATCCTTACGACGACGGTACGGTCGAAGCGTGGAGCCTGAAGCGGATGGTGCGCGAGCTGGTTTCGACCGAGGCGTTCCGCGCCGCGTCGCAGCATCCGGATCCGCGCGCGGCCGAACTCGATCCGGACGGACGCTGGCGTTCGCGCTGGTCGGTCCGGCGTCTGGAAGCGGAAGCGATCCGCGATGCGATGCTTGCCGTCACCGGCTCGCTCGAACCGACTCGCTTCGGCCCTCCGGTCGGCGGCGATGCGCCGCGTCGCAGCGTCTATGTCCGCGTGCAGCGGAACGCCCTCGATCCGTTGCTGACCGCCTTCGATGCACCGACTCCGTTCTCGACCGAAGGCGTTCGTCCGGCGACCAACGTGCCGGCTCAGTCGCTGATGCTGCTGAACGATCCGCTGGTGCGACGATGGGGGACGAACTGGGCCGATCGGCTGCTGAACGATCCGGCGTTGTCGAACGATGCGGATCGTCTGGACCGGATGTTCGAACTCGGCTTCGGCCGGCGTCCGACCGAGAGCGAACGGGATCGAGCGTTGGCGTTGCTGGCGACCTTCGCGGCGGAGCGGGGAGCGCTGCAACAGGAGCGGGAACGGTCGGCCGCAACGCTCGTCGATCTCGATCGTCGCATCGCGCAGCTCGAAGGAGTCGCTCGGAACCGGATCGGAGCGGAACGTCCGGCGCGCGTCGTTCCGGAATCGCTGCGGCCGACGTGGCACTGGACCTTCGACGATCCCGAGTCGCTCGGCAGCGGAGCGCTGCCGACTCGGCTCGAGGGAGACGCACGCATCGTCGAGGGGGCGCTCGCGGTCGACGGGCGAGGGCATGCGATCACCGACCCGATCGATCGCCCGTTGTCCGCTCGCACCGTCGAGGCGTGGGTGCAGCTCGACGATCTCGATCAGCAAGGGGGAGGTGTCGTCAGCCTGGAGACGACGAACGGCGAGCGATTCGATGCGATCGTGATCGGCGAACAGGAATCGCGCCGCTGGCTCGCTGGCAGCAACTTCTTCGAGCGGACCGAGTCGTTCGGCGGGCCGGCCGAAGAGGAAGCGATTCGGCGGCCGGTCCATCTGGCCTTCGTCTACGCGGCGGACGGAACGATCACCGCGTATCGGGACGGTACGCCGTATGGTCGCCCGATCCGCAAGGGACCGCTCCTCGAACATCCGACCGGAGCGGCTCGGTTCGTCTTCGGCCTGCGGCATTCGCCGTCGGGAGGTAACCGTCTGTTGCGCGGGCGGATCCATGAAGCGGCGCTGTTCGATCGGGCGCTCACCGCGGACGAAGTGCGCGAGAGAACCGCGTTCGGCCCGGCCGGCATCGTCCCGCTCGAACGGTTGCTCGAAGCGATGAGCGACGACGAGCGACAGGAGCGCGAGCGCTGGTTGGTCGAGCGGCGAGCGGTCAGAAAGCGGCAAGCCGAACTCGACTTCCGCTCCGAGGGAGCNNTGAAGGAATTCGTCTATCTCGACTGATCGGTCCGCCGACCGCGAAAGGCTCGACGATGAACGCATCGACTCGACCGACGATCGATCCGACGGGATCGCGCCGTGATTTCCTGCGCCGCACCTCGACCGGCTTCGGCTGGCTGGCCGCCTCGAGTCTGCTCGCGGCCGAGCGGGCTCGCGGCGCGGCGACCGACGACAGCGAGAGCGGTCGCCGACATCTGCCGGCCAAGGCCGAGCAGGTGATCTTCCTGTTCATGTCCGGCGGCGTCTCGCAGGTCGATTCGTTCGACCCCAAGCCGGCGCTCGAGTCGCTGGCGGGAAAGCCGATCCCGTTCGCCGCCGAGCGGACNNGAGAGCGGGATCGAGGTGAGCGACCTGTTTCCGCAGATCGGCGATCAGGTCGACAAGCTGGCGATCGTCCGCTCGATGACGGCGAAGTTCAGCGAGCACTCGCAGGGGAACTTCTTCATCCATACCGGCTTCCCGTTCCTGGGGCATCCGAGCGCCGGCGCGTGGATCGACTATGGACTCGGTGCCCTGACGCATGACCTGCCGAGCTACGTCGTGCTCGGTTCGGGAGACGCGGCGGTTCCGCACGGCGGCGTGAGTCTGTTCTCGAGCGGCTTTCTGCCGTCGGATCATCAGGCCTCGCTGCTGTTCGCCGATCGGACCGAACCGTTGCCGAACGTTCGGCCTCGCGAAGCGGATCCGATCCAGCGGGCGCGACTCGCCTTTCTCGATCGTTCCGATCGGGACTTCGCGTCGACGACCGGGGATGCGGGGGCGATCGAGGCGGCGATCCGCAACTACGAGATGGCGTATCGGATGCAGACCGCGGTACCGGAGCTGGTCGATCTGAGCGGCGAGACCGAGGCGACCGAGCGGCTGTACGGACTCGACGACGCCGACCCCAAGACGGTCGCGTATGGTCGGCAATGCCTGCTGGCTCGTCGGCTGATCGAACGCGGAGTCCGCTTCGT
>DMPQ01000043.1 GCA_003455945.1 Planctomycetaceae bacterium
GTCGTCCCCGACGCGCGGCCGTTCGACATCGAGTGTTCGAAACGCCTCGCAGCTCGATCGGTGTCGTCATCGCACGCCCTCGGCTCGGGACGAGCCGGGGCCACGACGGGGCCGAACCCGTCACCGACCCAACCAGCCCGAAGCGCAGCGCCGGGATCTCCGTGCCTCCCAGCCCGCAGCGTCAGCAAGGGGTCCCCGTGCCTCACGTCGAAAGATGCTGCGACCGGGGTTGGTCGCACTACGGCGAACGGTGTGGCCCCGACGTGGGCCCGCGTCGTCCCCGACGCGCGGCCGATCGACATCGGGCGCCGGAAACGCCTCGCAGCTCGATCGAAATCGTCATCGGGTGCCCTCGGCTCGGGACGAGCCGGGGCCACGCCGGGGCCGAATCGATTCACTGCGACCGGGGTCGGTCGCACGACGGCGAACACGACGACCTCAGGTCTTCGACCCGTCGTTTGACCCCATTCCGGTTTCGTTCGACAATCGAAAACGTCGCCTCAGGCGGTCGACTTCGTCGGTCCTGCCCCTGAGCGGCTCTCTTCTGCGAACGGAAACCGAGCGATGGATTCTGCGGCGATCGATCGGAACGGACCCGATCCTCGATTCGCTCCTCCGTGGACCGTGCTGCGGGCTCGCGCTCTCGATGCGATCGCCGGTCGGCGATGGGCCGAAGCGCTGCATGGGCTCGGCGAGGCGCTGGTGTCGGCGCCGCGCCGTGAACTCGCCGAACTCTATGCGCTCCGCGCCCATGTCCGGCTGATGTCCGAGGATCCGGCCAAGGGGATCGATGACGCCGATGCCTGTCTGGCAGATGATCCGTTCCATGCCGAGGGGCGATGGTGGCGCGGAGCGGCTCGCGCGCAGCTCGGTCGCTGGGATGCCGCGATCGCCGATCTGTCGACCGTGGCCGATCTGCCGGGCCCTCAGCAGCGAGCCGTGCGCGAATGGCTCGAGCGGACCGTCGCTCAGGCGTGCGAAGCGTGGCGCTCGCGGATTCGCGAGACGCCGCCGACTGCGCTCGATTTCGCGGCGCGAGCCGGATGGTATCTGGCGATCGACGATCGGGTGCGAGCCGAACGGGATGCGAGCGAAGCGCGGCGGTTGGGGCCCGATCTCCCGTCGACGCATGAGATCGACGCGCGCACCGCACGGCGCCGCGGTGCGCTCGGGGATGCGCTGATCGCCGCGAGACGCTGGAGCGAGGCAGCTCCCGATTCGCTCGAACCGTTCCGACTGATCGCGGAGCTCGAGACCGAGGCGGGGCGTCGCTCGGCGGCGCTGGCTGCGGCAGAGCGGGTGGAGCAGGGGAGCGGCTCGTCGCTCGCCGAGCGGTCGGAGCTCGTGCGGCTATGGCGTTCGGTCGGCGATCGCTTGCGAGCGCTCACCTGGTGCGATCGGTCTCAGGAGGAGCATGGTCAGCTCTACCCGATCCTCGAGTATCGCGGCCGGTTGCTGATGGATCTGCGCTGCTGGCGTTCGGCGGCGGAGCAGTATCGCCAACTGTTGCGACTCCGCCCCGATTCGCTCGTCGATCGCGTGCAGCTCGGCCGTTGCCTGGTGAAGCTGCGACGGTTCGACGAGGCGGCTCGCTGTTTCGAGGAAGGATCGCTTCTGGGGCCCACCTCCGCCGATCTCCACTCGGGGCTCGCGCTGGCTCGTTGGAGTGCGCGCGATCCGGTCGCCGCTCGGACCGCGATCGATCGCGCCTTGCGTCTCGACACGACGCATCTTCCCGGGCGCGTGCTGATGGCTCATCTCGAGATGTCGGCCGGGCGAGTCGATGGGGCGATCAGGATGCTGCGCCAGGCATGGGAGCGAGGCATTCAGGAACGGTCGGCCGACGACGAATGGCTCGGCGAATGCGCCTATACCGAAGGGGTCGCGCTGACCGAGCGAGGGGAGCCGGAGCGAGCGATCGAGCGATTCGATGCGGCGCTCGCGCGGCGCCCCGATCATCCGGGAACGCTGATCTGGCGAGCTCGCTCCTGGGCGCGCCTGGGGCGATTCGATCGTTGTCGCGACGATCTCGCCGCCGCGACGCGACTCAATCCGAGCTGCCGCGAGCAGTATCGACGTCTCGGTGCCGAGTTGGCTCAGGACCGACTGATGGCCGAGCGGGTTCGGCCGGTCGGCGAAGCGGAAGAGCCGGCGACTCGCTTCCAGCGCATCGTCGCTCACGAGCTGTCGGGGGACCTCAGTGGCGCTCGGCGAATGTCGGCCGAGGTCGATGCCGATGTGCACGACTCGACGGGATCGTCGACGAGTTCGCCGAGCGAGCCTGCGACCTGGGACTGGGCGTTGCTGCAGTTGCGACTGGCGCGAGGTCTGACCGACGGCTCCCCGCGCCGTTGGCTTCGCGAGGTGCTGCGCGACGAGCTGACCGAGACGCAGGTGACGGCGGTGATCGACTCGCTCGATCCGTCGGTCTGGCGCGGTCCCTCCCTGGCGTGGCTCGAAGTTCAGGCTCGACGCTTTCCGGATGCGGGGCGTCTGGCGCATCACGTCGGGATGGCCTATCACCGCGAGGGACGAGCGAAACGAGCGGCTCGCTGGTTCGCTCAAGCGTTGGCACTCGGGCATGTCGAGGCCGAGACGCTGGCTTGCTGCGGACGTCAGCTGTCGGCGACCGGCGATCCGGAAGGGGCCGATCGGCGACTGACGATGGCGCTCGAACGGCATCCGAATCAGCCGACCTGGTTGGCATGGCGCGGCGAAGCGCGACTGAAGCGCGAGCGATACGACGAGGCGCTCGCCGATTTCGAACTGGCGCTGACGATCGATCCGCGGCAGGTCGCCGCCTATTGCGGTCGCGCGATGGTGATGGCGCGGCGCGGCGAATGGGAGCCGGCACTGCAGTGGCTGACCAAGGCGTTCCATCGATTCGACGCGCCGGTCGATCGGGCGCGACTGCTCGAATGCCGCGGACGCCTGTACTTCAACATGAAGCGGTTTCGGCGGGCGATCGACGATTGGGATTGGGCGATCGGGCGGACCGAAGATCGGGACGAGCTGGCCGATCTGCTCTTCATGCGCGGTGTCGCCTGGTTCCATCAGGGTGACATGGCGCGGATGCGGCAGGATCTCGAACGGGCACAGCTCGCTCAGGCGAAGCATCGCGGAGCGGCGGTGGTGCTCGACTGGCTCGACAATCGGGTCGAGCGGTTTCCGAAGCAGTTGGCGCCGCCCCGTCGGCAGATCCTGCCGACGCGCCCGGCCGCCGGTCAGACGTGGTCGTTCGCCGAACCGGTCCAGGACGAGCCGGAGTTTCCGCTCGACCAGTGGATCGTCCGGAAGTCGGACGATCGGGAGTACGGTCCGTTGTCGCGCCGCACGCTGCTCGATTGGACGCGCGAGGGGCGGGTGGAGCCGACCGATTGGGTTCTGCGGGCCGACTGGAATCGTTGGCGCCGGGCGTCGACCGCCTGGGCCCTGCTGGCACGTCCCAAACGGGCGAGCGACGATCGGTTCGTCGGCGTACGTCCGAAGGACGCCGGAAGTTCCGACGCCGGAATCGAGGACCGATCGAGATTCGATGCGGTCGCTCCGGTGTCGCTCGGACTCGAGGAGTTGGCGGGACCGCCGTCGATCGAGGCGTCGACGTTGTCGCAGGTCGATGTCGGACTGATCGACGTCGCAGGAGACGAAGGGGGCTTGCGGGAGCGACGGGAGCGCGGGTTCGGACCGGTCGACTCGGATTAGGAACGCTCGTCGGAGGTGGCGAGCGCGAGTCGGGGCTTCGGGGGGCGAGGCCTGGGCGGCGGGTAGCCGAGAGGTGCGAGCGACTTGAGTCGAAATCGTTCGGCGGCGCGGGAAGATCGGCGAGGCTCGCGAGTCGTTCCGGTCGCGCAAACCTTACGTCGGCAAGATCGAACGATGCTTCCGGTTCTACGCGATTCGGGCGGGTCGAAATCGAGGATTTCGTTTCGTCAAGTCGCTCGCGGATCTTCAGTCGTATTCGGGCGGTTGATAGAGTCGAGGGACCGGAGCGGAGACGGCTCGGCCGATCGGCTCCGGCAACTCGTTCGACGGTCTCCGACGGACCGCTGCCTCGAACGCCGGTCGTCTCCCTGGGGTGGGGAGCCGATCCGATAACGCCACCGTCGCGTGCGAATCGCTCCATGGCCGAATCACGGATGCCCGAATCCTCGATGCCCAGTGCAGACGACGTCGATCAGTTGCTGCTCAACGCTCAGTTGCGGACCGAGCTGGAGCCGTTTCTGGACGAGTCGCTCGACGTGGTCGACCGTCATCGCATGACGACTCGGCACGAGAACGAGTACCTGGCATCGATGCTGGCGTGGGAGCGGGCTCCGGTCCTGCCGATCTCGCAGTGGTTCGAGCCGGCGATGCGGATTCCGAGTCCCGACACGCTGGACGATCTCGAGCTGCCGCAGGTGCAACCCGAGACGATCGAGCGGCTGTACTCGCAGCGGATCGTGCTGGAGTGCACGGGGCATCTGTCGGATCGCGAACTGCTGACGGTGATCTACCGCGACATTCTGCCGGCGTACGAGAAGAAGGTCGACCTTCCGAAGAACTACCTGCACTGGCACTGCATCGACGAGTCGCTGGACCCGATGACGTGGCTCCGCTACTACGCGACCGAGGACGAGCGGGAGTCGTGGTCGGAAGAGACGGGCGAGACACCGCCGCCGACCGAGGAAGTCCCTTTCCCGAGGCGCATGCCCCGCCGAGCCAAGTAGCCCGCGCGTACTGCGACCGCGCGTAGTGCGACCGACCCCGGTCGCATCTCTTCCTCTGTGTCCCGCCGTCGCTCGGCGCCC
>DMPQ01000415.1:0-6957 GCA_003455945.1 Planctomycetaceae bacterium
CAGATCGCGAACGACGGCACGACCGATCAGCTCACCGCCGGCGGAGCGGTGACGTTGACGGCGGCGGATGGCGACACTCCCGGATTCGAGACGGACGTCGTCGTCGACGGGCGGGTCACCTCGACCGGCGGCAGCATTACGGCTCGTGCGACTCGCGATGTGCTGATCGCGGTCGGTTCCCCGGTCGGTACCGACGCTCGTCTGGATGCCGGAACGTTCGTTACCTTGACCGGCGACTTCGACCAGGACGATATCGGCGGCGTCCATGTCGCGACGCGCGGACTGATCCAGGCGGGGACGAACGCGACCTTGACCGGCAGCGACCTCGCCTCGACCGCCGCGGTGATCGACGGCGTCCGGATCGATGCCGACGGAATCGCCAACCAGATCGCGGCCGGCAACGACATCACGATCACCGCTCGAAACACGGCCGATCTCGCGTTCGCGACCGACGTCGTACTCGACGGGCGGATCCGATCGACCGGCGGCGACGTGACCATCGACGCGACTCGCGAGATCCTCTTCAGCTCGCGCGTGCTCGCGGACACCGGCAATGTTCGTTTCGTTGCCGCCACCGAGTTGACGGCCGATGCGTCGGTCGCGGCGACGGTCGGCGACATCGACTTCGATTCGACGATCGACGGGGCGTTCGATCTCGATCTCGATGCGGGCGATTTCGTCACGCTCGACGGGGCGATCGGTTCGACGACCCGTCTGACTCGGATCGACGTCAGCGGTGACGGCGGCATCGACGTTCTCGGGGCTTCGGTCGCCACCGACGGCGACCAGACCTGGACGTCGACCGGCGGCAACATCCGGATCTCGCGTCTGGATGCCGGAGTCGACGATCTGACGATCACGGCGGACGGCAACATCACGGACGGGAACGGCGATGCCGACGCCGCGAACGGTCTGAATCTGGTCGCGCGATCGGCGACGTTGACTGCCGGAGGAACGATCGGCAGTCCGGCGGCCGGGGCTCCGGCGGTCAATGCCCAGTTGGAATCGCGCATCGATCGACTCGAGATCACGGCGGCCTCGGGGGGCGTTCGCGACTTCACCGGCGATCTGGCCCTCTTCGGCAACTCGGCAGTGACCGGAACCGTGCGACTGCTCGCGCTTGGCGGGAACCTGACCAACGAGAACAACGCCCAGGTCGATTTCGGCACGGCGATCCTGCAGGCGGCGGGAGACCTGTTCCTGGGGAATCGTGCGGGGGATGCGGTGACGATCGATCGGCTTCAGATCGACGGCGGGACCGACGTGTCGCTGCAGCTGAATGCCGGCACGGAACTGGCCGACATCACGCTTTCGAACGGGACCTTCTTCCTCCAGACGACCGCCGGAAACGTGGTTCAGGCGGCGGGTGGTTCGATCGACGTCGGCGCGGCCGGGGCGATCGGCGTCGTCGCGGCCGGCGCGGCTCATCTGACCGATATCGATCGGGCGGCGACCGTTTCGGTCCAGGCGGGAGCCGCTCTGGCGCCGACGACTCCTCTCGAACTCCCGACGGTCAACGGCTTCGGCGCGAATCTGGTGCTGCCGGGGGCCAACGCGACTCATGCCGTCATCGTGATCCACGACGGCGCGCTGACGATCAACACCGTCGCCAATCCGGATGGAGCGGCTTCGGTCACGTCGGTTGCGGGAATCAACGGCAACGGCCGCGTCTATCTGAAGAGCGGCGGACCGTCGGTCGCAGCCGCCGGCAATCCGGCCCACGACCTGACGATCGCGCAGAACGTCTTCGGGCGCGAGAACGTGACGGTGATTGCCGCGGACGATCTGACGCTGGTGCCCGGGCGCGCCATCGTGCGGTTCGGCGGAGCGGTCGGTCGGGTCCAGAACGCCGATACGACATTCGCCAAGAATGACGGATTCGTCGGGCAGACGACCGGTCTGATTCCTCAGTTCGGCGGCGCTCAGAACATCGAGTTCACGCCCGGAGCGGCCGGTGAACTCGGATTCACGGCGATCGCGACCTTCGCCGACGATCTTCAGGTGACGCTCGGCAATCTGAACGGTGGCGTGACGCAGCTGATCGGTCGCAACTGGAGCGCCGCTCAGCTTGCCGCGGTCGTCAATGCTCAGAACGGCGATCCGGATCCGAGTCTGCTCGGAACGTCGCTGAGAGTCTTCAACGATCCGTTCATCAATCTGTTCGAGGCGAACGGAACGCTCGATCAGTCGATCGACGCCAATAACCTCAACTTCCAGGATCAGGAGATCCTCAACGTCCGTACCGGAAGCCAAGGGGTGTCGCTCCCGTCGCCGGCTCGCGAGCGCGAGGAGCAGATTCTGGTCGAACGGGTCGAGGAAGAGGCGGTACCGCCCCCTGCCCCGATCGACGCGCCGTTGCCGTTCGATCGACTTCGATCGATCCCGATCGAAGATCAGCCGTTCATCAGCGTGTTGTTCAACGCGAGCGGCGATCGCGACATGGCTCGCGACCTTCAGCGCGAGTTCATCGGTTCGCAGTGGTCGATCGATCTCGTCCGCGAAACGATCATCAACGAGGACTTCGATCCGGGAGTCTATTGGCTGCGGGCGGTAGTCCCGGGGCAGGAACCGGGCCCCGAGGTGCGCGTCGAAAAGCTCTCGATCGACGACTCCCGATTCGTGCCGTCGATCGAAGCGTTCGTCGCCGCGGCGGAGGCTTCTCGCGAGCCGCAATCGATCGAGTCGCTACGGAGCGAAGCCGAAGCGAACGCCGACCGAGCTGCCGAGAAGGCGTCTCCCGAATCGCTCTGGCTGGAGCGATGGATCGCCGCCAATCCGGATCTGGTCGCGGCAGCCGAGTCGCTTCCGCACGCCATCTCGGCGAACGCGAGCGATATGATTTCGAGCGACGGGATGAAGCTCCTGCCGACGTCGGAATCGACCGGCTCGACGCCGATCGAACCGTCCCATGAGGGGTCGATCGACAGCCGCTCGTCGGCAAGCGGAACGTCGGACGATCGGCCGACGATCGGATCCACGCCTCAGCCGCTTCGCGACGCCGAACTGGAAGTCGAGTCGAGCGAAGCGACCGATTCGGGGGCGCTGACGGCGATCGGTGTCGCGACCGGAGCGGTCGGCGGTCTTTTGCTGCTGACCCGACGCGAGCGTTCGGAGGGGATCGTCGCCGGCATCACCGAAACCGAGGCGTCGACGGCCGCGGATGCCGACGCGAATCCGTTCTCCAAGGCGGCTCGCCGCCGCCGTCGCCTCTTTTCGAAGTCGTGATGGCCTACCGGTGCCCGGCGATCGACAAGACGATCGTCGGGCGCTCGGACCAGCGGATGTGTCGATCGCGAGAGCACTCGACGCAAGGACGAGGCGCGTTCAGCGCTTCGTCGCGATCAGGTCGAGCAGATCGCCGATCGTCCGATGCGCTTCGATCGGATGGCGCAGCTTCGATTCGAGATGGATACGATAGCGATTGCGTCGACCGACCTTCTCGCGCTCGATGCAGCCCCCCTCCTCGAGATCGGCGATGATCCGCTGCACCGCTCGCTCGGTGATGCCGATGCGGGCGGCGACCTCACGCAGCACCATCTCGGAGTTTCCGGCGAGCAGCACGATCACGTGCATGTGATTCGTCAGAAAGGTCCACCGCGTGCCGTCGGGACCGGCGGGCGGGGCGATGCCCAGGGGCGAGCTTGCCGACACGCGCAGCTCGCTGGGGCGCGGTGCGGGTTCCGCCGCGGGTTCCTTCCGCGAGTCCCGTTTGGCGGCCGCACCCGACGAGCGAACGGCACGATCGGTCTTACGAGCGGCGCCGTCCCCGGAGCTGCGCGACTTGGACGTCGCGGCACGACCGCTGCTCGATCCGGACTTCGGACGGGGACTCTTCATGGCGGAACCATCGGTGAGATCGGTCGCAACCGCATCGGAATCGCGCGACGAGAAAAGAAGGAACGACGAGCGGAACATCGCGATTCGATGGCGTTTCGTTGTCGCCGGAGACCGGAGCTTATCGATCGGCGAGCCCCGTCGCAATCATCCGTTGCCCCCCGTTCGACTCGGAATCGTAACGCCCGGATTCGAGAACCGATCCGAACACGCCGGTCGCCGATCACGAACGGCGTCGTTTCGGCTCGAACGGCAGATGGATGCCCAATCGGGCGAGCGAAGCGAAGAGGAGCGCCGAGGCTGCCACCTCATCCAGATTGCCGACGATCGGCAGGTTGTCCGGGATCTCGATCAGCCCGAACGTCAGGTTCATCAGAAACAGGGTCGACAGCAGAACGCCGGAGATCGCCAGGATCGTTCCGGAGGTCGTGCCGACCGCCGTTTCGGCCGGAGCCTCGGTTCCGTCGGCTCGCTCGGAATTCACTCGGTCCGAGCGTTCGATGAGGTCGCTGCCCGGCTGCGATCCGCGAGATGCCATCGGTCTCTCCGTAGGGGCGGTTGATCGTCGATGCCCGGCAGGGCTCGAACGGACGAAAGGCGATTCGCGAGCGACGAGCGAATCTCGGCTCGATGTCGGTCCGAATCGCGTCGGAAGCGGCGTTCGACCGTCAACGACACGATTTATCGCATCCCGACGGTTTGCGGCAAGCGCGAACGGGACGACGGGTTCCCTTCGCAACCCCTCAACCGATCGTCCGGAATGGGGCATAATCCCGCTTCGCCGCTCTCTCCGATGTTCGCGTTCGCTCGCCTTTCCCATCCGGTCCCCCAACGCCCATGTCGCTCCTTCGCCTGGAAGAACTCTCGATCGGATTTCGAGGTCCGACGCTGCTCGATGCGGTCACCTGCACCATCGGCCCCGGGGAGCGGATCGGCCTGCTCGGCCGCAACGGCTCGGGCAAGACGACGTTGATGCGGATGATCGCGGGAGTCGTTCCGCCCGATCACGGCCGCCTGAAGCTGGCGCCCGATGCCCGCGTCGCGTTGCTGCCGCAGGAGGTCCCGGACGATCTCGAGGGGGAGGTGCGCGACCTGGTCGCCGAAGGGCTGATGCCTCGTGCCGAGGATCCCCCCTGGCTCGCCGAACAGCGTCTGGACCGGATCATCGAGCGGATGAGTCTGCCGACCGATCGGCGATTCGAGGCGTTGTCGGCGGGGCTCAAACGGCGCGTCCTGCTCGCGCGAGCGATCGTCGCCGAACCGGATCTGCTGCTGCTGGAC
The DNA here is from genome assembly GCA_003455945.1 of Planctomycetaceae bacterium. Taxonomy (GTDB): domain Bacteria; phylum Planctomycetota; class Planctomycetia; order Pirellulales; family Pirellulaceae; genus UBA11682. The sequence continues at coordinate 5,116 of DMPQ01000415.1, forward strand.
GAGCCGACGAACCATCTGGACGTCGCGTCGATCGAATGGCTCGAAGAGTTCCTGAGTCGCTGGCCCAAGTCGTTCCTGTTCGTGACCCATGACCGCGCCTTTCTCCGCCGTCTCGCCACGCGAATCCTCGAGATCGACCGCGGGCGTCTGTTCGACTGGTCGTGCGACTACGACACGTTTCTGGCCAGGAAGGAAGCGGCGCTCGTCGCCGAGGAGAAACAGCAGGCGCTCTTCGACAAGAAGCTGGCCGAAGAAGAGGTGTGGATCCGGCAGGGGATCAAGGCGCGACGGACTCGCAACGAAGGGCGCGTTCGAGCGCTCGAAGCGATGCGCGTCGAACGCTCTCAACGGCGCGACAAGACCGGAAACGTCCGCCTGACGATCACCGAAGCGGAACGGAGCGGCGCGCTGGTCGCCGACGTGCGCGACCTCTCGTTCGCCTATGGCGATCGCTGCATCGTCAGCGACTTCAGCACGCGCATCATGCGCGGGGACAAGATCGGAATTCTCGGGCCCAACGGAGCAGGCAAGACGACGCTGCTGAGACTGTTGCTCGGCCAATTGAAGCCGCAGTCGGGGACCGTCCGACTCGGGACGCGGCTGCAGGTCGTCTATTTCGATCAGCTGCGCGGCACGCTGAACGAACAGGCGACGGTGGTCGACGAGGTAGGAGAAGGGAACGATACGGTCCGTCTGGGCGAAGGCTCGCGCCATGTCATCGGCTACCTGAAGGACTTCCTGTTCACCGCCGAGCGGGCGCGGACGCCGATTCGTTTTCTGTCGGGGGGCGAGCGGAATCGGGTTCTTCTCGCGAAGCTCTTCACCCGTCCGGCCAACGTCATCGTGCTGGACGAACCGACGAACGATCTCGACGCCGAAACGCTGGAAATTCTCGAGTCGCGTCTCGTGGAGTTCGGCGGGACGGTGCTCGTCGTCAGTCACGACCGTGACTTTCTCGATCATGTCGTCGGCAGCACGCTCGTCTTCGAGGAGGGGAACGTCCGCGAGTACGACGGCGGCTATTCCGATTGGGTGCGCCAGCGAGCGGCTCGTGGAGCGCCCACCGCCGGGGGCGATAAGGGGCGAGCGTTCGATCGCAACGACGTCGAGAAGCGAGCGTCCGGCGAAACGCCGCGACCTGCCGTTCCCGCGTCGTCAGGGGCAGGCAATGCCGCGAAGAAGTTGAGCTTCAAGGAACGTCGCGAGCTCGAAGAGTTGCCGGGAATGATCGAGCGGACCGAAACCGAAATCGCAGCTCGACACGAGACGATGGCTCAGCCCGAGTTCTACAAGCGGGACGGGGCGGAGATCGCCACGTTCCAAGCGGAGCTGCAGTCGCTCGAATCCCGCCTGGCTGCCGCCTATGCACGCTGGGAAGAACTGGAAGCCCGCGACGGGTGATGGCGTCGTCGTGCGCCCGACGTCGGGCCGGGCGGCGCGGAGGGCCCCTTGCGGACGCTGCGGGCTGGGAGGCGCTGAGGCGCGGAGGACCCCTTGCTGACGCTGCGNNGCTGACGCTGCGGGCTGGGGGGGGCGCGGAGGCTGGGGAGCGCTGAGGAGCTCTCAGTCGTCGGTCACGGTGCGCTGTAGTGCCTCGAGTTCGCGTGCGAAGCCGCTCGACAGGATCGGGAATCGGCACCAGGTCTTCGGATCGAGGTTCTCGTCATCCAGATGGAACGACGGTGCGTAGCGCTCTCGCTTCCACTGGTTGCGGCACCAGAGACGAAAGAACTTGACGATCCATTCGACCAGTCGCTTGCGAGGCGTCTCGGACCGTTCGAGCTGCAGGATTCGGACGATCTCGGCCGGCAGACGCTTGTCGCGGATCGCGAGCCGCTCGAT
>DMPQ01000415.1:6977-9496 GCA_003455945.1 Planctomycetaceae bacterium
TCCGCCGCTGGTATCGCCATCCATCGTCGCATAGCCGACCGCCGCTTCCGATCGATTGCTGGTCGACAGCAACAGCGCTCCGTCCAGGTTGGCGAGCATCCAGACGCTCGGAGCCCGAACGCGCGCCTGGATGTTCTGCAGAGCCAGATCATCCTGCTGCCAGCTCAGTTCGCGGCCGATCGCCCCTTCGATCCGCTCGCGGTACCCTTGCACCAGCGCTTCGACGTCGAGCTCGAAGTGTCGAGCGCCGAGCCCCTTCGCCACCGCCGCGGCCGCCTCGCGCGTCGTCGCCGAACTGTTGCGAGTCGCCTGATAGGCGGTCGTCAGCAGCTGCCGAACCACCTCGGCATCCGGCGCCTCGGCCGGAATCTGCGCGGCCAATCGAGACAGGCCGAGCGCGGCGAGCGCGCCGGCATGGCCGAGCTCCCGACGACTCCACGCGACCGCCAGCGCGACGAGGACCGAGACGGCGGCCGAATCGGCTCCGCCGCTGAGCGAAACGACGAAGCCGCGCGAGCGACTCTTNNGTCGCTCGATTCCCAGGCCGGAGCGGTCCGCGGATCGGTCTCGAGATCGGCTTCCGGCAGTCGGAACGGCACCTCGATCACCTCGGGGCCCGACGGGAGCGCCGGCCGGAAGCTGCTGGTCCGAGCCCGCTGCATTCGAGTCGCATCGACGTCGGTGACGGCGGTCGTTACCTGATGATCGCGAAACGAGAAACGGGGACCGGTCGCGAGAATGCGCCCCTCGGCCGCGATCATCGCGTCGCCGTCGTAGATCGCTCGCCCCGCCTCGTTGCCGACCAGATTGGCATAGACGTAGGTGACGAAGAAAGCGCGCGCGCCTTCCAGGATGAACCGCTTGCGGATCTCGTGCTTGCCGAAGGCGAAGTGACTGGCGCTCGGATTGAGGATCAGGTCGACTCCGGCCGCCGCCTGTCTCGCCCCCGGACGTTCGCCGACCCAGGCATCCTCGCAGATCTCGAAGCCGATGCGGATGTCGCCGCACTCGACCATCAGGTCGCCGATCGGATAGTCGCGGGCTCCGATCTCGACCGAGCCGACGACTCCGGTCGGCCATGGCTTGAACCATCGCGGCTCGTAGTGGATCCCGTCTCCGGCCAGATGCCGTTTCGCGACGAACGCGACGATCTCGCCGTCGACGACGACCGCCACCGTGTTGAACAGGCCTCCGGCGACCATCACCGGCACGCCGATCGCCACGACCATCCCGCGACACTCGCCGGCGAGATCGTGCAGGATCTCGAGCGCGGTCTGCTGCACGCCGGGGGCGTGAAAGGCGTCCTCGCAGCCGTACCCGGTGATGCCGAGTTCCGGAAGACAAAGGACCGAAGCACCGGCCTTGCGGGCATCGCGGATCGCCGCCGAAATGCGGGCGCGATTGCCGTCCCAGTCGAGCGGCGTCTGGTTGAGCACCGCAGCCGCCACCTTGATCAGTCTCATGCCGTCTCTCCTCGATGCGACCGCGCCAGACGCCCTCGTTCGCGAGCCAGCGAGCCGGTCGAGACGACCCTCGGGCCGCTGGTCCCCGCTCCGGCGAGCAGATCGAACTCCGCGAGCGAGCGGAGCGTTCGCTCGCGCGCCTGACGCGCCGACGGAAGTTCACCCGTTCGGATGCCGTCCCGCATCACCACCGTCTCGAGCCCTTCGAACTCCAGCCCCTTGCGGTCCCCCAGTTCGATGCGAGGCTCGAGGTCCTTCGGATCGACCGTCTCGGGGAGGAGCGGCGCGACGGGACGTTCGTCGTCCTGACGATCCCCTCGCAGGACGTCGGCGATCCATGCTCCGTCCCGGCGGATCCGGACGGTCGAGAGCGCTCCCGGATCCGAAATCTTGATCGGATCGTCGGAGAGCTTCAGTCGCGGGAGCAACCGTCCTCGTTCGTCGGCGATCGCACCGAGCTTGTAGACGCCGCCGAGCGCCGGGTGATCGTGAGCGGTCACCAATCGCGTGCCGACTCCCCAGACGTCGATCGGCGCTCCGCCCCGTCGCAGCGCCAGGATCGAGTGCTCGTCCAGGTCGCCGCTGACGACGATCTTCGCCTCGATCAGCCCCGCCTCGTCGAGCATCCGTCGCGCCTCGCGCGACAGCTCGGCCGGATCGCCCGAATCGAGTCGCACGCCCAGAAACCGACCGCCGTCCGCGTGCAGTTCCTTGGCGACTCGCACCGCCCGCTCCAGGCCCCCTCGCGTGTCATACGTATCGACCAGGAGGACCACGTTGTTGGGGAGCGCCTGAGCATAACGCCGAAACGCTTCGAGTTCGGTCTCGAACGCCATGACCCAACTGTGAGCGTGGGTGCCGCGCACCGGGATATCGAAGGCGCGTCCTGCCGCGACGTTGCTCGTCGCGTTGCCGCCGCCGACGAACGCCGCGCGACTGGCGGTAAAGCCGCCGTCGAGACCTTGAGCGCGGCGAAGACCGAACTCCAGCACCTCGCCGCTTCCGGCTGCCTGTCGGATGCGAGCCGCCTTGGTGGCGATCAGCGTCTGGAAGTTG
>DMPQ01000499.1 GCA_003455945.1 Planctomycetaceae bacterium
CTCCCCGAGCGGATCGCCTCGAAAGCCCAGCGGTCGATCCAGCGGCAGGCTCGACTGGCCGAACGACGATGCCGGACCGCACCAGCCGATCAGCGCCGCGACGAGCGCCGCGCCGGTCGAGCGCAAGGCCCGATCCGTTCGCGCGGTTCGACGTCGTTTCGCGATGGCCATTTCGTTCCGGCTTTCCGGGGAAGGTCTTCGAGGCAGCGGTCAGGTTCGGAGCGATGCGGTTCGTAGCGATGCGTGCGACGTTCGCTCGTCGGGCGACGCCGCGCCGGGCTCATTCGACTCGAAAGACGACGGTCGAGACGTGACAGTCGAGCGTCTCTTCCATCATGCGGCGGATCATCTCGGGAGTCGCGCCGACGAATCGCATGAAGTACATCGGTTCCGCCCGACTCCGCATCCGGATCGACAGGCGATACGTTCCGGGGACCGTCAGCGCCTCGCCCGGAATCCGATAGCGGGCCTCGCGCGATCCGAGCGGCGGGAGCGAATGCGCCTCCATCCGAATCAGCGGCGGATGATTGAGCACGCTGACCGGCAGGCCGGGCGGCCTGAGGAACGGGAGCTGATCGATGTCGAAGTTGACCGGCAGATAGACCTCGCGATCGGTCCCCTTGAGATTCGTCACCAGAAACTTCGTCTGGAGGTTGAACAGCTGATCGTCGTGCGGCAGTCGGCCGGCGAGCACGTCCTCGGACTGCAGATCGGCGAGGTCACCGTTGCCGTCCAGATAGCCGGTCTCCCAAACCCGTACCCCGCGCGGATCGACCAGTACGGCATTCAGCCAGACCTGCGGCTGGGCTCCGAGCGAAGCGGTCGGCAGGTTGTGTCCCGAGTTCAGGTTGGTCACCAGGTAGCTCAGCGGGAGCGTCCTGCCTCGCGGCACGACCAGCTCGCCTCCCTGCAGGCACGCGTCGGGAAGGAACGGACCGTCGATCTTCGAGCCGTTCTCCATCACCTGACGACGCGTCTCGCGCTTGTAGTCCAGCGCACGGAAGTTCTCGTCGAGCACCTCGCGGGCGTCGTAGCGATCGTCGGCGTTCGCCCAGACCTCGGGGAAATCGCAGCGGAACTCGCCTCGCTCGAGGGCGCTCTCGAAGGCTTCGGTTCCCCAGCCCCCGCGCCAGTCGAACAGCAGCCACTGATCGAAGGTCCAACGATCCGCCTTGACGTTGTGCGGGAAGACTCCCGGATGCGCGATCGAGTAACCGGGACCGTAGAAGACATGATTCGAGTGCTTCCGTTCGGGCAGGACCGGCTTGCCGTCGATCACCGCCGCCGCGCCGACCGGATAGCCTTCGGCCAATCCCGGCACTTTCCCCATGTGGCAGTCCTGGCAGGTGATCCCTTCGCGATAGGCGGGTGAGGCGACGTATTGGTCCCAGACCACTTCGAGCTTGATGTTCGGATAGACGGCGACCTGATGGCATGACAGGCAGAAGTCGGCTCGACCGAGCTGCTCGAAGCGGATTGCCCGACGATGCATCGCCAGTCCGGTCCCTTCGGGAACGTCGCGGACCTTGAAGTGATCGGCATCCTGCAGAACTCGCGCGACTCCCGAGCCGTCGCTCGTGCCGGTCACCGGCTCGGTCACCGAGCCCGGTTCGATCCGTCGCTCGCCGTTGACCTTGCCGTACTGCTCCGTGACGCGATGACAGACGACGCAAGTGACCCCTTCGCGAAAGACGCGCGGGCCGTTCCAGATCGGCTGATCGCGCCGCAGGCTCATCAGCGTCGCCACCGGAGCGTGGCAGCGGTAGCAGAAGTAACCGAGCGTCCCTTGCGACAGGCGGTTCAGCGTGTCCTCGAAACGATGGAACATCGGCGACATGCCGGCGTAGGCATGGTTCGAGACGGCCCATTCCTCGTAGATCTGCTGATGACACTTCGCGCATTCGGTCGCCGACGGGAACGGCGTGTCGCGAAAGACGTCGGCATGCGGATCGGGACCACAGTCGTCGGCCGGAACGCTCAACACGCGTCCCGCTTCGGTCGCGCGACGGTGCGGATCGAAGTACGCCTCGACCGATGCAAGGTCGCTGCGCTGTCGATAGACCGCAGATGCGGCGTGCGAGTCGTCGTTTCCGCCGGACGAGTTCGAGGTGTTCGGACCGACGAGACCGGCCGTCGAAGCGACCGCATCGGCCAGCGCCGAGGTGTCGATCTGGCCGAGCGACGGTAACGCTGCGACATGCGGCGCGTGCGGTGCCGCCGATCCTCGAGCGTCCTCCGACGCAGGCGAGGAAGGAGCGGGAAAGCCGAGCCCGGGAAGTCCGCTCAGGCAGGCCGACGGAAGGTCGGCCAACTCTGCCGGCAACGTCTCGACCGACAGCCCTTCGGCCGGCATCGGTCCGGTCAGCAACTCGACCGGCAGACCGAGCGAGGCCGCAGGAGGCGTTTGAGTCGAACCCGGTTGCGATGTCGACGGGCTCGTCGTCGCGAGCGGGAACGCCGCCGCTGAGGGAGACGCGTTGCTCGGTCGAACTTCGGTGGAAGGGCGGTCGGCGACCAGACGAATCAATGTCGCCGCGGAGTCGGAGTCGGAGTCGCTCGAGTTCGAGTTAGCGCGCGACGCCTCGTCGACTGGAAGTTCCCGTCGCGGGCGGTAGCGGAGCGCGGCGGGGCGAGCGTCCTGCGCGGCGCCGGCCGACGAAGCGGTCTCCCGGTGGCTCGGCTCGAAGGCCAGGCGACCCGAGGATTCCCGCTCGGTTCCGCTCCCGAACAGGCTGGCGATCAGCCAGAGACCGAGCGCTGCCGCGGGAACGACGATCCGCGCGTCGAGCGGCGAAAGTGGGGTGCGGGTGGTCATCGGTCGAGTCGCTGGCGGAAGCAACGGCCTTGCCGGTCGGTAGCCCTACCGACGGAAAGGATGGATCGACCGAGCTACCCGTTACATCGACTCGAATCGGGATGGCCGAATCGGCTGTTACGACAACTTCAAGCCGAACGACCGGCAGAGTTTCGCGCACTTGCCTCGGTCGGGGCCCGGAGTGCGGATCGGAAACGATCCGCTCCGAGTTCGGCTGCGGGGGCGCGCGCGGGGGGCACGCGATCTCGCCGGATTCGATCGGCGGTCGTTGTCGTTCTGCCTGACCGGTGCCGCTTCGCAGGCTTCGCGCCGTTGCCGGACCCGTCCGCTCGACGGCCGAATGAAGCGCGAGGTTGGCGAGGCGTTCGCCGAAAGAAGAAGCGTTCGCCGAAAGAAAGAGCCCGCCCGAAGTCGCGCTTCGGACGGGCTCGCTAAGTTCGCCGGCGTGAGCGTCGGTCAGTCGAGCGGACGGACGACCGAAATGCTGCGCCAGTAGTCGAAGAGCGTTTCGGGCGAGAGAACGCCCCCTCCCATGCCGCTCTTGTTCACGCCGGCATAGGGGACGCCGTGCACGATGACGTTGTGCGCGTTGATCCAACCGTTCCCCGCATCGAACGCTTCCGCGACTCGCTGAGCCCGAGCCAGGTCGGCGGTCCAGACGCTGTTGGCCAAGCCGTAGTCGGTGTCGTTGGCCAACGCGACCGCTTCCGCTTCGTTGCGGAATCGACCGAGGTAGGCGACCGGTCCGAAGATCTCTTCGCGGGCGGCGATGTTGTCGAGCGGGCCGGCCAGCAGGGCGGGGCGGACATAGAAACCGCCGTCGTTCCCCGGGACGTCGCAGCGGCCCCCTTCGAGCACCAGCTTGGCTCCGCCGCGCACTCCCTTGTCCAGATAGCTCAGCACTCGCGCCTGCTGCTTGGCGTTGACGACCGGCCCCATCTGACTCTCGGAGTCCATCTGGTGGCCGACGCGGACCTGGCGAAGGCGTTCGGCACACTGCTCGACGAACTCGTCGTAGATCGCTTCATGGACGAGCCAGCGAGTCGCGTCGCAGCAGACCTGACCGGTGTGGAACGTGATCGCCTCGACCAGTCGCTGCGCGGTGGTCGGGATGTCGACATCGTCGAAGACGACCGCGGCTCCCTTGCCGCCGAGTTCGCACTTCACCGGAACCAGATTGCGTCCGCATGCCTCGGCGACCAGGCGACCGACTTCGGGACTGCCGGTGAACGACATCCGCTTCAGCCCGGGGTGACCCGACAAGGCCGCTCCGGCCGTTTCCCCTCGCCCCGGCACGACGTTGATGACGCCGTCGGGAATGCCGGCCTGCTGCGCGATCCGAGCGACGAACAGCGTCGACAGCGGCGTGTCCTCGGCCGGCTTCACGACGACGGTATTCCCGGCGGCGAGTGCCGGAGCGATGCCCCAGCCGAGCAACAGGAACGGAAAGTTCCACGGGATGATGAAGCCGCACGGACCCCAGGGATGTCGAACGGTCCAGGCGTCATGCCCGCGGACCGCGAGCACGGTTCGCGGCTGGACGTGCATCGCCAGGTCGGCGTAATAGCGGAGCGTCTGGACGAAGTTGTCGACGTCCCCCTCGGCCTGCGAAAGGATCTTGCCGCAGTCGAGCGATTCCAGCTGCGCCAGTTCGTTCCGGTGCGACTCGACCGCATCGGCGAAGCGATGGAGCTTGGCGCTCCGCTCGTTGACCGGCAACCGCGCCCACTCCGACTGACGGAAGGCGTCTCGGGCCGAGGCGACTGCCCGATCGACATCTTCGGCGGTTGCGTCGGCGAATCGCGCGAGCGGCTCGCCCGTCCCCGGATCGAGCGTCGTCAGCGTCTGCCCCGACGAAGCGGCGACCGAACGGCCGCCGATCCAGAGTCCGAGCGGCTCGTGAGCCAGAAAGGCCTCGACGGCCGGAAGTAGCGACGTGCGGGTGACGGTGGCCATCGTGCGGATCTCCCAAACCGGAAGTGCGGGGAAGGCGCGGTGCGATCGAATGCCGACTCGGACGTCGAACGGTCCGGTCGACCGGCGCCGACGTCACCGAGTCTAGCACTCGCGCCGCCCCCTCTCAACGAATCCCGGTCGCGCCTCGCATCGGCCGAGCCCCTTTCCGCCCGCGGTGACGGAGCTCGTCCGAGTGCGGAACGCTCAGACGCCGCCGTTCTCGGTCGAAGGGGGCGTGCCGGCGTCGGTCGTCACGCCGTCGATCGGAATCGATCGTCCGGTCGGGCGACGACGCTTCGGGAGTTCGAGCGTCAGGACACCGAGGTCAAGTCGCGCCGCGGCGCGATCGAAGTCGACCTCTTCGCGAAAGCCGATGGTTCGGACCGCTTCGCCGCGAGCCCGTTCGGCGACTCGCACGACCGATTCCGGCTCGGACGTGCGCTCCGGACGCCGAACGCGAATCGCCAGCACGCCGGCATCCGCCTCGATCGCGATCGCCTCGCGCGGCGTTCCCGGCAGTTCGGCCGTCAGCACGTAACGGTCCGGCTGCTCGACGACATCGATCGGAAAGGCCGAGACGGACGAAGCCTCGGCGCGGTACAGGCCGGCGCCGCGGTCGGGTCGAACGCACGCGGCGAACGAAGCGGGGGCGAGCCGTCGTCCGAACGGATCGACCCACGCGAACGGAAGGGCTGCGGAACGGGGCACGCATCGATCGGATCGACTGGTCATCGTCCTGCTCCTCGCAACGGTTCGGACCGCCGTCGTTCGCGTGACGACTTGTCAGGCGAACGCGGCGAACGAATCGAACGAAGAGCAACGGACGTGCCGAAACGCGATCGACCGGAGCCGAGGGAGTCTCGCTCGGCACGCCCGGAGTCAGCGACGCAGCGTGTTCGAGGGCATCGACGGGCGGGCGCCGAGCGTCGTGGGTCGAGCGGAGCGGCGCGACGCGTCGGGGCGGATGATCGAGCGTTCGGTCGTCTCATCCGGACCGGGCAGGACCTGAGGCGCGTCGATTTCGGGAGCCGGTTCGATCCTCTCGGCCGGGCCGGGGAGCGGACGTCCCGGGACACTCTCGCGGAGTGTCGGGCCGGTCCGTCGAATCGTTTCGGTCGGATACGACTCGACGTCGTACGTCATCCCGGTCTCGCAGGTCGAACAGCCGGACGAGACCCGCGCCGAGCGGACGCGGACTCCCCACAGATCCCACCAGGCCGGCAGTCGGCCGCCGGCATAGTTGCACTCGTCGCAGCGATCGGCTGTCGGCCATTCGCCCCAGTACGGTTCGTCGCAGCCTCCGGCGGACGAGAGGGTCCGCAGGTGATGGATCGGGTTGCGGGCGCGAACCTCTCCCAGACAGCTCCCGGTGCCGCACGAATCACCGCCCCAGCCGCAGCCGTCGGTGCATCGCGGGCCGACGGCGCAGCCGACGACCGAGGAGAGCGAAACGAGAAGGCCGAGCAGCGCGGCATGTCGGATCATCGGACCACTCCCGAGCCGTCAGAGGATCGGCGGCGTTGCGAAGGACATAGGGATCGGGACAAGCGTCGAGACGATTGCCCGCAGGATCGTTATCGTCCTCGAGGTCGGCCTGATCGAGAAAATCTCGCTAGATTGCTCAGGCCGCACGATCGTCATTCTCGGCGGCTGGTGCGCGGCCGATCAGAGCTCGTGAGGTCGATGCCGTCGATCGACGAAACGGTCGGCTCCTCGCATTCCCGCAGGCGATCAGGAGAGAGTGTTCATGAGCCAGCCGATCGAGCTGCTGTCGCTGCACCATGTCGCGAGAACGACTCGGCGACTCGAGGCGTCGATCGCCTTCTATCGCGATCTGCTCGGCTTCCGCGTGCTGCCTCGCCCCCCGTTTTCGTTCCGAGGAGCCTGGCTCTACGGCGGCGGCATCCAGATCCATCTGATCGAAGCGCCAGGGGGAGGCGAACCACTGCCGATCGACTCGCGGCGCGATCATATCGCCTTCCGGATCGCCGACACCGATCGCGCCCTGGCGGTGCTGCGCGATGCCGGGATCGAGGTGTCGGAGCGGACCAATGCCGGGGGAATCCGGCAGCTCTTCATCCGCGATCCGGACGGTCATCAGATCGAGCTGGCGGTCGTTCCCGATCCGCAGTTCGGCTACGGCGAAGGGGAGTTCGCTGAGGTCGCCTCGCCGCGCGAATGACAGCATCCGGCCCCTTCGTCGGGCTTCGCGGAAAAACGAATGGCCGTTCCGCGGGGAGGGGGCCGAAGCCAGACGAGCGTGCGCTGCGCCGTACGCCCGGGGAGCCGCCGAGTCCGAACGCTGCGCAACGACCGATGCGGTCGCGTGCGGCTTCGGGAAGGTGGATTCGCCGGAGCGACGATTCGACAGGGGGGGACCTGACGAATCCGGAATCGCGATGAAGACACCGACTGGTGCCCTAGTGCTGCTGACGCTGTCGTGCGCGACGGCGCTGGCCGGCTGTTCGGCATGGCCTCGCGCCGTGCACGAACCTCAGCTCCACAATCCGTTTCCGCAACTCGAGCGGATCGCGATCCTGCCGTTCTTCAACCAGAGCGCGTCGCCGAATCTGGACGGACTGCAGGTGGCCGAGGCTTATCAGGTCGAGTTGCAGAAGATCCCCGGTTTTCAGGTGATGCCGGTCGCCGTCGTCGACCAGTATCTGCGCGACTCGGAAATCCCGATCGACTCGTCGACCGACTTTCAGAAGCTCGCTCGCGATCTGGGAGTCGACGTGCTGGTGGTCGGTTCGGTCACCGTCTACGACCCCTATCCGCCTCCGAAGATCGGACTGGCGATCGACTGGTACGCGGCCAACCCGGGCTTCCACCCGATACCGGCCGGGTACGCGCTCCCCTGGGGGACCGCCGAGGAGGAGTTCATTCCGGATGAGCTGGTGCGGGAGGCGGAGTTCGAGCTGGCGAAGCGGCAGCTCGAGACACAGACCCCGCGTCCCGCTGCGGCCGATGCGCCGTTTCCGCTGCCGGGAACTCCGGCGGACTGGCCTAATCCCCAGGGGTTCATCCCGCCGGAGCCGCTCCGCGATCCGCCGCCGCAGCGGCTGCATCGCGGTCCGCTGATCGAATCGGTACGGGTCTACGACGCGTCCGACAACCGGACCCTCTCGCGGCTGCAGGTCTACCACTCGTGGCAGGAAGAGGTGCGCCCCGGCGGCTGGAAGGGATACCTGAACCGCTCGGACGACTTCATCCGTTTCTGTTGCCATATGCATCTGTCCGAGCTGTTGGCAGCAAGAGGCGGAGTCGATCGATCGACAGTGGCGTTTCGAGTTCCCGACGGCCGATAACCGAACCAGTCGACAGGACCGCTCGCCTCGACGGTCGAGCGGAATGCCGGGGGGCTTCGTCGACGCGGATCGCGGAAGGGAGTCGCGAGTGTCACAGGACATCAACGTGCTGGCGCTGGTCAAGGGAGAGGAACGCTACATCTTCCTGTATGACGATCAGAGTCGTGCCGAGGCGCTGCGGACGCTCGGTCGGTTCGCTTCGGACACCGACCTGAGCTTCACCTGGTACGATGCGGCGGTGCTGAGCCAGAAGATTCGGCATCGCGCCGAAGAAGCAGCCGCTCCGACTCGACGCTTCGATCTGCTCCAGACGAACGACCGGCGCGACGACGACGTCTGAACGGCGTTCGCTCGGCGAATGCTGCCGGTCGGCCGCATGACGGCGCCGTCCCTCGCGCGCTTCTCCGACTTGACCGAGCCGGCTGCTGCGTTGCTCGCCCCGTCGCGACAACGCCGCTCGCGGCTTCCGAACCTCCGTTCGAGCGGACCGCTCCGATGCGCAGCGAGATCGATCGCTTCCTCAGGTACCTGGCGGCCGAACGGAACGCGAGCGAGCTGACGATCAAGTCGTATCGCGAGGATCTCGAAGCGCTCCTGCGGTTTCTTCAGGGGGATGCGCCGCAACCTCCCGATCCCGGCAAGATCGGTCTTCTCGATCTCCGCACCTACGTCTCGGCGATGCATGAGGCGGGGTACGCCAAGACGTCGGTGTCGCGGCGTCTGGCGTCGATGCGTTCCTTCTTCCGCTTCGGAATGCGCGAAGGGTGGGTCGAGCGGAATCCGGCCAAGCCGCTCCGCAATCCCCGTCCCGATCGGAAGCTCCCGCATGTCCTGTCGGACGACGAGGTGGCGACGCTGCTCGGAGCCCCTTCGGCGGACGAACCGGCGGGACTTCGCGATCGAGCGATTCTCGAGACGATGTACTCGGGCGGCCTGCGCGTCAGCGAAACGGTCGGCCTCGGCGATGCGGACATCGACCTCGAACGAGGGCTGATGCGGGTCCGGGGCAAGGGGAAACGCGAGCGACTCGCGATGCTCGGATCGCATGCCGCCGAATCGGTCGAGCGGTGGCGGAGAGTACGCGTGCTGCATCCGAGCGAGGATCGCCCCGACCGGCGGCCGCTCTTCACCAACCGGTTCGGCAAGCGTCTGACGACGCGCAGCGTCGGACGGATGCTGGAGAAGTACCTGGCCGAGACGGGGCTCGATCGCCGCACCTCACCTCACACGCTCCGCCACAGCTTCGCGACGCATCTGCTCGATCGGGGAGCCGACATCCGTAGCGTGCAGGAGCTGCTCGGCCACAAGAGTCTCGTGACGACTCAGATCTACACGCACGTCAGCACCGCCGGCCTGCGCGAGGCGTACGAGAAGGCTCATCCGCGGTCGGCACTCGGCTAGGACGTCGGAATCGGCGAGCCGCGGAGGTCGGTATCGAAGAACGGCGCGATCGGCCGCTCCTCGATACCGAGAACCCGTTCGAGACTCGAGCGCCGACGTCGCTCGGGCGACGTCGTTCAGACGATACCGCGCTTGACCGCCCAGACGGCGGCAGCGGTTCGATCCGGCGTATCGAGCTTGCGCAGGATGTTCTGCACGTGCTCCTTGACCGTCTCGATGCTGATGCTCAGCGACTGACCGATCTCGCGATTGCTCAACCCGAGCGCGATGTGCCGCAGGACCTGGAGTTCGCGATTGGTGAGCGGAATGTCGTCGTCCGCAGCGTCCCGCTTGCGGCTCATCGCCGAACGGACTCCCTGGACCGGGCTGTCGGGCCGAGGCCCCTCGCCCGCAGCCGCGCGACGGACCGAATCGAGCAGGAACTCCTTCGACGCCCCCTTGAGCACGTAGTCGACGGCGCCGAGCGCCAACGACCGAGCCAAGTAGGTCGGATTGTCGAAGGTCGAGAGCATCACGATCCGCGTGTCGGGCGAAGCCGCCTTGGCCTCTTCGACCGCGTTGAGTCCGTTGCGCTCGGGCATCTTGACGTCCATCAGCAGGACGTCCGGCTTCAGTTCGCGGACCGCGGCGATCGCCTCGTCGGCATTCTTCGCTTGCCCCACCACCTCGATGTCGGTTCCCTGAAACAGGGACGCCAACCCTTCTCGTACGACCTCGTGGTCGTCCGAAACGACGACGCGAATCGCCATGCGTGACTCCTCTCGAAAGACCTCAACGGTCAGGAACGGAAAGTGGCCGAGGCGAGCGACCGACGGCAGATCCCGCCACAAGACGCGGAGGGACCGGCCGGACGCACGGTCGTCGCCCCCTAGACTTGACCAGATCGTCATTCCCGAGACAACCCGGCCTGGGCCGAGTGAGGGATCGGGTAATTACTGGATGGTACCAAGGAAGGTGGAGGGGATCGAGCGGCGCCGAGAGGAGCTCGCCGGATCGGAACGGTCGAGACTTCGTCGCATCGGCCCGACAGCGAGCCGTTCGAAGACCCGACGTCGCCCCGGACCCAGGAGAACCCCTGCGATCCTCCAGGGGGGCCGGACACCCTCGGAGGTGATGTCGGGGGAGAGGAGCGTGCAGGCGCGATCCGAACACTGCGCGAGCCCCGACGAGGGCTCGCGGGGGAGGGCTTGGCGATGGGACCGTGCCCCGTCGGTCAAGGAGCGAGTCGCGGTAAGGCAAGTCGCGTCGGCGTGAAGGAAGGATGAGTCGGTCGCGCAGGCCGGGCGCGCGAAGGGGGTGTGTGGCGAGGGGGAAGGGAGTGGGGCGTTGCCGGCGACTCGACCGAGTTTCCGGCGGCTCGATCAAGGCGTCCCGGGTTCGCGGCCCGCACGTCCCTTTGGCGTGACGTAGATAAAAGACGACCGAGTCGCCATCGCGCCGCCCCATCCCGAGCGACGACCCCTTTCTCGCGGATCGACACCATGAGCAACAAGCAACCCCCGCGCGCCCGTCTGTTGTTGGTCGACGACGACCGCAATCTGCTCGAATCGATGGGGGACTGGTTGAGAGGGCGCGGTTTCGTCGTCGACGAAGCGGCGACGGTCGCGATCGCCTGCCGCATGTTGGAGCGAGAGCGGTTCGATGCGGCGGTGGTCGACCTGCGTCTGAACGATGGTGACGGCTTCGACGTGCTGGCGGTCGCTCGGCGCGTTCAGCCCGAGTGCTCGGTCCTGCTGATGACCGGCTACGGCACCGTCGAGACGGGGATCGAGGCGTTGCGAGCCGGCGCGTTCGACCTGTTGACCAAGCCGCTGATCGATCAGGAACTCGAGCTGGCGCTCGATCGGGCGCTCCGTCAGAAGAAGGTCCTGGAAGAAAATCACTCGCTGCGGGCTCAGCTCGATGAGCGATTCGGCCTCGAAAACATCGTCGGACACGACGTTCGGATGACGCGTCTGTTCGAGGTGATGCAGAGCGTCGCGGACACGCGGGCGACGATCCTGATCACCGGCGAGAGCGGAACCGGCAAGTCGCTCGTCGCCCGAGCGATCCATCGGCTCAGCAATCGCCGCGACCGTCCGTTCGTCGAAGTCGCTTGCGGAGCCCTTCCCGAGACGTTGCTCGAGAGCGAGCTTTTCGGACACGTGCAGGGCTCGTTCACCGGAGCGACCGGCAACAAGGTCGGCAAGTTCGCCCAGGCCGACGGCGGGACGCTCTTTCTCGACGAGATCGGTACCGCCTCGGCGGCGCTGCAGGTCAAGTTGCTCCGCGTGCTGCAGGAGTTCCAGTTCGAGCCGGTCGGTGGAACGCAGACGATCTCGGTCGACACCCGCGTGGTGTTGGCGACGAACGAGAATCTCGAACAGGCGGTCGCCGACGGCCGGTTCCGACAGGACCTGTTCTATCGGATCAACGTCATCAATCTCGAGCTGCCGCCGCTCCGCGAACGGATCTCGGACATCCCGTCGCTGGCCGAGCACTTCCTGAAGCAGGTGGCTCGCGAAGCGGGCAAGGCGGTCGACGGTTTCGATGCCGATGCGATGTCGGCGATGCAGCAGTACCGCTGGCCGGGCAACGTCCGCGAACTGCAGAACGTCGTCGAGCGCGCCGTGCTGCTCGGTCGCGATCGGCAGGTGCGACTGACCGATCTGCCGACTCATCTGACCCGCGGAGTTCCGGTCGCGACCGGTCCGCGCCCGCCGGTTTCGCTGACGCTCCGCGAAGCGCTCGAGGGGCCGGAGCGGCAGATCATTCTGCAATCGCTCAAGGAGCACGGCTGGAACCGGAACGCGACGGCCGAGAGTCTCGGGATCAACCGGACCACGCTCTACAAGAAGATGAAGCGACTCGGGCTCGAATGCCCTCACGGCGTCTTCTGAACTCCGACCTCATCCGTTCGGGCGGCCGCACTTCGCCCGAAACGAAGCGTTCGATCACCGCTCGGGCTCCCGGATGCCTCTCGCGTCCGGGAGCCCGAACGCGTTTCTTGACGTGGCGAGGGGGCCGGCCGGTCACCCGCCCGTTGACCATCGGCGCCGATCGCTCGATAATCCGCGACTTGGTTCGCCTCAGCTTCGCCACTCGCCGAGAGTTTCCATGAAGATCCACGAGTTCCAGGGCAAGGAGATCTTCCGTCGCGAGGGAGTCGCCGTGCTCGAAGGGCATGTCGCGAGGACTCCGGAAGAGGCGGCCGACGCCTACCGCCGACTCGGCGGTGACCTGGCGGTGGTCAAGGCTCAGATTCATGCCGGAGGGCGCGGCAAGGGGACGGTGATCGAGGTGCCGTCGCAGCGCGGCGTGCAGCTCGTCCGGTCGGCCGAGGAAGCCGCGACCGTGGCTCGCAACCTGCTCGGCAACCGACTGGTCACGATCCAGACCGGCCCCGCCGGCCAGAAGGTCGGTCAGGTCTTCGTCGAAGCGGGCTGTCGGATCGCTCGCGAGCTCTACTTGGGAATCGTGCTCGATCGAGCGGCGAAGAAGCCGGTCCTGATGATGTCCTCGGAAGGGGGCGTCGAGATCGAGAAGGTGGCCGAAGAGAGCCCCGAGAAGATCCTCAAGGAGCACTTCGATCCCGCCTACGGTCTGGAGAGCTACCAGGTCCGGAAGCTCTGCCGCCGCCTCGGTCTCGAGGGAGCGACGGTCCGGAGCGCCGAGAACTTCCTGAAGAATCTGGCTCGCGTCTACGTCAAGTACGACTGCAGCCTGGTCGAGATCAATCCGCTCGTGGTGACCGAGTCGGGCGAGTTGCTGGCGCTCGACGCGAAGGTGACCTTCGACGACAACGCTCTCTACCGCCACCCGGAAGTCGTCGGCTATCGCGACTTGTCCGAGGAAGACGAGTACGAGGTGCGAGCCGGCAAGGCGGGGCTCAGCTACGTCAAGCTCGACGGCAATATCGCCTGTCTGGTCAACGGTGCCGGCCTGGCGATGAGCACGATGGACATCATCAAGCTGCACGGCGGCGAGCCGGCGAACTTCCTNNGTCAACATCTTCGGCGGCATCATGCAGTGCACGACGATCGCCAAGGCGCTGCTCGAAGCGTACCGGACCGTCGGCTTCACCGTGCCGCTCGTCGTCCGGCTGGAAGGGACCGAAGTCGAGGAAGGGCGTCGGATCCTGGCCGAGAGCGGCGTGAACATCGTGACCGCGACCGACCTGACCGATGCGGCTCGCAAGGTGGTCGCCGCCGCCGGCGCCTGATCCCTCCCGTTTCCGACCGCATCGCTCCGCGGTCCCGACCGGGACTGCCGCCCGAATCCAAACCAACGCGGACGACCGACATGAGCATCCTGATCGATCGGAACACGAAGGTGATCTGCCAGGGGATCACCGGCAAGGCGGGAGCGTTCCACACGCGAGGCTGTCTGGCGTACGGAACGAAGATGGTGGCCGGCGTCACGCCGGGCAAGGGAGGTCAGACGGCCGAAGGGCTGCCGGTCTTCGACACCGTGTCCGAAGCGGTCGACGCGACCGGCGCCGACGCGTCGATGATCTTCGTTCCCCCTCCGTTCACCGCCGACGCGATT
The DNA here is from genome assembly GCA_003455945.1 of Planctomycetaceae bacterium. GTDB lineage: Bacteria > Planctomycetota > Planctomycetia > Pirellulales > Pirellulaceae > UBA11682. The sequence goes on from DMPQ01000499.1 coordinate 14,008, forward strand.
CTCGAAGCGCTCGATGCCGGTATCCGAGTGATCGTCGCGATCACCGAAGGGGTGCCGGTGATCGACATGGTCCGCGTCTACGAGCGGGTCCGCGCTTCGAACGCCGTGCTCGTCGGGCCGAACTGCCCGGGAGTCATCACCGCCGACGAGTGCAAGATCGGCATCATGCCGGGCTACATCCACCGTCGCGGCAAGGTCGGCATCATGAGCCGGAGCGGAACGCTGACCTACGAGGCGGTGTGGCAGACCTCGTCGCTCGGCCTCGGTCAGACCACCTGCGTCGGCCTGGGTGGCGATCCGATCGTCGGCACCTCGTTCATCGACGTGCTGAAGTGGTTCCAGGATGACGACGAGACCGAAGCGATCCTGATGATCGGCGAGATCGGCGGGACCGCCGAGGAAGAGGCGGCTGCCTTCGTCAACGAGTACGTCACCAAGCCGGTCGCCGCCTTCATCGCCGGGACGACCGCCCCTCCGGGCAAGCGGATGGGACATGCCGGCGCCATCATCTCGGGCGGGAAGGGGACCGCGTCCGAGAAGATCGCCGCGCTCCGCAGCGCCTCGATCGAAGTGGCCGACAGCCCGGCCGACATGGGACAGGCGGTTCAGCGAGCCATCGCGGCTCGGCGCTGAGCCGTGGGACCGATACGGCAGCCGTACGGGGGTGCGCTGGCGGATGCGCCCCCCATCGCGGTCCGGAAGCCGAGGCGATCGAGCTTTCCGGGGCGCTGCTGACGCCGTACTCTCCGATCGATCGGTACCCTCCCTCCGATCCGACGCCCTCTGCGGCCCCCTCGAGTCACTCGGCGGCGGTCGAACGCTTTTCGAGGGGCCACGGAGCATGACTTAGACTTCGGCACGCAGGTCGCGGTCGACCTCTGCCGTCGTTGCGCCGAACGGGCCAGTCATGCTCTACGTCCTCTTCGTGGCGATCCTCAATCTCGGCCTCGGCGCCGCGTTCGCCGTCATGGTCGGCCGGCGCGAAGCGAGGTCCGATCGTCGTCGCGGACCGGCTCGCCGATCGGCGCGGCGTCTGAGCGTCGACAAGCCTGCCGCGGCGGCATCCAAGAAGGCCGAGTCGACTCCGGCCACCCCCTCCGGCGCCGCTCCTGCTCCGCCGCCCCCTCCCGAGCCGTTCCGTTTGCCGGCCGATTGGGCCGAACTGATCGGCAGTCGCGACTACTTCGATGCGATCGAGCCCTCCGCTCGCCTGCTGCATGCGACGGCTCGCGCCGGCCTCGACTCGCTCTCGCGACTGGCCGACGTCGTCGCTCGCCTGACGGATGATCAAGGGGACGGACCGTTCGCGAAGCTCGGCAACGAGATCAAGGGGATCGTCGCGGAGCAGCGACGCCCCTCCCAGTCGATGCTCGATCTGTTCGACGAGGCGGGATACCAGTTCGGTCCTCTCACGCCGCTCGCCGTCCGACTCGAGAGTCTGGTGCAGGGGGCGTTGCAGGAGTGGGATGAGCTGGTCGAACGTTACGAACGGGCATCGGAGGCCGAGGAGGGACGCAACCAGGCGGCGCTCCGCGTTCATCATGATCTCGCTCGACGACTGCATACGCTCCGCGACGAAATGGACGAAATCGCCGTCGCGGCGATCGTCGCCGCGGGGCGGATCGAGCCGTCGAAGTTCGGCGAGGCACCTCCGGGAGACGGGCGAATCGAAGGGCGCTTGCCGCTCGAATCGACCTTTGCCGCTTGGCTTGCGGACGATCCGACTCGGACCCGTCTGCTGAGCTTCGTGCTGATGGACCTCGACGAGACCGACCGCTTCAATCGCGAGTGCGGACTCGAGCTGGGGGATCGACTGTTGCAGGAGGTGTCGAAGGTCCTGTTCGCCGGGATCCGGAACAATCGCGGCTTCGATCGCTTCTACCGCATCTCGGGACAGCAGTTCGTCATGTTCCTGGGCGACACCAGCGCGAAGGATGGCGCGTTCGCGTCGGAGCGGATTCGGCAGTCGCTCAGTCAGACCACGTTCCGTCTCAGGAATCGTCCGGTCGAGATCCGTTGCACCGCCGCCGTCACCGGACTCCAGAAGTCCGATACCTGCGAGCACGTGATCGAGCGGCTGTTGCGGGCGGTTCGCAAGTCGAAGCGATCCGGTCTCGACCAGACCGTCATCGTTCAGGACGGAAAGGCGACCAACGCCGAAGCGAAGAACTACGACATGCCGGCTCGGTCGGTCGAGATCGAGTCGGCCGAGTCCTCGGCCGAGAGCGGATCGACCGCAGCCGCTCCCGGTAAGGCGTGAACGACGGCGCGGTCGCGGTTCTCCGGCCGAAGCGAGTCACTTCGAGGCGACTCGCGCCGAGACGACTCGCGGCAGACCGGCGAGATCCTTGCGGACCGAGATCGCTTCGTACCGACCGTCCGCATTCAAGGCCTCGACCAGCCGCTCCGCGATCAACGGACTCGTCTCGAAGATCAGCAGGCCTGCCGGAAGCAGATGCTGCGGCGCTTCGGCGATCAGTCGTCGCGTCAGATCGGTTCCGTCATCGCCGCTGAACAGCGCCTCGTGCGGCTCGTGATCCCGCACGTCGACCGACAGCGAGTCCTTTTCCCGCTCGCCGATGTAGGGCGGGTTCGAGGCGATGATGTCGAACCGCTCTTCGCCGCACGCCTGGAAGAGATCGCTGCAGCGAAACTCGATCCGCTCGGCGAGGCCATGTCGTGCGGCATTGCGCCGCGCGACATCGAGCGCTGCCGCCGATCGATCGACCGCCGTGACGCGGACGCGCGAGTCGTGCTTCGCGACGGCGACCGCGATCGCGCCGCTCCCGGTGCCGATATCCAGCAGCGTCGGCGCTCCCCCTTCGCGCTTCTTCAGCGCGTCGAGTACGCCGACGACGACGAACTCGGTCTCGGGACGCGGGATCAGGACAGCCGGCGAGACCTCGAACGGCAGCGAGAAGAACTCCCGCTCGCCGGTCAGGTAAGCGACCGGCATCCCTTTGGCGCGCCGCTTGATCGACTCGCGAAAGCAGGTCCGCTCGTCGTCGCTCGGTATCGCGTCGTAGCGCGCGTAGAGCTGGATCCGAGGCCAACCGAGCGCCTTACCGAGGAGGATCTCGGCATCCAGACGCGGCGAATCGGCGCCGCTACGAGCCAAGTAGTCGGTCGTCCACTCGAGCAGACGCTTGACCGTCCAGACTTCTTCCGTGGTCATGATGTTCCGCAGCAAGGAGGCGGNNACGCGAATCCGTTCCGTGTCGTCTGGCCCGTCTCGGCTCGCTCCTCGCCGTTCTCGACCGCTCCGACCCGTTCAATTCACCATGAACGGCGCCTCGAAGCAACGGCCCTGCGCCATGTCGAGGGCGGGGCGTCGCTGGTCCGGAGACGAGCGAAGGGGGCTTCACGGGGCGCGGGAACGCGGCATCGAGAGGGGGAACCGCGCCGATCGCTCGTCGATTCCACGATGCCGCGTCGCGACGCTTCAGGCCGATCCGCCTCGGGCCTCACCGTGCAGCAGGCGCTCGAGTCGCGCCGTCGCCTCCGGATCGCCGATTCGACTCTTGCCGAACGAGCCGTCGACTCCCGCCGCCAAAGCTTCCGCCTGCTTGTCCGCCAGGTCGGTCAGCANNCGGCTGCCATCCCCTTCGAGAATCCGATTGGCGATCACCAGATCGAACGGTTGTCGTTCGATCGCCGCCAACGCATCGTGCGACGAGTGGGCTCGAACGATTCGCACCGAACCGAGCGATTCGAGCCAGCGACTCAGACGCCCGTGGTCGTAACCGCAATTGCCGACATCGAGAACCGCTCGTTCGCTCGCCATCCCTGATCCTCCCGAACGACTCGCTACCGTCATGACTCTGCCGAGAACGTCATGACCCCGTGAACGCCGTCACGCTTCAGCGAAGGCCGTCACGAATCAGCGAGGGAAGGTGCCGTTCCCATCGCCGGTTCCGAACGTGCTGCCGGTGCCGTCGAGCGGCAGCGAACGACCGGCCGAGCCGCGAATCGGAACGAATCGTCCGCCGCCGAAGGTCGTGTTTCCGCCGGCCGACGGAAACGACCCGCGCCCTCCCCGGCCGAACGTTCCGTTCCCCCCCGCTCCGAACGTTCCGTTTCCGCTTCGGCCGAAGGTGCCGTTGCCGCCCCAGCCGAACGTTCCGTTACCGCCGAAGGTCGAGTTACCGCCGAACGTTCCTCGCCCCCCCGAGCTTCCGCGAGGGCGTCCCGCCACGTTCACGAACGGATCGCGCTCTCCGGGGCGGAGCCGCGGGATCCGCGGCTTGGCGACCTGGCTTCGCTCGGCTCCACCGATCCCCAATCGCTCCGCCAACAGCGCCAACTCGTCGGCGGCGACCGAATCGACGTCGACCGAGGCCGAGGCATCATCGCTGGTCGGGTAGGTCGACTGAGTTGCGGAGAGAGCCCCTTGCCGAGGGACGCAACCGACGCCGGTCAGCAGCAGCAGACCATAAAGACCGAGTGCGGCGGCTCGGGGGAGGGCGCCGTGGGAAGATCGCGAGTCGAGGCGGGCAAGAGGCATCACTCGGAAGACTCCCGGGGATGGTCGGAACACGGGTCCGAAGTCACAATAATCCGCAGTTACGGCTCGGGCAAGTTACCCGGTTCGGCGGTCCCCGGTCTCGCGAGGGATGGCGAGCCTGCGGCAGCGAAAGGAACGGACGTGGCAGCCGAACCCCAGAAGGCGGAAGGGTCCGCCGAGCGTCGCACCTATCGCGTCGTCGACTTTTCGGGGATCGTTCCGGTCCCGTGCCCCTGCGGCACCGCTCGTCGTGCCTTGGGGGACGAGCCGGCTTTTCCGGGGTCGCTGCATGTGACGCGGGTCGAGGGGCGGGCACGGCCCCATTTCCACCGACACCTGACCGAGACCTACTACATTCTCGCGTGCGACCCCGACGCGACGATTCGCTTGGACGACGATCGAGTCGCGTTGCGGCCCGGGATGGCGATCGTCATCCCTCCCGGGACGGTGCACGCGATCGATGGAGGCTGCGAGCTGCTCAACATCGTCGTGCCGGCGTTCGACCCGAGCGACGAGCAGTTGGTGGACGATTAGCGGCCGGCGTTGCGAGTCGTCTTCGCCTCGCGATGCAGCTCGGCTTCCGACTTCCGGATTCGCCGGTTTCTCCCACGCGTCGATGTTCTCGGCGCGAACGTTCCCTCGTCGGCGCGAGCAGTAACGCCGCACGTCGCCCGTCTTGCTCTAGGCCTGCGATCCGACAGGTCGCACTTGCTTGCCGGGTCTCACAAGATGCAGGTGGCAGCGCCCGAGATGCGGGGGAGGCTCGCTGCCCTGTCTGTCGGAGGTCGACGGTCGGGAAGGTGAGGGCGCCGAGAGCTGCGGCGCGTCAGATCTTGCCATGCTTCACTGGTCTTTGTGACCGGCAAGAGTTCGCTTTCCGTTAACGTAAGTCCGTGAAAGAAAAAAAGTTAGGCACACTCAAGGCTTGTTTCCCGGGGTTCCGATACCTGTGCTGGCAACGGGAAAGCCCCCGTCGACAAGCCAAGCGGAGATCATCGTCCGGTGCTCGGTTCGGACACTGCGGGTCAAGGATTGGCTCGACCAGCACCGGAGGAAAGACCCAGGAATCGACGACCGCGACCCAACTTCTCTCCCGCAATCCGTTCGGTGGAGCAATCTGCCGAGAAGGATCGTTTGCCTCGCGTCCGACCCTATCGGGCGGCAGGATCGGGCGACGGAGCGAACGTGGAAGTCCAACGGTCGGACGGTTCTCAGACAAGGAGACGTGTCTCGATGAAGTTGAACATTGCTCTTGCCTCGCTCGTGGCGAGCGTGGCCCTCTGTTCGCAGAGCTTCGGTTTCGACCTGCTCGACCGGATGCTCGGCGGCTCGGGCTGCGGCTGCGAAGTCTCGTGCTGCGAGACCGCCGCGTCGTGCTGCGATGCGGACCCCTCGTGCGGTTGCAACGCGGTTGATCCGTCGTGCGGCTGCAACGCGGTCGATCCTTCGTGCGGTGCTGATGCCTGCGATCCGTGTGCGACCTCGTGCGGTCGTAAGCCTCTGATCCAGATCAACCTGCCGAAGATCAAGCTGATCCAGATCAATCGCTGCAAGCCGGCGTGCGATCCGTGCTGCGATGCCGATCCGTCGTGCGGTTGCAACACCGTCGATCCGTCGTGCGGAGCTGACCCGAGCTGCGGTTGCGAGACCACCTCGTGCTGCGGTCGCAAGGGTCTGCTCGACCGGATCTTCGCTCGCAAGCTGATCCGTGGCAGCAGCTGCTGCGACATGGGCTGCGAAGCCGCTCCTTGCGGCTGANNCGGCTCGACCAGCTCGGAAGCCGCTCCGGCGGACGCTCCGGCTCCTCCGGCCCCGGTCGTCGATCCGGCTGCCTTCTCGGCTCCGGCTCGCGTGATCGCCAGCCGCTGATCGTGAACGCCGACCTCGGTCGGAGTTCCCGAAGACAAGCCTGCCCGACCCGGCACTCGAAAGAGAGCCGGGTCGGGTCGTTTCTTGACCGCGCGGATCGCGAGGTCCCGGATCGCAGACGCGATTCTCGCGCCGCCTTTCCTCGCGCCGAGCCGCCTCCTAGAATCGCGCCGTCCGAGGTACCCGAACGGATCGCCCCTCGGGGGCGGGCGGAACGGATGACCGATCGTGGGAGGGCCCGTCGTTGAGGACGCTGATCGAAGCCGACGAGATCGAGCGTGGCGTCGCGCGACTGGCCGCCGAGTTGAACGAGCGATACGCCGGAGGGTCGCTGACCGTGCTCGGCGTGATGACCGGCAGTCTGATGCTGTTGGCCGACCTGGTCCGCAAGCTCGAGATGCCGCTGCGCGTCGGCGTGATCCAGGCATCGAGCTATCGCGGAACGACCGAGCCGGGGGAGCTTCGGCTCTCGCTCGATGCGATGCCTGACGTCGTGGATCAGGAGGTGTTGCTCGTCGACGACATCTTCGATACCGGTCGGACGATCGATCGCCTGACCGAAGTCGTCGCGGCTCGCGGCGCCCGATCGGTCCGCTCCGCCGTCCTGTTGCTCAAGCGAGGGAGAAGTCGGGTGACGCGGACCCCCGACTTCCGCGTCTTCGAGATCCCCGACGAGTTCGTCGTCGGCTACGGTCTCGATCACCGCGACCGGTACCGGAATCTGCCGTATGTCGCGGTCCTGGAGCCGTCCGACCTGGACGCCGAGGGGACGGGGATCGACGATGCCGTGAGCGGGGCCGAATGAGGCTCGCCAGGTTCGGCTCGCGGCGCTCCGGCGTCTGTGGGGTGCAGCGTCGGAGGGAGCGGGGATGCGTATCGCGATGGTCACTCGACGGTTCTGGCCGCTGGTCGGCGGAGCCGAGATGGCGATGGCGAATCTCGCATCGGAGTTCCGCGATCGAGGGCATCGGATCACGCTGCTGACGGCGCGATGGGAGCCGAGTTGGCCGTCCGAGATCAGACACCGGGACATTCCGGTCGTCCGACTGGCTCAGCCGCGCGGTCGAGGTTGGGGGACGTTCGTCTATCTGCGCGCGCTGACGCGACGCCTGGTCGAAATGCGCGACGAGGTCGACCTGGTCTTCGTCTCGATGCTCAAGCATGACGCCTATGCGGCCGTCGCGTCTCGCCATCGCCATCATCTGCCGGTGGTGATTCGGGCCGAGGGAGGGGGAGCGACCGGCGATTGCCATTGGCACGAAGAGGGGCGTTTCGGCCGCAGGATCCGGCGCACGACGACGCTGGCCGACGCGCATGTCGCTCCGAGCCCGGCGGTCGCCGACGAGATGATCGCCGCCGGCTATGATCCGCGGCGATTGAGGACGATCGAGAACGGAGTCCCGGTTCAGCCGGAGCGACGCCCCGAAGATCGACGTCGGGCTCGGGCTGCGCTGTCGGAGCTGCATCCGGCGCTGGTCGCCGCGGACCACGAGCCGTTGGCGGTCTACACCGGTCGGCTGCACCCCGGCAAGGGACTTGCCGAACTGGTCGACGCCTGGCCGGCCGTCCTGCGGCGACGCCCCGAAGCGCGGCTCTGGCTGGTCGGCGAAGGGGAGTTCGAGCGGGAGTTGCGGATGATGATCCGCGAGCGCGAGCTGCAGGAACACGTGCTTCTGCCGGGGACCTTCGATGACGTCGGCGACGTGCTGTCGGCGGCCGATCTGTTCGTCCTGCCGTCGCATCACGAAGGGCTGTCGCTGGCGCTGCTCGAAGCGATGGCGGCCGAGCTGCCGGTGGTCGCGACGGAGATTCCGGGGAACTGCCGCGTCGTCCGGGATGGCGTGCAGGGGAAGCTGGTGCCGGTCCGGGATCCGGGTGCGATCGCTGCAGCGGTCCTGGCTCTGCTCGACGACCCCGAGGGACGACTGCGAATGGGGCGAGCCGCGCGGCGGACGGCCGCCGACGAACATTCGATCGGCGCGATGGCCTCGGCTCACCTCGAGCTGTTCGAGCAGGTTCTGAGTTCGCGAGAGGCGAGATGAGCAAGATCCGCGTGCTGCTGCTGGTGCCGACGTTGGACGAAGGGGGAGCCGAGAAGCAGCTCGCGCTCCTGGCGATCGGTCTGCCGCGCGATCGTTTCGACGTGACGGTCGGCGTACTGACTCGGACCGGCCCGCGCGAACGGATGCTTCGCGACGCCGGCGTCCGGATCGTCGAGTTCCGAAAACGCGGCAAGCTCGATCCGACGGTGCTCGGTCGAATCGGCGCCGAGCTGGACGCGTTTCGTCCCGACGTCGTTCATACGTGGATCTTCGCCGCGAACGCCTATGGCCGCTGGGCTGCGCTTCGGCGACGCGTGCCGGTGATTCTCGGCGGGGAACGCTGCGTCGATCCTTGGAAGCGGTCGTGGGAACTGGCGATCGATCGCTATCTGGCGAAGCGCACGACCGGCATCGTCACCAACAGTGCGGGCGTTCGCGACTTCTATGCGTCCAAGGGAATCCCGGCCGATCGTTTTCACGTCATCCCCAACGGCATCGAACCGAAGGAGGTCGATCGTGTCGCCGCACGGCGCGAGTTGGCGGCGGCGATCGGTCTCGACGATTCCGCCGCCGGTCGCGCGTCGTTGATCGTCACGGTCGGCCGACTCTGGCCTCAGAAACGCCACAAGGATCTGATCTGGGGGACGGAACTGCTGCGCTGCGTCCGCGACGACGCTCATCTGCTGGTGATCGGCGACGGACCGGAACGATGGCGGCTGACCCGTTTCGCCGAGCAGGTCCGGATCGCCGATCGTGTCCACTTTCTCGGGCATCGTTCCGATGCGGCGCGGCTGGTCGCCGGAGCCGATCAGTTCTGGCTCGGCAGCGGCTACGAAGGGCAGAGCAATGCGCTGATGGAAGCGGCGGCGGCCGGCGTACCGGCGGTCGTTTCGGACATCCCCGGCAATCGCGATCTGGTGATCGACGGTCAGACCGGACTGCTGTTTCCGGTCGGCGACACCGCGGCACTCGCCCGAGCGGCTCGACGGTTGCTGGACGATCCCGGTCTTGCGGCTCGACTGGGAGCCGCCGCGGCACGGCGAATCCGCGACGACTTTACCGTCGCACGGATGATCGACACCCACGCCGCGCTGTACGAACGCCTGGTCCGAGAAGCGTCGCGGCAAACCGACCGCTGACGAAGGAAGGAGCGGAAAGCTCGACGAGAGTCGCCGAGCCGTTCAGGTCGACGCCGATCGATCGTCGGGCGACACGGGGCTCAGCCGACGCTCAGTCGTTCGAGACCTGCTTCTTGCGGAAGCGGGGGACGCAGAGACCGAGCGTGCCGAGCAGCAGGAAGAGCGACAGCAGGACGTACGCCATCGCGTAGTTCTGGCCGATCAGCGTCTGGTCTTGGGCAAGCAGCGAGACGAAGGTCGCTTGGGCAGGCATCGGCGAGGGGCCCGAAAGAGGTCGTCCGATCGACATGTAGGGCGAGCGACGATCTCTCGCCGCACCCCCACCGATTCTAGTTCGACGCGGACCGACAGGGAACGCTCCCGGATCGAGTCGATCGCCGGGCGATGGGAGAGGGGGCGGACCGCCGCTCAGGAGTCCTTGAAGCGATAGCCGACGCCGCGAACCGTCTCGATCACGTCGGCACGGTCCCCGAGCTTCTTTCGCAGGCCTCGAACATGGACATCGATCGTCCGCTCGAGCACGAGCGTGTCTTCGCCGAGCGCCGAGTCGATCAGTTCGCTTCGGTCGAAGGCTCGGCCGGGCTGCCGCAGCAACGTCTCGAGCAGGCGGAACTCGCTCGGAGTCAGGTCGACTCCCTTGCCGTCGACCAGCACGCGGTGCTTGATCCGATCGACGGTGATGCCGTGCAGCGAGACGACGTCGTCGTCGAGCGACGTGGCCGCGGCTCGCCGCCGAACGAGCGCCTTGATCCGTTCGACGAGCACCTTGACGCTGAACGGCTTGACGACGTAATCGTCGGCGCCGACCGAGAAGCCGACGAGCTGGTCGGTCTCCTCTCCCTTGGCCGTGACCATCACGATCAGCAGGTTGCGCGTCTCGTCGGACTGCCTGAGCTTGCGACAGACGTCGATGCCGTCGAGCACCGGGACCATCACGTCCAGCAGGATGACTTCGGGAAGTCTCAGTCGAGCCTGGTTCAGGCCGTCCTGTCCGTCGAAGGCCTGAAAGACCTCGAACCCGCCGTGCGAGAAGTTGTAGCGCAGGACTTCCGAGAGGGCTCGATCATCCTCGATCACCAGAAGTTTCGGGCGACTCATCGGTGTTTCCGTCAGCGGTTGGCGGGGAGGCCGTCGGAGGCGTCGTCATGCTTGTGACGGACGATCTCTCCTTCGACGATGTAGATGACGTCTTCGGCGATGTTCTCGGCGAGATCGGCGATCCGCTCGATGTGCCGCGCGGCCGAGAAGCAGTGCAGCGCCGGCTCGACCAGCTCGGGGTCGCGCTTCATCAGTTCGGTCAGTTCCTCGATCGCTTCGCGATTCAGGCGATCGACATGCGTATCGAGGCGGATCACCTCGCGAGCCTGGATGGCGTTGAGCTCGACGAAGGCATCGAGCGCCTGCTTCATCATGCTCATCGCCAATCGGACCATCGCCGGGACCTGATCGGGGATCGGAAAGTCGTCGTGGCGGTTGAGACTGAGCGCCCGCTCGGCGATGTTGCAGGCGAGGTCGGCGATCCGCTCGAGGTCCGAGTTGATCTTCACGACCGTCGCGATCCAGCGCAGGTCGATCGCGACCGGCTGATGCAGCGCGAGCGTCTTGAGGCACGCCTCTTCGATGTGCACCTCGCGCTCGTCCACGGCGGTGTCGGAGCCGAGGACCGAGTCGATCAGGTCGGCTCGTCGATCGACGAGCGAGCGGACGGCGTCGTCGACCACCTTCTCGACCAGGCCGAACTGCGAGAGAAGGTCCCGGCGGATCCGCTCGATATCCCGTTGCAGATGTTTCGACATGGCTTCACCCGAACTTTCCGGTGACGTAGTCCTCGGTCCGCTTCTGACGTGGGCGGGTGAAGACCTGGTTGGTCGGCCCCGCCTCGATCAGTCGCCCTTCGTAGAAGAAGGCGGTCTGGTCGCTGCAGCGAGCCGCCTGCTGCATGTTGTGCGTGACGATCACGATCGCGTACTGTTCCCGCAACTCGAAGATCAGATCCTCGATCGACAGCGTCGACTGGGGATCGAGTGCCGAGCACGGTTCGTCCATCAGCAGGATCTCGGGGCCGACCGCGATCGCTCGGGCGATGCACAGTCGCTGCTGCTGACCGCCGCTGAGACCGAGTGCCGGTCCTCGCAGACGATCCTTCACCTCGTCCCAGACCGCCGCCTTGCGCAGCGCCCACTCGACTCGCTCGTCCAGTTGACTGCGCGTCATGCGGAAGTGGAGTCGCGGTCCGAAGGCGACGTTGTCGTAGATCGACTTGGGGAACGGATTCGGTTTCTGAAAGACGATGCCGATCCGGCGGCGGAGGTCGACGACATCGGTGGCGCGAGCCAGGATGTCGAGTTCGCCCATCTGCAGCGTTCCGGTCGCTCGCGCCTCGGGAACGGTGTCGTTCATCCGATTGATCCAGCGGAGCAGCGTGCTCTTGCCGCATCCGCTCGGACCGATCAGCGACGTGACTCGTCGCTCCGGAATGTCCAGAGTGATGCCGTGCAGCGCATGGAAGCTGCCGTACCACGAATCGAGACCGGCGATCCGGATGGCGGTCTCGGTCGGCGTCTCGTCTCGCGATGACGTCTCGACGGCCGACGCCGGTCGGCGCCCCGGCAACTCGGGATGGTCATCCGAGGGAGCGGCGGGTGCGGAACTCATGGAAGGCCTCGTCCGGGGCGTGAATGCGGTTCGCATGGGAGCCCATTCCGTCGGGGGCATGGCGGATCAGTGAAGTCGTCGTTGGGCGCGCTGGCGAACGAGCACGGCGGACAGATTCATCAGCGTCAGCAGGACGAGCAGCACGATGATGCCGCTCGCCGCCAGATCGGCGAACTCGCGTTCGTGGTCGTCGGCCCACTGGAAGATCTGCAGCGGCATCACCGTGTATTCGCTCATCAGCCCCTTGGGGACCGACGACAGATAGAGCACGCCGCTGACCAGGAGAATCGGAGCCGCTTCGCCGATCGCGCGGCTCATCGCCAGAATCGCTCCCGTCATGATTCCGGGAGTCGCCGAAGGGAGCGTGACGCTGCGGACCACCTGCCAGCGCGTGCAGCCCAGACCGAGCGCTGCGGCACGCAGCGAACCGGGGACCGCTCGCACCGCCTCCTGACTGGCGATGATCACCACCGGCAGGACGACGAGCATCAGCGTCAAGGCTCCCGCCAGCACCGTGTAGCCGAAGGGCAGTCGGAGGTAGTACCAGGCGGTGCGGCGCGTCGGACTGCCGACCGTTCCCAGTCGGATCGTTCGCCGGGCCGCCTTCGGGTCTTCGACGCGCGGAGCGTCCTGATCGATCGTCCGCAGAGCGAAGCTTCGCAGATCCGACGTGTAGACCGTCATTCCTGCGACCGGAGCGGTCGCAGCGCCGTCTCGTTCGGCCGGGATCAGGATCATTCGATCGTCGGCTTCCGACTCGTACTGGTGATAGCGCCGCACGCCGATCTCGAAGAACGGTTCCTGGATCGTGCCGAACAGTCCGAACAGATGGACGAATGCGGAAAGGCCGAGCAGCCCGTAGACGACCGACGGGACTCCGGCGAGATTCGAGATCAGCAGTTCGAGCTGACGGTGAAGCACGTTGAGCCAGCGGCGCTGCGGACGGTACTCCTCGAGGAAGATCGCCGTCGCGACTCCGATCGGCAACGTCGCTGCCGCACAGGTGATGCAGACCAGCGCCGACCCGATCAGGGCGCCGAGTATGCCGGCCTTCGACGGATCGCGACTCGACATGCCGGTGATGAAGTTCCACGAAAGCCGCGGAAGTCCCTGGAAGAGGATCGCGCCGATCAGCGTCACCAGCAGGACGACCGAAAGCAGGCTGACCGTCGTGCACAGGATTCGGAACGAACGCTCGATCGCTCGGCGTCGCGAGGCGGGAATCGGCTCCAGGCGGACCGTCTCGATCGGTGTCTCGCGACTCATTCGTACGCCTCCCGGAAGCGGAGACGGATCCACTGACCGAGAAGGGTCAGGGCGAGCGTCAGCAGAAAGAGCGTCGCGCCGACGGCATAGAGCGTCAGATACTCGGCGCTCTGGCGAGCGACGTCTCCCTTGGCCATCTGCGCGATGTAGCCCGTCATGGTCTGAGCCGGTTCGCGAGGGTCGAGGGTCAGTTGGGCGCTGCTGCCGGCCGCCATCGCGACGACCATCGTCTCGCCGATTGCCCGCGCCGTCGCCAGCAGGAATGCCGAGATGATGCCCGACAGCGCGGCCGGAACGACGACGCGAACCGTCACGTCGAACTTCGTCCCTCCCAGACCGTAAGCCCCTTCGCGAAGCGCTCGCGGAACCGCTCGCAACGCGTCCTCGCACAGCGAACTGACGATCGGCAGACAGAGGATGCCGNNCCCCGCCAGTCCGGCGGCCATCACGTTCTGACTGTGAAAGCCGTGGATGCCCAGGAGCGGGTCGGTCAGCCAGCGAAGGCCGGGGGTGATGAACGTGATCGCGAAGAGACCGTAGACCACCGTCGGGATGCCGGCGAGGACTTCGAGTGCCGGCTTGAGCAGGCTGCGGATCGTCGCCGACGCGTATTCGCTCAGATAGACCGCGGTCAGCAAGCCCATCGGCAGCGCCACGAGCATCGCGATCGCCGCGACGAAGAGCGTGCCGTTGAGCAGCGGCCAGATCCCGAACTTTCGCTCGGCCCCGAGCGTCGGACTCCATTCGAGCCCGAACAGGAACTCGGAGAGACTGACGCCATCCATGCGGAAGAAGCGAATGCTCTCCGAGGCGAGGATGAAGACGATTCCGAGCGTCACCGCGATCGAGAACGACGAGGCGCCGCCGAGGCCGGTGAGGGCGAGGCGATCGAGCCATCGTGCGACGCGCGTCGAACGGCGCGCCGGTTCGAGCGAAGAGGCCGAACGATTCGAGCTGTCGTCGGTTGGACTCAAGCGAGGCTCGTGGCGAAGGGAAAGGGGCGAATCGAGGATGCCCGAACAGCCGAGAACGTCGGTCGCGATCGCCGGCCGATCATGGAGCGGCGATCGCTCGGCAAGCCGCGAGAAGCCTCGGCGCATCGTCGCGCGCCGAGACGTCTCGCATCAAGTCGTCGCGAATCAGGGGGTCTCGGCCGAGCCGTAGATCTCCTCGAGCGTCCCCTGACGCGGTTCGCCCGACGCATCCAGGAAACGAGTTCCGGTCCGCCCGGTATCGAGATTGCGACGAGCCGCCTCGTAGATCGCTGCGGGAAGGGGGACGTAGCCGACTTCCGCGGCGACTCGGGGGGCGTTCTCGAGGTAGAAGTCGACGAACCGTCGGACTTCGGTCCGCTCGAGACTCTTGACGTTCACGTAGATGAAGAGCGGGCGGCCGAACGGAGCATACGAGCCGTTCTCGATCGTCTCGGGGCTCGGCGTCACCGCGTCGCCCGACGGATTGACGATCGGCACCGCGCGGACCTTGTCCTTGTTCGAGAAGTAATAGGCGGCTCCGAAGAAGCCGAGCGCGTTCTTCTCGCCGGCGATGTTGCCGACCAGCGTGTTGTCGTTCTCGTCGGTCGAAACCCCTTCGCTCCGGATCGAACCTTCCTTGCCCGCGACGACCTCCTTGAAGTAGTCGAAGGTCCCCGAGTCGGTCCCCGGGATGAACAGGCGAATCTGTTCGTCCGGCCAAGTCGGGTCGATCTCCTTCCAGGTCTTCGCCGCCGAATCGGCCAGGAAGATCTGCTGCAATTGCTCGACCGTCAGCTGGTTGACCCAGGTATTCGCCGGATTGACGACGATCGTCAGACCGTCATAGGCGACCGGTACTTCGACGAACTCGATCCCTCCCTCGACTCCCTTTTCGATCTCGGACTTCTTCACCGGGCGAGACGCGTTCGACAGGTCGGTCGTGCCGGCCATGAACTTCTCGAAGCCCCCTCCCGTTCCCGAAAGACCGCCGCTCACCTCGACCTGCGGGTACTTCGCGTTGAACTCTTCGCTCATCTGCAGCGAGATCGGATAGACGGTGCTGGAGCCGTCGTACGAGACCTTTCCCTGAAGGTCCGAGACCGCCGCCGATGGGTCGGTCGAACCGGAATCGAGATCCGAATCGTCCAGCGGCTTGGGGCCGCCGCAGCCGGTGAACAGGACCGAAAGCGTCATCAGGCCGGCCAGCAGCCAATCGCGTCGCATGATGCGGAACTCCGAAGCGATAAACCGGGGAATCCGGGAAACGGTCTTCATCGGGCCGCATTGTCGAAGGGCTCCGCGGAGGTTGCGTGAAGCGTCGGTGAAGAAACGGTGAAGAGGGGGCCGCGGTCCGACCGGTTCCGCTCCTGGTAGACTGAGGCGCGTTGCGGCGGCCGAGTCCGATCGGCTCCGGTCCCCCGCCACGATCTACCGCTCGGAACCGATGCCGATGCCCTCTCGTCCGAAACCCCAACTGATCGACACGTTTGCCGAGGCGTTCGACATGCGGTGCACGCGGTTGATCGTCACGGCGGACGATCTTCACTGGCTGGACGCCGCTCTCCGCAGCGTCGCCGGCTACGCCTCGTCGGTCATCGGCTGCGATGCCGAAGTCGGTGTCGAGCGACGGTTGAACGAGGAAGAGACGCCGGATGGTCGACCGGGGGCGGCGGTGCTCGCATTCGGCTTCTCGGCCGACGGACTCGGCAAGGCGATCGCGAACCGAGTCGGACAATGTCTGATGACCGCCCCGACCGCCTCGGTCTTCGACGGCATGCCGGACGAGCCGAAGCGATTGCCGCTCGGGCGGCGCCTGAGGTACTTCGGCGACGGGTTCCAGAAGAGCAAGCAGATCGATGGCGCTCGGAGCTGGCGCGTGCCGGTCATGGACGGCGAGTTCTGGGTGGCCGACGAGATCGGCTTCCGACCGGGAATCGGCGGCGGCAATCTGATCTTCCAGTCGCGCGAACGGAGCGAGGGGTTGGCGGCGGCGCGAGGGGTCGTCGAGGCGATCGCGCCGCTCGTCGGGACGATCACGCCGTTTCCCGGAGGGATCGCGCGCTCGGGAAGCAAGGTCGGTTCGCGCTACCCGGGACTCGTCGCTTCGACCGCCGATGCCTACTGCCCGACCCTTCGCGGACGAACCGCTTCGGTGCTGCATGCCGAGGCGCAGTGCGCTTATGAGGTGGTGATCGACGGGATCGATCGTGCATCGATCGAGACGGCGATGCGCGTCGGGATCGAGACGCTCGAGCGCTTCCCGCTCGTGGCGATCGGCGCCGGCAACTACGGCGGACGTCTGGGCAAGCACCACTTCCGCCTGCGCGAACTCGCGCCGGTCGATGCGAGCTGACGAGGGCTTTCACGACAGCGAGCCGAGCCGGAGCCTTCGGCGGGCCGCTTCGGTCCGCGTTACCTATCGGCGCCGCACCCCGACTTCGCATCGACCGCCTCAGCGGCGATCATGTTCGACTCGATCGCCCCTCGATCGGTAACGCCACGATTCGTCCCGCGATCCGAACTTCCGCTGCGAGTCTTCCGATGTCCGAATCCCGCGAATTGCTCGGTCGTCGACTGCTCTGTTTCGTCGACGACATCTACGAGGACCTCGAACTCTGGTATCCCAAATTGCGGATGATCGAAGCGGGGGCCGAGTTCGTCGTCGCCGGGCCGCAGGCCGGTACGACCTATCGAGGGAAACACGGCTATCCGTGTCGCTCGGACGTCGCGATCGCGGAGGTCGACGACTCCGGGTTCGACGGACTGGTGGTGCCGGGGGGCTTCATGCCCGACAAGCTCCGCCGCGATCCGAAGGTGCTGGAGTTGGTTCGCGCCTTCGATCGGACCGGGCGCCCGATCGGAGCGATCTGCCACGGGGGATGGATTCCGATCTCGGCCGGCGTCTATCGGGGCGTGCGCGTCACCGGCTCGCCCGGCATCAAGGACGATCTGACGAACGCCGGCGCGATTTGGGAGGATGCTCCGGTGGTGATCGATCGGCATCATGTCTCCAGCCGCAAACCGGACGACCTTCCGGAGTTCTGTCAGGGGCTTCTGAAGGTCCTCAGCGGTCGGCCGACCTGATCGACGACGGTCCGCGCAGACGTGTGAACCGAGTACCGCCGCAGCGAAAGCGAGAGACGCATGACCCATCGAGCGAGCGAACGCCGCCGCGTGCTGGTGACCGACTATGCCTGGCCCGATCTCGAAATCGAACGCGGGATCCTCGAGCCGGCAGGAATCGATCTCGTGCTCCCGCGCGGTCGAAGCGAAGCGGAGTTGATCGAGGCGGCGAGCGGCGTCGACGCGATCATGACCAACTGGGCGACGACGAGCGCGGCAGTGATCGGTGCGGCGCCCGAATGTCGCATCGTCGCGCGACTGGGGATCGGCCTCGACAACATCGACGTCGCCTACTGCACGTCGCGAGGGATTCCGGTGACGAACGTCCCGGACTACTGCGTCATCGAAGTCGCGGAGCATGCGATGGCGTTGCTGCTGGCGCTCGCCCGCAACGTCGCCTGGTACCATCATCGGACGAAGCAGGGGGCCTACCAGCTTCAGGAAGGCCCGGCGCTGCGACGGATCGCCGGCCGAACTCTCGGCATCGTCGGCTACGGCAA
>DMPQ01000285.1 GCA_003455945.1 Planctomycetaceae bacterium
GGGGGGGGGGGGGAGCCGCTCCGGCCGAGGCACGAGCGACCGCCGCGGCCGAGCCGGCGTTGCCGCCGAACCTCTCGAAATACTCCCGCCAGTCCTGAGGCACCGCGGCGGGATCGCGAAGGAATTCCTGATACCAGAAGTCGAGATAATCTCGGCTCGAGAGATTCATTCCATCCACAGCGACGTTCGTGAGGCGGTCCACTTCCGTCGAGCTGTCCAAGGTGGCATTCGACGCCCCGGTCGGATCGAGACGGGCACGCTGCCCGAGCTTCTGCATCGATCCCCGTACCGATCGAAACCGTACCGATCGAAACCGTCACCGATCGAAACCGCCGTCACCGTTCGGTCGCACGGTCCCCGATGGGGCCCAGCGCGATCCGATCGGACCGGCGATCACCGGACCGCTCGCCGACGATTCGGATCGCCGCGACGAGCACGGCGAAACGAACGCGCGAGAGGCAGCGAACCGCACGGCGGCACTCGGCGATCCGCTCGCGAGCGAAATCCGCACCGACCCGCAAGTCGCTCGGATTCGACTCGTCGGATTCTATCCGTTCGCAACGGACGTGCGGAGTCCGGAATCGTGACAAAATCGACCGTCTCGGCCATCAGCATTCGCGATACAGCTTCCGGTCTCTGCTGAACCTGTCGACTCCGATCACGAGTCGGTCCCGCTCCTTGTCGATTCCGCACCTTGTCGATTCCGAGCCGCGATCGCGCGCCCCTCCGAGACCTCGGCCGAAGTCGCCGACCTTCGCGCGTGCGACGAGCAGGAGTCCGACCGCCATCAGGGAGCGCCGTCTCGACCTTCCATCGACGCGATCAGCCTCGCGAATCGAGGGTCCCCCGACAGACTCATCAGTCCCTGTATCTCTCGCAAGGTCGAGACGTCTCGGTAGCCGAGCTCGTACGCCTCATCGAGCACGTCGAGCGCTTCGTCCGTCTGGCCCAGCAACTGCGTCACCGCCGCCAGCCGGAATAGCGACTGGGCCCGCAGCACCGGCAGCGCCGCCGCCTGTTCCCACGCTTCGGCCGAACGCTCGAAATCGCCGCGATGCTGGTGAGCCATTCCGAGCCAGCGCCAGACGTCGGCATCGTCGTCGCGCCACGCCAACAGCTCCGGCGCCCCTGCGATCACCCCGTCCCAACGCTGATCCAGCGCCGCTCGATGCAGCTCGCGCCGCCGATCGAGATACCGCCGCTCGTCGAGGCGATTCGAAGCGATCGAACCACCGGCCGGCTCCTTCGAGTCGCTCGTGCCGCGGCCGCTCATGAAGACCGCGACCCCGACCGCCGCCATCAGCAGCAGCCCCACCCATCGCCCGATCCGTCGGTCATCCCGAGTCGGCATCGCCGTCCCTCGTCTCGCCAAAGGTCGATTCCGGGGTCGTCCGGAAGATTGCCGTCCGAAAGGAACTCGCGCTTCGCGAGCCGGGGCGAGACGTCGAGCTTGCGGCCGCAGCGGTCGAACCGGATCGAATCCACCCGAACGACGACCGAAAACGCCCAGGGCAACGCAAATCACCCAGACTCACAACCGAGCGACGATCTTGATCAAACCATAACACGAACCCCCTTAAAACGAAACATCGGCGGTCAGTCGCTCGCAATCCGAAGCGCGATCACCGAATCGAGCGAGCTCGGTCGTTTTTCTCCGACCGCCGCGCGACACCTTGTCGACAGGCTCCCGACAGACCTTCGACAGACTTCCGACGGGGCGCCGTCAGAGAACCGACCGTCGGCCGACGGCGTTCCGACAGCCGGTCGACGCCCGAACGACAACCGGCCGACAATCGACCGACAGCTTCTCCCCAACCGATCGCCGCCGATCGTTCCCGCCGGGAGTGCCGCTGTGGCGATCCGATCGAGGCGGCTCGCCGAACCGTCACCCGGCAGGTCGGTCGAGCGGACTGGGCAGCCTGCGAGTCGATCGCGAGAATCGGCGGTCGACCGCGCCCGAGCGCGAACGACTCCCATCGGTTCGGCCGCTTGCCGGTTCTCCCGTGCCCCCCTCACCGAGACCTTCGCCATGAACGTCGTCGACCTGATCGAACGGAAGCGGGACGGCGGCGAATTGAGGGGAGGGGAGATCGCCGAACTGATCGGCGCCTACACCGGCGGTTCGATCCCCGACTACCAGATGGCGTCCCTCGCGATGGCGATCGTCTGTCGAGGGATGTCCGCCGACGAGACGATGGGACTGACCGCCGCGATGCTCGACAGCGGCGATCGGATCGAGTGGCCCGAGATCGACGCTCCGATCGTCGACAAGCACTCGACCGGAGGCATCGGCGACAAGGTCTCGCTCGTGCTCGCACCGCTTCTCGCCGCGACCGGAGTCGTGGTACCGATGGTCTCGGGGCGAGGGCTCGGAGCGACCGGCGGCACGGTCGACAAGCTCGAAGCGATCGAGGGATTCCGCTGCGAGTTGTCGGTCGACGCGTTTCGCGATGTCGTCCGCCAGGCCGGGTGCGCGATCGTCGCTGCCGGCGATCGCCTGGCTCCGGCCGATCGCAAGCTCTATGCCCTGCGCGACGTGACCGGCACGGTGCCGTCGATCCCGCTGATCACCGCCAGCATCCTGTCGAAGAAGCTCGCCGNNGAAGCTGGCGGCCGGTATCGGCGGCTTGGTGCTGGACGTGAAGACCGGGAGCGGCGCCTTCATGAAGCGGATCGACCAGGCGCGGGAACTGGCCCGTTCGCTCGTCGACGTCGCGACCGGTCTCGGCACGCCGACCGTCGCTCGGATCACCGCGATGGATCGCCCGCTGGGACGGATGATCGGCAACGCCTGCGAGGTGCGCGAAGCGGTCGACGTGCTGCGGGGAGCGGATCGCGACGGAGCGGTTCGGCGATTGACGATCGCTCTCGGCGTTTCCGCCTTGCAACTCGCCGGCACCCACTCGGACGCTGCCGAAGCCGCACGGCAACTGGACGCCGCCCTCGACTCGGGAGCCGCCTTCGAGCGCTTCGTGCGCATGGTCCGGGCTCAAGGGGGGGATCCGAATCGGATCGCGCCGCTCGCCGAGCCTCGCGAGCTGACCGCCGAACGGGACGGATTTCTCGCTGCGATCGACGCCGAACGTCTCGGACGAGCCGTCGTCCTGTTCGGAGGGGGGCGACGGCAATTGGGAGACCGGATCGATCCGTCGGTCGGCATCGAGATGCTCGTCGACCTCGGAGCNNGGCTTGCTGGCCGACGCCTTGCGAATCGACGACTCGCCGCCGTCGATCCTCCCGTTGCTGATCGAAGAGATCGACGCGACGAATCGTGAACCGCGATCGACCGAGCCGTCGAACGCGAATCGTCCGGCGCCTGTCGCCGCCCGGGAGCCGCGATCATGAGCCCTCACCCTCAGGATGCCGTCGATGCGTCGGGGCGACGGATCGGCGTGATCGCCGTGATCGAGCGACACGGTCGGCTGCTGGTCATCCGCCGCGCCGCCGGAGTCCGCAAGGAAGGGAAGGTCTGCTTTCCCGGAGGTGGCCTGCGCATCGGCGAGCGGGAATCGGACGGCGTGGTGCGTGAAGTGGCCGAGGAACTCGGCGCCAGCGTTGCGCCGCTCCGGCGGCTGGAACGATCGCGCTCCCCATGGGGAACGTCGCTCTCGTGGTGGCACTGCCGCCTGGTCGGCTCTCCCTGCTTCCGACTCGACCCGCGCGAGATCGGCGAACTGTTCTGGGAGACGGCCGATCGATTGGCAGAGCACCCCGATCTGTTGGAGAGCAATCACGAGTTTCTGGCGCGGCTGGTCCGCGGCGTTCACTCGCTGTAGATCGTTCGCCGAAGATCGATCCGTCCGAACGGGTCGAGCGATGCCGACCGTCCGGTTCGCGGCGAGGCGATTCAGAAACCGCTGCCGGTCGGCTCACCGGGTCACTCGAATCCCGAGTCCGGCAGGGGCGAAGGCGTTCCGCTCTCGGTCGGCGGCAGCTCGTCCCCCGGCGGATTCGTCGGATCGCTCGCAGGCAATCGATTGCCGACGGTCCGCTTCCATTCCCGATAGCGCCGATAGAGTTCGGGATCGTACGGGTCGCGNNAAAGGCGATCGGCCCCTTCGGCTCGTCCCCCTTCGCTGAAGACGACGCGTCGGACATCGTCGGTGTCGGTCCCCGAGGAAGACGCCTCGGTTTCGGACGCTCCGCCGGCGACTGCCGAATCGACACCGGTCGGCGCGATGCGGCGCATCCATTCCTGCCATGCGCGCTGATCGTCGGAACGATTCGGAGCGTGCGTCCAGACCGCATCGCGTCGACCGCCGTGCGGCTTCAGCCCCCAGTCGGCGAGCGTCTCGCCGTCGCGAGCGGTCAGCGCCAGACGTCGCACTTCGCGATAGTTCGCTTCGCTCATCCGGCGCGTCGGCTGGGCGCCGAGTTCCAGTCGCTGGAGTCGAAATCCGTTGGTCCCGCGCGGCCCATGACAGTCGGCGGCCGCACAGCCGGCGATCAGCGGCGGCTGGATCCGTTGCACGAAGACGCCGAACGCCGCCGTGTCGATCGGTTCGAGTTCGGCCGAGACCTGGCGGACCTCACGCGATCCCGTATTGTCGGACGCCGTACTGCCGGACGCGGCATTGCCGTTCGCCGAGTCGTCGGCGCCGCCGTCACTTCCGCCGGGAGCGCCGCTCCGGGCGTTCTCTCCCGACGCGGTCCGGCCGTCGGCAAGGGCGCTCTCCGGTCGCTCGAAGCCGTCGGCGCGCCGTCGTGCCGCTTCCCACTGACGCGTCAGGCGATCGATCTCGTCCGGAGCGAGGCCGTCTTCACCGAGCCACGCGATCTCCTCGCGCGCCTCGTCCAGCAATCCGTGTCTGAGGCAGTAGCGAACGATTTCGATCCGTTTGCCGACCTGTTCGCGACCGGTGCGCTGCTGCAGCAGCTGTCGCATCTCGCGATGATCGCGGGCGATGAGATCGACCTGATGCAGCTCCAGGCGGACGCGACTGTTGGCGCCGATCTCGACCGACCAGCGATCCGGTTCGCGCGACACGACCCCTTCGATGACGCGACCGTTATGCAGCAGGACGACCTGCGTCGAAACGTCGCCGAGTCCTGAGGCGGACATTCCGTCCGCGGAGAGACTACCGGTTTCGATTCCGGCCGAGCCGGGCTCCTGCAGAGCGGCACCGACCGCCGGCAGCGGTTCGATATCGGTCGGGATCAGCAGAGCGGCCGTCAGCTGCAACGCCATCAGCACGATGCCGCCGAACAGCGCGGCGCGAACGACGGTCCCCGAGCCGCCTCGGCGCAGCGACGCAACCTCGGCGCTCGTTCGGGACGAGCGGCGGGGGGATCTCGCGTTGGCCGAGGGAGGGTGCATCGGGGCGGGACGGTATCATCGGAGGGGAGAAGGCGTCAAGGCGAACCTCGACCGACGCCGTTTCGTGCGAGGCCGAGTACTCCGGATCGTCCCGGTTCGCTCCCGACGCCTTGCCGCGGAAGCCACCTTTCCCTTTGCCCGAGACCCGATCGATGAGTGCTGCCGTACCGCTCCCCGAGGTCCTCGCCGACGCTCCCGATCCGATGGTGCGGGAACTGGTCGCCGGCCGCGTCCGGTTCGTTCCGTGGGAGAGCGGCGACTCGGATCTCGCCGACCGGATCGTCGCGATCTACACCTACGGGCATCCGCGAGTCGACGCGGCGCTGCTCGATCGATTCCCGCGCGTGAAGGTCGTGTCGAACTACGGCGTCGGCGTCGACCATATCGATCTGGCCGCCGCACAGGCTCGTCGGATTCCGGTCGGCAACACTCCCGGCATTCTCGACGGCGCGACGGCCGATCAGGCTTGGACGCTGCTGCTCGCCGCGGCGCGTCGGCTGATCGAAGGAGATCGATTCGCGCGCGGTCCCGACTTTCTGGCTTACGATCCGAGTCGGATGTGGGGGACCGAGGTGCACGGGAGCACGATCGGCATCGTCGGCATGGGGCGGATCGGCCGCGAGATCGCGCGGCGTGCCGTCGGCTTTTCGATGCGATCGGTCTATCACAATCGCCGCCCGCTCGACGAATCGGTCGAGCGATTCGGTGCCGAGTGGTTGCCGCTCGACGACCTGCTGCGGCAAGCCGACTTCGTTGTGCTCGCCTGTCCGCTGTCGGACGCGACGCGCGGCCTGATCGGCGCTCGCGAGTTGGGACTCATGAAGTCGACGGCGATTCTGGTCAACATCGCGCGGGGCGGAGTCGTCGATACCGAAGCGTTGACGGCGGCGCTGGCCGATCGCTCGATCGCCGCGGCGGGGCTGGACGTCACCGAACCGGAACCGCTGCCGCGCGACCACCGACTGTTGTCGCTGGCCAACGTCGTCATCGCGCCGCATCTGGGGAGCGCCACCGGCGCGACGCGACGACGCATGGCCGAGGGGAGCGTCGCGAACCTGCTCGCCGGACTCGCGGGAAGCCCCTTGGCGAATCGCGTCGTCTGATTCTCGGGGAGCGGCGACCGATCGACCGACTGACCGACCGACCGACGCTCAGCGCCTGAGATCGTCCGGCAACTCCGCGAGCGTTCCGGGTTCGTCGTGGATCGTCATCCGGACGTGGGCTCCGGGATGCAGGACCCAGTGATCGGCGACGATCTGGTTGCGGACCGTGGCGCGGACCTGGATGTTGCGCCCCGACACTTCGCGCAACCCGGTCCAGGTGACTTGTCCTTCGAATCGGACCGTTTCGCCTCGTGCCCGATCGATCTCGATCGTCACGCGCCGGCCGTGGACGTCTTCGCGATTGTAGAGCGACTTGTCGATCGTCCCTTCGACGCGCAGCCATTCCATCCGGACGACCTTCACCAGCGGTTCCCCTTCGGTCACCCATTCCCCTTCGTCCAGATACATCGAATAGATGTTGCCCGGGGCAGGGGAGGTGACCTTGTGGCGTTCCACCTCGGCTTCCGCTTCGGCGAGTTCCAGGCGAGCGATGTCGAGCTTGCGGACGGCGAGCTCGAGTTGCTTGCGGCGATTGGCGAGCTTCAGTTCGGCCTGCTTTACTGCCAGTTCGGTCCGATCGACTTCGGCCGGACTGATCGAGTTGGTCTTGACCAGATCGAGGTTGCGGCCGTGTTCGACCTTGGCGAGCGCGAGCGTCGCCTCGGCCTCGAGAATCGCCGTCTCGTCGGTCGCCTCGAGTTCGGCAGCGGCCAGACTGGCCGTGGCGATCTTCTGTCGACTGGTGGCGCGACCGTCGTCGATCCGCGCGATTTCGGTCCCCTGATCGACCATCTGATTCTCGAAGACCGGCAGCGACGAGATTCGACCGGTGACCGGCGCCGGCACGTCGATTTCGTGCTCGGGAAAGACGGTCGCGCTTTCGACGACGATCGCCCCGCGCGATCCGCTTGCCGGCGGACGGGGCGCCGCTTCCTGAGTCGCCGCATCGCGCAGCGGCGCCAGCGGTCCCACCAGGAGCGAGAGCGACAGCGCAAGCGTCGCCGCACGTCGTCGCGCATCGGTCGGCCGGTTTCCCATCGATCACTCCCCGAGACGTTGCCGCTTCAGCCGAAGCGGAACAGGACGCGGCTGCGGATCATCTGCCAGAAATCGTTGAACAGCACATAGGCGAGGTTGCGATCGCCGCACGCGATCTTCGCTTCGACCCGCGCCCCCGCGACGCGCACTTCGTCCGGAATCGCCTCGCGGTCGGCGGTGACTCGCACCAGCACCGTGTTCCCTTCGCCCGGTCGGACGACGGCGAACCGGTCGATCTCGACGACCGTGCCGCGGAACCGCTCGCCGGGGAGCGTGCCGAGTTCGAACTCGACCTCCAGCGGCTTTCCCGTCCGCGCCGCCGACTCCTGCAGCTCCCACAATCGCCTTTCGGGCAGATAGAGTTCGACTTCCCACGGTCCGCTCGGATCGACCATCGTCAGCAGGACCTGGCCGCGCTCGACCGGTCGCCGATACAGACGTTGTTCGAGCTGGTCGTCGATGACGGTGCCGTCCATCGGCGCCGCCACTTCGAGCAGTCGCAGTTCCTTGCGTTTCAGTTCCAGACTGCGCCCGGCCGATTCGACGTCGACTCGCGCCGCCGCGATCTCGGCTTCGAGCTGCTGTTCCTCGACGAGCGAGAGCTTGCCGAAGTTCTCGACCTTCTGATGCTGCAGGCTGGCGATCCGCTGTTCGAGCTGACGCGAGCGACCTTCCAGCTGATTGATCTCCTCCATCAGCCGTTCGTCCACCAGCGACATCAGCGGTTCCCCCGCCCTGATCGGCCGGCTCGGATCGTCGCCGATCATCAGCTTGTCGACCATCGCGTCGGTCGGCGCAAACACCTCGCGGCGCGCCGTCGGCAGCAACTGACCGGGGCTGTACAGGATCAGCGGATAGGGAATCAGCACCAGCCCGACGACGACCGCGGCGATCGCGGCGACGATCAACCCGGCGGTCAGCAATCTCCCGAACGCGAACTCGCGCCGCCAGCGACCGATTGCGCGCAGCGGTCCGACCAGCGGCATCGATTGGAGCTCGAGCGCGTTGGCCAAGGCGCGCTCGGCATGCCGTGCGACGATCGCTCCGCGCCGCCGCTCGCGCACCGCATCCCGCGGCTGTGCGATCCGCTCGATCAGCAGGCAGCCGATCGGATTCCGATCGGCGATCGCTTCGCGCTCGCCGTCCTCGTCCGAATCGTCGCCGGGCGGCATCAACGGGATCAGACCGATCCCCTTGGCATGCGACAGATCCAGGTATTCGTGGAGCGGGTCCTCGAGCTGCGGCGGCAGTTCGGCGTCGTCGCCGTCGTACCAGAGCGGCTCGCGCGCCCGACAGACCGCGGCGACCAGGCGAGCNNGAGCCGCTGCCTTGAGTTCGGCGCTCCGTCGCTCGACCGTATCCAGACCGCTGACCGCCCGAATCTCCCAGCCGCCTCGGCGACGGATCGCGATCGCGACCCGATCGACGTCGATCACCGCACGCCCCTCGTTGACGATCGCGAAGAGGGTCGGATCGAGATCGAGCGAGCGATGCGCCTCGGCGACGAAGCGATCGAGTCGTTCGAGGAGCTGCTGGCGCTCCTGCATTTCGCGCAGGCGATGGTTCTTCAGAAAGACGCCGGCGTACTCGCACATCTGCACGAGGAATCGCAGGTAGCCGCGCTGCGTCGCCGGTCCGCTCCCGCCGCGCAGAAAGACCTCGACCATCCCGACCGTCTCGTCGCCGACTCGCAACGGCGCGAGTACCAACAGCCAGGGAGTCGGATTCTCGAGCCCTTCCTCGCCGCCGGTACCGGTTCGCGGAGGGACCAGCGCCGGCTCCTGCTTCTCGATCAGCCGAAGCAGCAGTCCGCGATGCCGAGCCTGTCGCGTTGCCTCTCCCTCGACCAAGGCGACCGGCAGGTCGATCTGATGCGCCAGCACCAATCCTTGTTCGTCGTCCTTGAGCCAGATCGCGCCCCCTTGAGCCGCGAGGGCTTGGGTGACGCGAATCAGGAACGCTTCGTGAAACTCTCCGAGCGACAGCGGAGCCTGAGCGAGACGGACCACTTCCTGAGTCAGTCGCCGGATCTGACGCCGTGTCTTCTCGACCAGATCGTCGTCGTCCGTCGGAGCGGTCGGCAGCTCGCCGCCATCGTCACCGAGACTCCCGAAACGACCGGCAGCCGGTACGAATCCGGGAAGACTCCCCGGCTCTCCCGAACGCCCCATGCCGTCGCCGAAGGCCCCTTCACCCAGACGCGATGCGGGGCCCCCCGGGAGCTCGCTGCTCCAGGTGACCGGCAGCGGCGTGCCGTCCGGATCGTGTGTGGGAAGTCGGGTCATCGTCCGTGCGACCGCGCGGTTCGGGAGACGATCGAAAGTCCCGGCGCCGAATCGGTTCGGCCGCGGGGAGCGGAGAAACTCGGCGGGGACGTTAGAGGAATCGGCGGAGCGCGTCAAAGCCGATCGGGGCACGTGCCCCCCCGCGGTGGCCGTGCCCTTCCTCGAGATGCGATGCCGCATGGGCATCAGGGGCCGGCGAGAGTCTCCGACCGCCCCGCTCTCGGACCGCCGCCGAATGACAACCGAGCGGTCGCTTCGTAAGATCGTGAGTCGCGGTGCACCTCATGATGCTCCTTCTTCTGAGCTCCTTCTGCTGAAGCCGTTCCCCATGTCGACCACCCCCTCCGGCTCCTCCGACCCCTTCACCCGCCGCTCGCGAAAGGGATCGAAGTCCGCTCCGCCGGGTCCGCCGACCTGCTCGACGCCACCGTCGGTCCGGCTGCAGTCGGGGCGCAAGTCCCCTTACCTGTGGGCAGTCACCGAACGGGAAGCAGCCGCTCCGATCGCCGGACAACTGGAGGCCTGGCAGACCGCGGCTCGCTCCGGTCGACTTTCGCGCGAAACGCTGCAGGATGTCGAGAGTTGGCTGGAAACGGCGATCGAGCACCGGCCGGCCGAGCCGCTGAGGGCGCTGCAGGCGATCGAGCTGCTGCCGCTCCTCTTCGCCCCGC
>DMPQ01000295.1 GCA_003455945.1 Planctomycetaceae bacterium
TGTGCGATGGCGATACCGATCGAGCCTTACTGCATCGAGAACGACCGATGTCGCACGGCCGCGCGTCGGGGACGACGCGGGCCCACGCAAAGGCCGAGCGGCTGGAGTAGCGTCGGCTCGGGTGAGTCGGGGGCGAGCGGTTGCCCTACAAGGGGGCGAACTTCAGGTCTATACTCGCCCTCTTTCTTCGAGGTTCGATCGGCTCGCGATCGCCTCACCCCCGGACCTCCACCGGCCCGAGACGCAATCCTCATGAACGTGCTCGCTCGACTGCAGGCTGCCTTCCGCTCGGCGCTCGACGGACTCGTCGATTCCCCGTCGACCTACCTCGAGATGATCCGGCCGTCGCAGGACCCGAAGTTCGGCGACTATCAGGCGAACCTCGCGATGCCGCTCAAGAGCGTGCTCGGCGGCAACCCACGCGATATCGCAGCGAAGATCGTCGAGCGGCTGGACGTGTCGGCGCTCTGCGACCCGCCCGAGATCGCCGGTCCCGGCTTCATCAACCTGCGTCTGCGCGACGAGGTGATCGTCGAGATGCTGCGGACGGCACTCCGCGACGAACGGCTGGGGATCGCTCCCGTCGCCGAGCCCAAGACGGTGATCGTCGACTTCTCGAGCCCGAACGTCGCCAAGCCGATGCATGTCGGCCACATCCGCTCGACCGTGATCGGCGACAGCCTCTCGCGGATCCTCCGGTTTCTCGGCCATCGCGTCATCACCGACAACCATCTCGGCGACTGGGGAACCCAGTTCGGGATGATCATCTACGGCTTCAAGCATCTGCGCGACGAATCCGCCTATGCCGCGGCTCCGGTCGCCGAACTCGGGCGTCTGTATCGCCAGGTCCGCGCGATCATGGACTACCGAGCGGCGGTCCGGGAGCTCCCCAAGGCGGAAGCCGAAGCGAAGCAACTCGCCGCCGCGGCCGCGACCGCCGCAGCGCTCGCTGCCGCCGCTCAGGGGCCCGAAGCGAAGAAGGCAGCCGGAGACGCGAAGCGAGCGGCGCGCCGCTCCGAAGAAGCGGCCGAGCAGCTGGCGTCGCTCCGCGAGAAGATCGCCAAGACCGAAGCCTCTCCCGCCGCTTCGGCGCTCGCCGCGCAACACGCCGACATCGAGCGAGCAGTGTTGGACGAGACGGCGGCGCTGCATGCGGGAGATGCCGAGAATCGTCGCCTGTGGGAGGAGTTCCTGCCGTATTGCCGCGAGGACATCCAGCGGATCTACGAACGGTTGGCGATCCGCTTCGACGAGGAACTCGGCGAGAGCTTCTATCACCCGTGGCTCGGCGAGACGGTCGACGATCTGACCAAGCGCGGCTTGGTGCGCGACAGCGACGGCGCGGCGTGCGTCTTTCTGGACGGCTTCGATTCGCCGATGATCGTGCGGAAGCGCGACGGCGCGTATCTGTACGCGACGACCGATCTGGCGACGATCCGCTATCGCGTCTCGACCTGGAATCCCGATCTCTGCCTGTACGTCGTCGATCATCGGCAGAGCGAACACTTCGCGAAGCTCTTCGCGGCCGCCAAGGTCTGGGGCTTCGAGAAGCTCGAACTGCGCCACGTCAGCTTCGGCACGGTGATGGGCGATGACGGGCGGCCGTTCAAGACCCGCTCGGGCGATACCGTCGGCCTCGAAGGACTGCTCGACGAGGCGGTGACTCGGGCTCGTGCGGTCGTCGACGAGAATCTGAAGAAGAACGCCGATCTGGAGTTCGACGAGACGGAGCGGCAACGGATCGCCGAGACGGTCGGCATCGGGGCGCTGAAGTACGCCGACCTGTCGCAGAATCGGTCGAGCGACTACGTCTTCAGCTACGACAAGATGCTCGCTCTCAAGGGGAACACCGCTCCGTATCTGCTGTACCCGTACGCCCGAGTCAACGGGATCTTCGCTCGCGGCGAAGTCGATGCCGAGGCGCTGCGCCGCGGGGACCGAGCGATGGCGTTCGTCGCTCCGGAGGAACGACGTCTGGCTCTGCTGCTGCTGCAGTTCGAGAACGTCCTGCTCGACGTGACGGTCGATTGGTTGCCGAATCTGCTCGCGGCCTATCTGTACGAGGTGACGACCGCCTTCAGCCAGTTCTACGAGCGATGCAGCGTGCTCGACGCGCCGGACGAGACGTCTCGCACGACTCGTCTGGCCCTCTGCGATCTGCTCCGCCGCACCGTCCGCACCGGCCTGGATCTGCTCGGTATCGGCGTCGTCGAACGGATGTGATTCGGGCGATTGGGCGTCGTTGAAGTCGCCGTGTCGGTCGTCGTTTCAGTCGTAGTGCGACCGACCCAGGTCGCATTGAATTGACGCGGCGCCCGCGTGGGCCCGGCCACTCCGTGGCCGAGGCATGGTTTCGTGGCGACACCGAAAACGTGTCGCAGCGAAATCGGCGTCAACGTCCACTCGACCTCGGGCTCGGAGAGCCCGGGGCCACGCTGTCGGCCGAGGCACGGGGGACCCCTGCGCTTGGCGCTTCGGGCTGGGAGGCACGGGGTACCCCTTGCTGACGCGGCGGG
>DMPQ01000355.1 GCA_003455945.1 Planctomycetaceae bacterium
CCTTCGTTGAACGGCGGGAGAAAGTCCTTTTCGAGTCGCATGACGACGGCCCCTGCGGCCAGGACCGCGACGAACGCCGACAGCAGGATCGGCTTGGCCAGTCGCAGACTCGTCCGCATCACTCTGTCCGCAAGCTGCTTGAGCAGACGCAACAGCAAGCCGTCTCGCTCTACTTCCGCCAATCGGGAGTTCCCGAGCAGCCAGTAGGCGAGCACCGGAGTCACGGTCAGCGAGACCAAAAGCGAGGCGACGAGCGAGACGATGTAGGCGATCCCCATCGGCGCGAACAACCGCCCCTCCATCCCCGACAGCGCAAACAGCGGGACGAAGACGAGCACGACGATCATCGTGCCGAAGACGATCGAATTGCGGATCTCGCAGCTCGCTCGATAGACGATCGTCAGCGCCGGAAGCGGCCGAGGGCTGGCGCGGTTCTCGCGCAACCGTCGGAAGATGTTCTCGACATCGACNNGTCATCGTGTTGATCGACAGGCCCGCTGCCTGAAAGACGAGTGCCGTGACGACGATCGACAGCGGGATCGCCGTCAGCGTGATGAAGGTCGTCCGCAGATTCATCAGGAACAGGAACAGGATGATGACGACCAGGATGCCGCCGTCTCGCAACGCTTCCAAGACGTTGTCCACCGCAAGATCGATGAACGTCTTCTGCTCGTACAGCCCCGGCAGGATCCGGACATCAGCGGGCAATGACGGTTCCAGTTCGCGCAGCGCCGCATGCACCGCATCGGTCACCGCACGGGTATCGGCGTCCGGCTGTTTGTTGATCGTCAGGACGACCGCCGGGCCTCCGACCGCGACCGGAAGCCCGGTCCCTCNNCGCGACCGTTCCGTCGTCGGCGACGACGACCTCGTAGGCCGAACTGTCGCCTCGTTTCGCTTGAGCCCCTTCGACGATGCGGGCGACTTGCGACAGGCGGATCGATTGGCCGTTCCGATGCGAGACGACGATCCCCGAGATCTCGTCGACCGTCCTCACGCGTCCCAGCGAACGGACGAGCAGCTCGTTCGGTCCCTGGCGGTCGAGATAGCCGCCGGCGGTGTTCTGATTGCTCTGCCGCACCGCCTCCTTCACCTGCTGCAGCGTCACGCCGAAGCGGATCAGGTCATGCGGATCGACGAGCACCTGAAACTGCTTCCGCTCCCCTCCCATCACGATCACCTGCGAGACGCCGGAGATCGTCAACAACCGCTGACGGACGACCCAATCGGCCAACGTCCGCAGTTCCATCGGCGAGGTCTTCTCCCCTTCGCTGACCATGCCGACGATTTGGATCTGCCCCATGATCGACGANNTCGAACTCGACATAGATCACCGACAATCCGACTCCCGACGAACTGCGGACCGCCTGGACTCCCGTTGCGCCGTTGAGTGTCGTTTCGAGCGGGAACGTGATCAGCGTCTCGACCTCTTCCGGAGCCATTCCCGGTGCTTCGGTCATGATCACGACGCGCGGTCGGTTCAGATCGGGAAAGACGTCGATCGGCAGACGAGTCGCCTGCCAGCCGCCGTAGACGATCAGGAAGATCGCCGCGGCAAGAATCAGCAGCCGGTTGCCCAGCGCAAAGCGAATGATCGAATCCAACATGGTCTGGGCTCCTCGATGTCGGCCGTTCAGTGGTTGTGACCGGCATGAGGATCGACTCCGCCGCCCGAGNNCTGATACGCGCCGCGACCGGCGACGACATCGCCCGGAAAGAGCGTCCCGTCATTGGCGATCACGCACGAGCGCTGGTCGCGATACTCGACCTGCACCGAGATGCGATCGAAATGGTCGCCGTTGCGCCGATAGACGTACGCTTCGACCCCCTCTTCGATCACCGCGTCGACCGGCAACACCAGTCGGGATTCCCACCGCTCGACCGGGACATGCAGTTCCAGACGCTGCCCCGGCTTGAATCGCCAATCCAGAAAGCGGTAGCCGAGCGCGTCGTTCCGATCGAGCATCACCTGATTCAGCAAGCGAAGGTAGAAGCGGAAGATGCGCGAGTCGGTGTCGACCTGATCGTCCAGATAGAGCAGTTCGAGCCCCTCGATCACGTCGGTCGTCCCGTCTCCGACCACGACCGCAGCACTCGCTCGCCAGCCGTTCCGCGATNNTGCCCGATCTCGACATGCTCGCCCAGCCGAACCGGCAGGTCCTGCACGTGATACAGATGCGGATCCGCGCACGCTTCGTCGTCGTGATCGACGATCGGCGCAGCGACGGCGATCGTCGAGATGAGCTGCCGGCCGTTGACGATCCCGTCGACCTGCTCGACGGTCAGACCGTGCAGCAGCAGCGCCTGACTCTCGGCCCGCAGACTCGCCTCCAGTCGCTGCCGTTCGTACTCCTGCTCGATGATCCGGCGCCCCGCGACCACCCCTTCGCCGACCGACGTCAGTCGCTCGATCTCGCGGCGGATCACGTCCAGATTCTCGATCGTCCGCAGCAGCGCGGACTGAGCGGTCACCAGCTCCTCGTGCGTCAGACGGATCTCGAACAGCGCCGCCCCCGGCTCGATCGCCGCACCGTGAATCGGTTCGATCTTCGTCACGACGCCCGACAACGGAGCGGTGATCCGCAGTTGCGATCGACCGGGGCGCTCGACCACCATCGCCGGTACGGTGATCGATCGGTCGAACGAACCGAGCCCGACTTCGAACGGTTCGTACCCGATGTTGCGGAGCGCCGTCGCACTCAGCTCGATCGACNNTGATCGTGGTCATGATCGTGGTCGTCGCCGGCATGGTCGTCGCCGGCATGGTCGTCGTCCGGCGATGCGCCTTGCGCCCCCGACCCGATCATTCGCCGCACCGAGTCGTTCCAGAGCGGAGAGGTCGCCGCTGCCGCCACCGCCAGTCCGACCATCAGCCATCGGTAAATCTTGCGTCCGACCATCGCCGGTCTGACAAGTCGAGTCTCCACGACAGGATCTCCGGAAAGCACGCGTCGGGATGCGATCTCGACCGCAGGCCGCCCGAAAACCGAGCGACCGGCGCGGTTCGATCACGATCCGAAAGGGAGCGAGAGGTTCGATCGCGCGGCAGCCGCTTCATCGGCGGACGAGCGTCGAATCGGGATCGGAAACGGACTCGAACGAGCCCGACGTCGCGTCCCGGTCGCTCAACAGGTCAGCTTGCCGAGCGACAGATGCCGGCGCAGACCGCGCGGCACGGAAAGATCTCCGAGATTCTCGGAGGTGGACGAGACGATGCGGATCGGCTCGGGGCGAACGACCGTCTCGAACCCGAACCGGCCGGTCGAGACCGCCGAATCGAGAAGCGATACGAAACTCGCCCTCGTCTCGATCAGACCGACCGCCAACACGCACTCGCCGTCCGCGCAGTCGTCGTGGTGCTGTTCGGAGGGATCGGTGCCGGGACCATCGAGGGGGAAGATGCTGCAGCACGCTGCCGAGTCGCCGCCGGTCTCGAACGTCCGAACCGAACGGGAGCCACGAGCTCGGTCGTGTGCCGCTTGATGGTGAGCCGTCTGATCGTGCGAAGGACCTTCGACCTCGCCGTGCTCGCATCGCGACACATCGACGACCGATCCGCAACACGAACCAGCAGGATGAGCGACCGAATCGACGTGATGATGATGGGCACAGCAACCGACGACCGCGTGCCAAAGCACCGTCGCCGCCACCAGCATCGCCATCACGCCTCGGAACATCGTTCGATCGACCGCCGTCTGACGTCCGGACGAATTCGATCGCGCTGACCGGGCGGATCGCTCGTCTCGACTCGTTAGGGGAAATGTATCGGCGAGTCGCGGCGGAGTCCATGGCGGTTTTTCGAGAGTGCTGGGGTCGGCCGAGAGGCGAAACCCTCGGTCGAGCCGCCGAACACGACACCGAACCGCCCCCCGCGCAGCGCGATCGTCATCGCCCCCGGCGAACTGCCGCGAGGCGGGGGCAGGACGGTGGAGGGGTCTTCCGCAAAATCGACCCTTCCTGCTATTCGGACCTTGACATCCCGATTAGGAATCCGGAAGATCGCCCCCGTGCGGCGTCGCACCACACGCCGCTTGCCGATCGTGCCGAACCGGTCTTTTCCCGACTGATTTCGCTCACGGAACGCCTCGACCGTCGCGGTCCGGGCTAGCGACTTCGCACGCTCCGTCCGGGTCCGCTCCGCTCGTCACGTTCCCGCAAGGCGCCGCGCGGCCAGGCTCTGACCGCGGCGAAGCGACTCGTTTCGACCCGTTCGCTGCCGTTCCTCGTCTCGGCAGCTCCCACGCGCTCCTGCTCCCACGTTCCGCGTCGCTCGCTGCCGAAGGGGCGGCGTCGACCGGCGGTGATCCGCACCACGGAGGTTCTCTCTCATGCGTCGACTCTGGCTCGCGTTCGCGCTCGTCCTGATCGCGTCGTTCGCGGTTCTCGGCTGGATCGGAGTCCGCATCCACCAGGAGATGCCTCCGATCGTCGAGCGAGTCG
Source organism: Planctomycetaceae bacterium (assembly GCA_003455945.1). Lineage (GTDB taxonomy): Bacteria > Planctomycetota > Planctomycetia > Pirellulales > Pirellulaceae > UBA11682. The sequence continues at coordinate 4,441 of DMPQ01000355.1, forward strand.
TCACCGCCGACGGCGAGGTGGTCATCGATTCGGGCGAGATCACCGCCGGGCAGAACGTCTGGCAGACCCTCGGCGGCATGGAGGTCGGTTCGATCTGGGGGCACGGCAGCTACGTCGCTCCCGACTGGACCGCCGACTATCTTCATCGCGAAGCGACGTTCGTGCTGGACGCGTGGAGTCGCGGGGAGTTCGATGCCTCCTTCGACGAGCTTTCGCCCGAGCGTCAGGGACAGTTGACCGCTCGCCTGACATCGGAGTTTCGCGACAACACCTACGATCCGTCGAACGGAACGCTGACGATCGGGGCCGAGCGCGCAGCGGCGTTCCGTTCGCTTGCCGATCACTACCGATCGATCTTCATCGACGGCCAGGACGACTACTCGATTCCTGCCGGCACCGTCTCGTCCGAGGCGCGAACGCGCAAGCTGACCGCCTTCTTCTTCTGGACCTCCTGGTCGGCCGCCGCGGCTCGCCCCGGCGACTCGGCGAGCTACACCGGCAATTGNNTGCTGCTGGCCGGCATTTCGGCGATGACCTGGTGGTATGCGTCTCGCCCCGAGGAGGACGAGACGGCGGGACTCGACACCTCGCGCGATCCGTTGGCACGTTGGCAAGCGACTCCGTCCCAGCGGGCGACGGTCAAGTTCTTCTGGGTCGTGGCGGCGCTGATCCTCGCGCAGATGGGACTCGGCGTCGTNNCACCGCCTGGCTCGCCGCCGGCCTGTTCATCGGACCGCTCGTCAGCGAGGCGGAACCGAAGCTGCAGCGGTTCGGCGTCAACGTGCTCTTCGCCGCTTTGCTGCTGGTCGTCGTCGGCTCGCTCGCCGGCGAGTGGATGAGCGTCAAGAACTTCTTCTCGGACCAAGTCGCGTTCTACTTCGGACACCAAGGCTACGAGTACGTCGATCTCGGCCG